>CAYOEZ010000177.1:4661-10527 GCA_964402955.1 uncultured Ktedonobacterales bacterium | reverse complement strand
GGCCTGGTCGTCCATCCTGCGCCGGGGCATGCCTCGGGGACGCTGGTCAACGCCGTGCTCGCCCACGCGCCGCAGATGGTGTCGGTAGGAGAGGACGCAACCCGTCCCGGCATTGTGCACCGGCTGGACAAGGATACGTCGGGCTTACTGGTGGTGGCCAAGAACGAGCGCGCGTTGCGCTTTCTGAATAGCCAGTTCAAGGATCGCACGACCGAAAAGACCTACCTGGCGCTGCTGCACGGCCACCTGACTCCGGCGAGCGGAGAGATCGACGCTCCCATTGGCCGCGACCAACGCTTTCGCCAGCGCATGGCCATCAGAGCCGAGGGGCGCGCGGCGCGCACCGGCTACCGTGTTGTGCGCTATGTGGGCAACTTCACCCTGGTCGAGGCGCTGCTGTACACCGGACGCACGCACCAGATTCGCGTGCATTTTGCCAGCATCGGCTACCCTCTTGCCGGCGACCCTGTCTATGGCCAGCGCCTGGCGCTGGCCGGCCTCAGCCGCCAGTTTCTCCACTCCACTCGCCTGCGTATCCGCCTGCCCTCCGACGGTGAGCCGCACGAATTCTCCAGCCCTCTCCCTGCTGACCTCGCGGCGGTGTTGAGAGAGATCGAAACGGGACGCGGATAAGGACGAAAGAAGCCGCGGATTCTCACAGATGAATACAGTTTTGCAGTGTTGAGGGACAGGGAAACGGGACGCGGATAAGAACGAAAGAAGCCGCGGATTTGCGCAGATGAACACGGTTTCTTGGTCAACTGCCCAACGACAATAGCAATCCGTGTTGATCCGTGAAAATCCGCGGCTTCTTTCGCTCTTATCCGCGTCCTATTCCTTACCAATCCGCGGCTCTTTTCTTCTTATCCGCGTCCTATTCCGTTTTTGCCAACCCCAGCCGTTCCATGACGCCCAGCGCGTTGACCGTGGCAGCGCCCTCAGCGGTATTGTCGAAGATGCACCAGACGGGGGCTGACTGCGCCCAGTCTGTGAGTTTCGGCGCTAGCTTGTCCAGATATTCGTCGTTGTAGCGAGAGTAGTAGAGGCGCGGCGTGCCGTGCAGACGCACGTAGACGAGGCCATTCCATCCGCCCGGCAGTCCAGCCTCCGGGATCGTTACCGGGTCGGCGGCCACGCGCGCGACCTGATGCTCCGCGAGCAGCTTGTCGGCTTCGCCGCTGAACCACGTCGAATGGCGCGGCTCGCATACCACGTTGCCTTTGTAGCGGAAGCGCAGGGCCAGCAAGAACGAGGCAATGCGCTCAGCATCGAAGGCAAGGCCGGGTGGAAGCTGCAACAGGATTGGGCCCAGGCGGTCGCCCAGCGGGCTGAGATCGTCCAGGAAGTAATTGAGCGACGACAGATCGGCCAGCCGGCTGACGTGTGTGAGTTGCTTGGGCGCCTTGACAGCAAAGCGAAAGTTGTCGGGTACTGTCGATCCCCACGATTCGTAGGTCGACGGGCGGTGCGGCTTATAGAACGACGAGTTGATCTCTGTAGCTGTGAAGCGCGTGGCATAGCGCTCCAGGTGGCTCTCGCCGGCTGCAAAGCGCGCGGCATGCTCTCGTGTGATCTCCCATCCGGCGCAGCCAATGCGTATCTCTTGTGTCATTTCAACCCCTGGCCCAGTTTGGTCAAGAGCATGCAGTAGGCCTTCTGCGCGCGTGTGAAGCTGCTCACGCGCCAGAACTCGTCGGGAGCGTGCAGTTGCTCGTCTTCAAGACCGAAGCCGAAGCTGACCGTATACGCGCCCAGGCTCTTGAGGAACAGCGGGCAGACGGGAACGCTGCCTCCCATGCGGGTGTAGTAGGGCGGCTTGCCGTACAGCTCAGTCAGAACAGCCAGAGCGGCGCGGTTGCCGGGATGATCCGCAGGCATCAGGTAGGGCAGCGATGCGGCCGCTCCAGGAGCGACGGTCACCGTCACACCCTTTGGCGTGTGCCTCTCGACGTGCGCCGTGATCAGCTTGAGAATCGTGGCCGGTTCCTGGTTGGCGACCAGGCGGCAGGAGATTTTGATGTGCGCCTCGTTGGGCAGCACGGTCTTAACCCCCTCACCCTGGAAGCCGCCCCACATACCATTGACCTCCAGCGTCGGGCGCGCCCAGGCGCGCTCATACGTGCTGTAACCCGCCTCGCCGAAGACAGCCGGAATGCCCAGATCGTCCTGATACTTCTTCTTGCTGAAGGGAATCTCGGCAAAACGCCTGCGGTCTTCGTCGGAGAGGGGCACAACCTCGTCGTAGAAGCCGTCAACGAGAATCTTGCCCGTTGCGCTGCGCATCGACGCCAGCAGCGCCGCCGCGGCATGCAATGGGTTCTGCACGGCGCCGCCGTAGACGCCGGAGTGCAGATCACCCTTGGCGCCCTTGATTGTGATTTCGGTCGTGCAGATGCCTTTCAGTCCCAGCAGCAGCAGGCCGCGATCCTCGCTCCACTGGCCGCCATCGGCGCTGAGCACCAGGTCGCAGGCCAGCAGTTTGCGCTGCGCCGCGACGAACGCCGCAAGCTGTGGGCTGCCGATCTCTTCTTGCCCCTCGAAACAGAATTTGACGTTGACCGGGAGCTTGCCCTCGCTCTTCAGCAGCGCCTCAAAGGCGAGAATCGGGACGAACATGTTGCCTTTGTCGTCGGAGACGCCGCGGGCATAGATACGCCCATCTTTGATGACCGGCTCGAAGGGCGGCGATGACCAGAGGTTGAGTGGATCGACGGGTTGCGTGTCGAAATGCCCGTATATCAGGATCGTGGGCTTGCCGGGAGCGTGCAGCCATTCGCCGTAGACAACCGGATGCCCGCCGGTAGGGAGAATTTGCGTCTTCTCGATGCCGGCCGCAGTCATGCGGCTTGCCACCCATTGGGCGGCGCGCTGCACGTCGGCCGCGTTTTCGGACAGCGACGAGATGCTGGGGATTCGTAGAAAGTCCAACAACTCAATCATGAAGCGATCAGATTGTGCGTCCAGATATGTTTGCCAGGTGGTCACGTCTTTGCTCCTCGATGTGCGATTGAGTGAACGGTATTGCGTGCTTCCGTTGCATGCGCGGCAAGTATAAAGGCGATGGCCGCCAAAGTCAAGCTTTGTATTTTCACAGGATTTGCCTTATATTTCTACTTGACCAGCAGGCTGCTGGCGTGTATACTGCGCGTAGTCGTTGATGAGGGAGGAAGAGAATGGCACGAGAAATGTCTATTGCGCTGGTACAAATGGAGCCAAAACTGAATGAAGTGGAAGATAACCTGCAACGTATGGTTGATCTGGTGGAAGAGATAGGCGCCAAAGAACGCGTTGACCTGATCCTTTTCCCCGAGTTGGTGACGACGGGCTATGAGTGTGGCGTGCGTTTCACTGAACTGGCCGAAACCATTCCGGGCCACAGCGTCAACCTGCTCGCCAACCAGGCCAAGCAGTTCAACACATACATTGCCTTTGGCATGGTTGAGCGCAAGAAGGTGGAAAGCGTTATCTATGACGCGGCCGTGCTGATCGATCCCAATGGCGAGGTGGTCGACAAGTATCACAAGATTCACCTGCGCGGTTGGGAGCGCCTGGCCTTTCGCGGCGGCTATCGCTACCCGGTGATGCTCATGGAGAAGGATGAGCAGGCGATGGTAGGGCTGATGATCGGCTGGGATCTGACGTTCCCCGAAGTGGCCCGCAGCTATGCGCTGGCCGGCGCCGACCTGCTCTGCGTCCTGGGTGACTGGGAGACCGAGCACATGGCCGAGTGGAACGCCTATATCACGGCGCGCGCATTCGAAAATGGGATGTATGTGGCCGGCGTGAACCGCGTCGGCTCGGAGCCGACGTATACGTTTGGCGGCGGCAGCAAGGTTGTTGGGCCGACGGGACTGGTTGCCGCAGAGATCGCCGGGGCGGATGAGTCCTATACGGTCGCTCATATTGACCTCGATCTGGTGCGTTCATACCGTGAGGAATCGCAGATTCTGCAATGTCGCGAGCCGCAGACGTATAGAGAGATCGTGAAGATGTACTAAGGGTAGGGTTCAGGGATCGGGGTTCAGGGTTCAGGCAAGAAGCAGGGCGTCAGGCAGGGGTAGGTCTCTGGGTCGGGCCATTCTGCTGCGCTGGTGACTCCTGGAGCCTGAACCCGGAACCCTGAGCCCTGTCCCTCATGGAGGAAAATGATGGCAGAGTTTAGAAGAAGGGCGAGCGCCGTGTGGAACGGCGACCTGAAAGGCGGGAAGGGCACGGTGAGCACGCACAGCGGCGCGCTCAAAGGCGTGCCCTATAGCTTCACCATGCGCTTTGGCGATGAGCCGGGCACCAACCCGGAAGAGATGCTGGCGGCGGCGCTGGCAAGCTGCTATAGCATGGCGCTGTCGAATGTGTTGAGCACCAAAGGGCACAAGGTGGAGAGCGTTGACAGCGAGGCGACCTGCTTCTTCACGTCGAAGCCTGAGGGTGGTTTCCACGTGACCAGGATGCTGCTCAAGGTCGCCGGGCATGTGGCCGGGATCGACCAGGCGACATTCGCCGCAGTCGCAAAGGATGTCGAGGCCAATAGCTGCCCGATGTCCGTTCTCTTGCATGGGTGCGTACCCATCGAGGTCGATGCCACGCTCGTAAAGTAAGGCAATAAGAACGCGGACAGCGCAGACAGGCCGCGGACGAACGCAGTTCAAGACTGTTTTCTTCTGCGTTGGCCTGCGCCTCAGTCTGCGTCGTCCGCGTTCTATTCACGATATCAGGAGATGTGCACCATGATTGATCTGCGCAGCGACACTGTCACTCTGCCATCGCCCGCTATGCGCGAGGCTATGTATCGCGCCGAGCTTGGCGATGATGTCTTTGGCGAAGACCCTACCGTCAATCATCTGCAGGAATTGGCCGCCGAAAAGACCGGCCACGCAGCAGCGCTGTTCGTGACCAGCGGTACTCAAGGTAATCTTGTTTGCCTGCTGGCGAATGCGCGGCGCGGCGAGGCAATTATCTGCACCGATCAGGCGCACATCTATCATTATGAAGCCGGCGGCGCCTCTACGGTGGGCGGCCTGATCTTCAAGATGCTACCCTCTCATCGTGGCATGTTGGATCTCACCGAATTGGAAGGTGCCATACCCCTGGAGAATGTGCACGTGCCGCGTGTCGGCGTCATCGCGCTGGAGAACACGCAGAACCGTGACGGCGGCGTGGCTCTGACGCCCGCGCAGCAGAACGCCGTGATCGCTGTCGCCAGGAAGCACAACATCAAGACCCACCTCGACGGCGCACGTGTCTTCAACGCCGCCGTTGCCCTGGGCGTGGACGTCAAGGAACTGACGCAGCCGTTTGCGTCGGTCACGTTCTGCCTGTCAAAGGGGTTGGCGGCGCCGGTAGGCTCCCTGGTGTGCGGCAGCAAGGATTTCATTGTGGAAGCGCGCCGCCAGCGCAAGATGCTGGGCGGTGGGTTGCGCCAGGCCGGTGTGCTGGCAGCAGCCGGCATCGTGGCGCTGACGCAGATGGTTGATCGCCTCGCTGATGACCATGCCAATGCCCTCCTGCTGGCCGAGGCCATTGCCCAGACGCCTGGCCTTAGCATCGACCTGTCGAGCGTACAGACCGACATTGTCGTGTTTGAGATCGCCCGCCCCACGCTGTCGCCGTCCGAGTTCCTGAGCCGAGTGGCCCGTGAGGGTATCAAGCTTGGTCCCTTCCCAGGCACGACCAAGATTCGCGCCGTCACTCACTATGGCATCGAGCGCGCCGACGTCGAGAAGGCAATCGTCGCCATTCGCCATGCTATGGCATAGCGCGCTGTGGAGTGCTTTGTGGAGTGCGACGACTCCCGTCGTCGCAACGGTTGCTTGCCGCGCCGACAGGAGTGCCCGATGGAGCGGGGCAGGCTCTCGTCGCACTCCACAAG
>CAYOEZ010000177.1:0-4561 GCA_964402955.1 uncultured Ktedonobacterales bacterium | reverse complement strand
CGGTCTACCTGAAGGCGGAGAACCTACAACTGGGCGGCGCCTTCAAGCTGCGCGGGGCATACAACAAGATCAGCTCGCTCTCCGACGCGGAGAGGCGGCGCGGCGTCGTGGCGCATTCGTCGGGCAACCATGCCATTGCTGTGGCCTACGCCAGCAAGCTGCTGGGTGTGAAGGCTGTCATCGTGATTCCCGAGAACGCCGTCGAAACCAAGATCAAGATCACCCGCTCCTATGGCGCCGAGGTTGTACGCTGTGGTAACACGCTGAACGATCGCGAGGAAACCACGCGGCGGCTCATGGAGCAGCACGGCTATGTACTCGTCCACCCCTTCAATGATCCTCTGATCATGGCCGGACAGGGCACGGCCGGGCTGGAGATCATGGACGATCTGCCCACTGTGCAGGCTGTCCTGACGCCCGTTGGCGGCGGCGGACTGGTTTCCGGCGTGGCCACGGCGGTCAAGGGCCGCAATCCGGCGGTGAAAGTGTATGGCGTGGAGCCGCAGGGCGCCAATGATGCGTGGCGCTCGCTACGAGAGGGCCATCTGGTGACGATCGATCACCCCGACACGGTTGCCGATGGCCTGCGCTCGCAGCACCTGGGCGCGCTGACCTATGAGGTCATCAAAGCCCGCGTCGATGACATTGTGCTCGTCTCCGACGAGGAGATTCTCGACACAGTGAAGCTGCTGCTGGAGAAGGAGCACCTGGTTGTCGAGCCGTCGGGGGCAGTTGCGGCGGCCGCGCTGCGCCTGCGCCGCATCGGGCCATTGAGCGGCCCGGCCGTGGCCGTGCTCAGCGGCGGCAACATCGAGCCATCGCTCCTGAAGTCGTTGGTCTGAGGAGGAGTAAATGGGACGCGGATTCTCACGGAAACCGGCGCGGATAAGAGCGGATACAACAGTGTTCGCAATCCGTCTTGATCAGTGCCTGTTTCCGCGCAAATCCGCGTCCCGTTCAGCCCCATGACATTGCGTGAACAAGAGTTTTACGATCGCCTGGCCATGTTCTTCGATGTGATGACGGACTGGAAGGCACGGCTGGGCTATGAGCTGCCGTTCCTGCAAGCGCTGCTGGCGCCGGCGGGCAAACGCGTGCTCGATGCCGCCTGCGGCACGGGTTGGCACAGTATTGCGCTGGCACAGGCCGGCTATGACGTGACCGGCGCCGACATCAGCCCGGCCATGATTGCCCGCGCCCAGGAGAATGCCCGCAGCCAGGGGGGCGAGGTCGCCTTCAAGACGGCGGCATTCCAGGACCTGGCGGCAACGGCAGGAACCGGCTTCGATGCCGTCATCTGTCTCGGCAACTCGCTGGTGCACGTGCTGGGCGAGGATGATCTGCGCCGCAGCCTGCGTGCGATGGCTGACTGTTTGCGTCCCGGCGGCCTGCTGATGTTACATAACCTCAACTATGACAAACGCATGGCGACGAAGCCGCGCTGGTTCCAGACCAATAGCGGCGTCATGGAGGGGCAGGAGACGCTCGTCTGGCGCTTCGCCGACTACGCCGATGACCTGGTAACGTTCAACATTGCTGTCTTCCAGAAGGGCGGCAACGGCCAGTGGGCTGTGCAAGTGCAGAGTACGCCCCAGCGCCCCTGGCAGTCGCACGATCTGGTGAGCTTCCTGGGCGAGGCTGGTTTCGGCGACATTGCGCTCTACGGCAACCTTGCCGGCGAGGCGTACACGGCGAGCGCGTCGGGCGATCTGGTGATTGTCGCGCACAAAATGTAGGCCGGGACATCGTGCCCGGCGGACCGCGCGCATGCCGACGCCAGGCTGAAGCCATGCGCTACAAGGACGAAGCCCTGCGGGCTGGATCGCGACGACCGGATAGCCCTGCACGGGCCTTCGTATCTGTAGCACGACGTCTTCAGCGCCGCGGGCCAGCGATGCACAGGAACAACACATGGCCTCAAAATCTCAGCCCGTATCCCCCGCACAGATTGCCGCATGGAGGCGGGAAGAAGCCGTCCCGTTCAAGGGCTGGGACTTCTCGCATCTGGCCGGCCGCTGGACCGACGAGACCCCGCCCTGGTCGTACGTCGATATGGCGAGCGCGCTCTTGCGCACGGCGTCATCGGCCCTCGACCTGGGAACTGGTGGGGGAGAGCGCCTGCTGGCGCTGCGAGACGCCTGGCCGCCGCGTATGGCCGCAACCGAGGGCCACCCTCCCAACCTGGCGCTGGCGCGCACACGGCTGGCGCCGCTGGGCGTCCAGGTCGTCGCGGCTGACGGTTCGCTGGCCGCGCTGCTGCCATTTGGCGACGACGAATTCGAGGTCGTGACTGACCGGCATACCGCTTTCAATGCCGCCGAGGTCGAGCGTGTGCTCAAGCCGGGCGGCATCCTTCTCACCCAGCAGGTGGACGGTAATAGCACGCGCGACCTGATCGAGGCGATGGGCAGCAAGCCCAAGTGGCCGTGGTACACGTTGAGCTTCGCTCTGGCTCAAGTGGCAAAGGCCAATCTGGTCGTCGAGATGGCACGGGAATGGACGGGTAGGATGACGTTTGCCGATGTTGGCGCTGTCGTCTACTATCTGAAGGCCGTGCCGTGGCTGGTTGAGGGGTTCTCTGTAGACGGCCATCTGGGGTATCTAGAGCGCCTGCAGCAGCGGATGGGCGCGCAAGGGCGGTTGGAGTTCACGTCGAAGTATCTGGTGCTCCAGGCGCGCAAGCCGGCGCGTTCTGTAGTGGGTGAGTAGGTTTGACTTGTATGCACTCGCATAGACATTTGACCGGGTGATCAGTTGAACAGTCGGTGCATTCTTGTCGGCTCTCCGTCCGACGTAGCATCTCCAGGGTTGCAGGGAGGTGCTACGATGCCACATTGTCCCGCCAAGGATTTGCAGACCGCTGCAAGGCGATCTAGTCGCAGTAGGATCGTGCGTTGTAGAAGTACAACTGGATGCCCGCATCGAGCCGCTGACCGGTGAAGCGGAAGGTGGTGGGCTGTGTGCCGGAGGTCGTGTACTCCTCGCCGTACACCTTGTACCTTGTTTCCGCCACCACGGCCTGGCTGTTGTCCAGCGTCATGCTGGTGGAGCCGAGGTTGTCGCTCACGATGTAGTTGGGCACCGCTGTCCCCAGGCGGGTGGCGATGCGCAGGCTGCCCGCGTAGTAGTAGGAGCGACTCGTACCAGCCGTGCCGTCCCACTCGAAGTAGGCGCCGACGTAGGCGGGTGGTAAGGCGCCAAGAGTCGCCCCAACGCATACGTCCTACCGGCAGGCTAGCTTGGCCTGCCGGTAGGTCTGCCTGCCCTCTGCCCTACCCGGTGACTGTCCGTAGTATCAGAGAGGCGCCGGTAATGAGACCTATCGTGGCGATGAGCATGTACAGGACGCCAACGACACGGATCTGAAAGGGGGTGAGCCGCGCTTGTTGGCGACGACGAAGCAAAAAGTTGAGTAGGTTGACGTGCGCAAGAACACGTATGTGTTCATTCCACGCATCGGGCATTAAGCCGTACCGATAGCGTTGCCATCCTAGCCAAAAGGCATACAAACCAGTAAAGACCAGAATGCCTCCACTCAGGACATCAAAACTGGAATGCTTTCCCATCGCTAGTACCCTGTCTCATAGACAAATGCTTTGCCTATATCCAACGCGAGGCTGAGAAGCGCCATTGGGGTTGATAGCTGAGGGAACAAGCCGAAGACACCCACACCAAAGCGCAGACTGTCCCGGTTGGAGACCGCGGACGCTATGTCACCAGTCTGAAGACCGGTGTTGACGACGCCTGCGCTTGACGCTATGCCCTTGCCTACGATTCTGACATCGTACCCCGAAATGACTGATGTAGCGAGGCCAACGGAATCACCCAGGATCGCTTTGGCGTCCAACCTGTTCGGACGGAAGTACAGGCCTTGTCCTGGAGGTCCCATCCACGTGGTATCATAGTAATCCCATATCCCCTCCCATTCGCCAGACCCAGTCTGCCGCTCAAGCATGCGCGACTCCCTCACGGTTGCCCGGCGCGTGAGTTCAAGAGTAGACACCTCCGCGTTCAGGAAGATGTCCGCGTTGGCCTCCAGTCCGAGACGTCGTCGGTTGCCGCTATCAGTATACTCGTGGAAGAAGAGATTGACCCCCTGTTGCCTGACGCGGTACCAGGCTATGAGCTTGTCGCCTAACTTCGCCTTGCGGATCAGCGACCACCAGTCGGCCTGTTGCTTCCAGGCGTTGATCTGGTCCTGGCTGATGCCCCAGGCGAGGAGTTCGTCTTCCTCGAAATGCCCGGTGGGGTCCACATACCTGAGCGGGTTATTCAGCACATAGCTGTACCTGTTCAAGCTCTGCGGGTTTCCCGGCTGCGGCACGATCGAATCCGCCTGGATGAACCGGCCCACGATATGGTCGAAATATCGTGCGTTGTAGAAGTACAACTGGATGCCCGCATCGAGCCGCTGCCCTGTGAAGCGGAAGGTGGTGGGCTGAGCGCCGGAGGTCGTGTACTCCTCGCCGTACACCTTGTACCGTGTTTCCGCCACCACTGCTTGGTTGTTGTCCAGCGTCATGCTGGTGGAGCCCAGGTTGTCGCCCAGGAGGTAGTTGGG
>CAYOEZ010000176.1:0-10640 GCA_964402955.1 uncultured Ktedonobacterales bacterium | reverse complement strand
CCGGCTGGTGTACGAGCTGTACGGGCTGACGGCGGAGGAGATAGGGGTGGTGGAGGAAGGCGCGGGGTAGGGTGGGAACAGGTGAGAGGGAATACGCCAACCTAGTCCCCATGTGTCGTGGCCCACACCCTCGGATGAGATTGGCCTGAGACCCCCGAAATCTTCGAAGATTTCGGGGGTCTGGGCTGCCACACAGTTGTGAAACAGCCATGAAGACGGTGTGAAGAAAGAAGTCAGTTTCTGCTTGTCAACATAGAACTAATGTGCTATAATCTGAAGGGGCTATGGATATTGGGTTACAGACAGGTTGAATGGAGGTAGAAATGAGAAGGCAGATTCACGTTGTCCCATACGGAGACGATTGGGCGGTAACGAAGCCTGGGCAGTCCCAACCGCTAGCCGTGAGACAGACTCAAGAGCAAGCCAGCGATGTGGCCAGGGATGTGGCTAAAGAAGAGCACCTCGAGTTGATCGTGCATCGACCAGACGGCAGAATCCGCAGCAGCGACAGCTTCGGCCAGGACCCCAACCCACCCAAGGATACCGAGCATTGAGTTCGAGTTGACCAGACGCAACACCGTTAGGACATAGTGGCGCCGTAGCCCCCACTGCTCTTGGATGCCCGTTTCAGCCTTGCTGCCGCCAACACCGCCTTCGACAAGACACCCATCCAACGCCAGATCGACGCCACAGACAAGCAGACGACCGGCTGGCATACGGGTTCCGTGGACAAAGGGAGGAGGAGAGCGGCGTGGCGAAACAGGCATCCTAGCGAGACCGATGCTATCTGGCGCGCTGGTAGCCGGGGCCGCAGGGAGAGCATGAACAGAGGTAGCACATAGTGCCTGCCAAGGTCGAGAAGCCAATGACCGGGTCGTGACACATGTTGTGCATGTGTCACGCTGCTGTCGATTCGCGATAGCGGGCAGGAGGCCATACGCCAGAGCACTGTTATCCATCAGCAGTGCCTTATGAGTACAGGGAGGAAAGCCATGCCGAGGAATCTGATTGGCCTGCGAATATTCGTTGCCTCGCCAGCGGACCTCAAAGAGGAATGTGACGCGCTCGGACATGTTGTTGAAGAACTGAACAAGGTCTGGTGTGGACAATACGGAGTAGTGCTTGAGCTTGTAACAGAGGGAACCCACGCCTTTCCCGCAGCGGCGTCGGATCCGCAGGCAGTCATAAACCAACAAATCGGGGACGACTATGACATCTTTATAGGACTGCTTTGGGCACGGTTTGGTACGCCAACACCTCGCGCCGAGTCTGGAACAGAGGAGGAATTCGACAGAGCTTACGCGCGATGGCAGACCAATCCGGATGGGGTCCGGATCATGTTCTACTTCAAGACAGGTGATCTGTCTCCTGACCAAATCGACGGGAAGCAGTTGGATCGCGTTCACGCCTTCCGACAAAGACTCGGAGAACACAACTTGTACTCTACTTTCAAGACCGTCGATGAGTTCGTGCACCTTGTGAGGGTGCACTTGAGCCGCCAGATACAAGCAGGCGCGAAATCCTGGGGAACGAGCATTCGGCCCACAGGCGGGACGGTCAGAGCACCAGTAGCAGCACAGGAAACGCCACCTGCAGTTCCATTGTCGCCGTCCGGCGACGAGGCGGGTGTGATTGATCTGCTCGAAAAGGCCAACACTGAGTCTGGCAAGGCTACTGAGGTCATGGTCCACTTGAAACGGGGACTGGACACCATGACTGAAGGGATAGCAGCGATCCAGGCCGAGTCCAAGAAACACTCTGGGGGAGACAGCTTGGCAGAGTCAAAGAGATCTGTCAACCAAATGGCTGAACTCATGCAGGAATTCGCTGCGGACCTGAGTCCAGATGTCCCGATCCTAAGGGAATCCCTATACAACGCGCTGGATGCCTCCAGCAGGGTTGTATCAATCCTGCCAGATTGGCCGATTCAGTCGGCAGACAGGGAACAACTGGTCCAGGCACTGGAGGCGGTGCAGGGGCTGCGGTCAGCGGCTGCTCCGCATCAAGAGGCGATGGCCTCCCTGCGCGCACAAGTTGCGAGCATACCCAGAATGACGAGTCATCTGAATCAAGCAAAGCGTGACATGATTGAGGTCTTGGACGCCTACATTGCTGCCGTGGACCAGGCACTCACTGTCATCCCGGAGATCGAGGGAGGCCTGCAGAGCATTTGTGACAAGCCAGATGGCGAGTCCCAGGTGCCAGTCTAGCGGGATAGAGCCGGACAAGACGGCCATGCAGCGGCAGATCGACGCCACGGACAAGCAGATCGACCGCCTGGTGTATGAGCTGTATGGGCTGACGGAGGAGGAGATAGGGGTGGTGGAGGGAGGCAGCGGAGCGTGAGGCGCTTTGCGTTATGCGGGCCTCTGTGGTACAATGCGGCAAAACTGACCAGGGGGGATATCGAGACAGCCAATACCGTGAGGGTCCTTGCCAGTTGCGCGCTAAGGCCTGCCTTCGCCAGGCGTCCAGACTTTGACACCATCCAGGCGCGAGAAGTGCGTATGATCGAAAGTGGAAATCACGTCCAGTCCGTGAGCCAGGAGCCAGGCAGCATTGTAAGCATCGATGAAATCGACGTCTTTCTGCACCCACCAGGTGATGGCCTGCAAAACTAGTTCGCCGTCCACAACCTCCATGCCTGGGGTATTCAGGATCGCCAGCACTTTCTCTCGGATGTCATCTTGCTCGAGGTGATAGAACGATCCGAGCGTCCACACGATTTCCGCCATCACCAGACTATTCGTCACCAAGATGACATCTCCGGCGGCTGCCTGTCGAAGCAGTTGCTCGACGGCATCTGCCTGTTGTGGCACATCGTTGGTGAGATAGCGCAGGAACAGATTCGTGTCCGCGAAGACGCGTTCAGGCCTCATCGTGGGCAACCTTTTCGGCATGAGCCTCGACAACGTGCTGGCGGATGGCAGTGAAATCTTGGGCACCGGACACGGGTACACTGCCCCGGAGATCTAGTAAGGTGTGCGAGAGGGGTTGAAGTACAACCTCGTTCTCTCGCTGCACAAAAGCCACGTGATCCCCCTCGCTCACGCCAAGCCAGCGCCGGACCGTGCGGGGGATCGTTAGCTGGCCGCGACGTCCTACTTTGCTGATTGTCATCAGACAGTTCTCCTTTTGACTGACGAGAAGACAAATGACCGTCAACATGATTATACACTCCGCGAACTGCAATGTCAAACAACAGATTCTTGGAAACGGTTCACAGTTCCTGTGGTGCATCGCTTTACGTTATACAGGCGTCTGTGGTACAATACGGCAAAACTGACCAGGGAGATATTGAGACAGCATGGTTGATGGATTCACGCTTTGGTTCACCGGGCTTTCGGGCGCCGGCAAGAGCACGGTTGCGCGTATCATCGAGACCGCGCTGCGCGAGCGCGGCCTGCGCGTCGAAGTCTTGGATGGGGATGTCGTTCGCACCAATCTCAGCAAGGGCCTGGGTTTCAGCAAGGAAGACCGCGACACCAACATCCGCCGCATCGGTTTCGTGTGCAAGTTGCTCACACGCAACGGAGTTGTGGCCATTGCCGCCGCGATTTCGCCATATCGCGAGATACGCGACGAGCTGCGCAAGGACATCGGGCGTTTCGTGGAGGTCTATACCCGCTGCCCGCTAGATACGCTCGTCGAGCGCGATGTGAAGGGCCTCTACAAGAAGGCTCTGGCCGGGGAGATCGCCAACTTCACCGGTGTGTCTGATCCCTATGAAGCCCCGCTCAATGCCGAAGTCGTGCTCGATACGAACACTGAGACGCCGGCAGAGAGTGCGGGCAAGTTGCTTGCCTGGCTGGAGCAGAACGGCTACATCCCTGCGCTGGTCGATGATGGTAAGGACGAGACCTATACCCCCGCAGAGCAGCAAGCTGTGCAACGTCGTCTGAAGTCGCTGGGCTACGTTGAGTAGCTGTTGACGCTAAGATATGGAGTGCGATGGTGCGCACTCCATATTGCTGTTTCATCAGGAAACTTGGAACGTGCATGGATAGTCACGTGAAAACAGCAGCGCAACCCGGCAAGGCTCTGGCGTGGGTGGCCGATCGTGAATCGTGGTTCGTGCTGCTGGCAGTTCCTTTGCTGCTTCTGCCCGAATACCTGGCGCCGTTGCTGCCCCTGGCCTGGGTCTTGCTGGGCTGCCTGATATGTTGTCGCCTGGCCGTGCGGCGCAGCATGCGTTTGGGATCTGCGCTTGATCTCGCCGTGGTTGTGTTGCTCATTATGCTGCCCATCAGCGTGTGGGTATCGAGCGATCCCACGCGCAGTCTGCCCAAGCTGACCACCAGCCTGGGCGGGCTCTTCCTCTTCTGGAGCATTGCGACAAGTGTGCGCAGCAGGCATGACGTGCGCTCGGCGACCATCGTGCTGGCGCTGGCCGCGGCGGCGCTGGCTGTGCTGGGGCTGATTGGAACCGAGTGGCCAGCCAGCAAAGTGCTCTACCTCTCGCGCCTGTACGATGCGCTGCCCGCGCTGGTGAGTGGCATTCCGCGCTCGATTCGCGGCGGGTTTCATCCAAACGAGGTGGGCGGCAGCCTGGCCATGCTCGTGCCGCCAGTGTGCGCTATCGTACTCCTGATCGGCAGCCGCAACGGGCGGGAGCTTGCAGCCACTCTGGGCAACGTGCTTCCTGCGTGGTTACGGCGGCGCGTTCCCGCCGCGCTGGTCGGGCGCGGCGCTACCCTGTTGGCAATGGTTGCCACCGTGGCCGCGTTGCTGTTTGTGCTCGTGCTGACCCAATCACGCGGGGCGATGGTTGGACTGGCGGCGGGACTGGCAACCATGCTCGTTCTGCGTGAGCGGCGTGTCCTGCTGGTCTTGCTGGCGCTGGCCGTGTGCGTGGGGGCGTGGGACCTGGCCCGCGGTGGTCGCATTGAGCACATCGTCTCCTCCGTCACGCAGGGCAGCGATGGAGCAGCTTCAGATAGGTTCTCTAACCTGCTGGCAACCGCCGACGAGCTGACCAAAGTCGGCACGAGCAGCTCGACAACGGCCACCGGCCGCGTGGAAATCTGGCGCAACGCCTTGAGCGCGCTGAGCGATTATCCGATCACGGGCGTCGGGTTGTACACGTTCCAGGCCGTGTCGTGGGCCAACTACGTCTACACGGTCGTCTCTCCCACGTTCCAGATGAACCACGCCCACAACACCTACCTGGAGACCGGCGTTGATCTGGGCGTCCCCGGGCTGCTGGCGTTCCTGGTCGTTGTCGTGGCGGTGCTGGTCAAGGGGATGCGCCTGGCGAGCCGGGGGCAGGCGACCGACGTGCAATGGCTGGCGAGCGGGCTGGTGGGCGGTCTAGTGGCGAACCTGACGCACGGGCTGGTGGATTCGGCGCTGCCGCTGGGGCACAAACCCGGCATTATCTTCTGGGGCATGGCTGGTTTGATTGTGGCTGCCGATCGGCTCTGGCAGGCGCAGCCGGCTGCCGCGGCGTGCACCGCGCCGCTCGTTCTGCGTCGCTTCATCGCTCCCGGAGTGATTGCGGCGGCTCTGCTCGTGGTGGGGGCGGTCGTGTGGGTCCCGCTCGTGCCCATTGTGCGCCTGAACGTGGGCGCGCTGGCGCTCGATCAGGCCCGTCTCAAGCCGGGGTTGAGCGCTGCGCAGCGCACGGCGCTGCTGGATCGGGCTGCTTCATTGCTCAAGCAGACCATGCCCTGGAAAGCTGACACGGTGAATCTGCGTCTGGGTATTGCGGCCAACGAACAAGGCCAAACCGAGCAGGCGCGCGCTTATTGGACCAGGACTTCGTCGGCGCTCCCCTATCTCCTTGCACAGGGAAGTCAGCGCATGGTCCTGGGGCAGGTGAAGCAGGCAGGAGCGTACTTCGCCCACGCCGCAGCGGTCGCACCGCAATCGAGCAGCGCGCTCTATCGCGCTGGTGCATTGGCGGCGGCTCAGGGCAACGCCGGCGTGGCGCTGCCCCTCTTGCAGCAGGCTGTCGACCTGGACAGTTTCAGCGGCGGAAAGGGCGAAAAAGCTGAGGCGTATGCAGCGAGCGGCGGCATTTTGCGCTCGCAGCAGCGTTGGGCCGAGGCCGTGCAGGCCTACCAGGACGCTGAGGCGCTGGCGCTGCGCTTCACCTGGCAGCGCGAGCTGGCGCAGTCTCTGTACCATCGCGACGGCAATGGGGCGGCGGCAGAAGCCTATCTGCAGCAGAGCATCCGTACCTCGCCCAATCAGGCTGAGCCGTACATGGGCTTGATCGACATCTACGATGCAGAAGGGCGCGTCGATGACGCGGTCGCGCTGGGGCTGACAACGATCAAGCGCTTCCCTGACGCGTCGGCGCCGTTGCTCTATCTGGGCCAGGTCTACATGAGCCGCGGCCAACATGACGACGCCGAGGCAATGTTCGAGCGCGTGGTTGCGTTGCGCCCGCGCAGCGCCGCCATGCGCATGTGGCTGGTGCGTCTTGCGTTGCAGCGACAACAGCCAGAGTCTGCCGTCGCCATCCTCACGGAGGGGCTGCGCCTGATGCCCGGCGAGGGCTCATTCTACGTGGCGATGGGCGATATCCAGCGCTCGAGCGGCGACCTGGCCGGAGCGAAGGTATCGTACCTGCGCGCCCTTGCCATTGATCCACAAGACAGTGCGGCGCAGCGCGGGCTGGATGCGCTGCCGAAGTAAATGCAAATCACCCGTCTGGCGTCTGCATTGCGCCTGACGGTGGACACGAGGACAGATGATAGCTCTCGATGTGCACGTCATTGGCGATCAAGAGACCGGGAATGAGACGTACACGCTGAACCTCACGCGTGCTTTGCTGGCGGCAGCCCCTGAGCGCTTGTTTGCTCTTCTCACACCACACCCGCAACATCTGCCCGATGACGTGCGCCAGGCAAGCAACGCGCGCGTGATTCAGGTGCGGCCCGACAACCACATGGTGCGCGTTCCGTTCTCGATGCCGTACGCGTTGTGGCGCGCTGGCGCCGGCCTTGTCCACGTCAACTACATCTTGCCCCCGATTTGTCCCTGCCCTGGCGTGGCGACGGTGCATGATCTTTCGTATGAGGTGTTTCCGCAGGACGCCCCGCCGCGCGACCGGCTGGTGCTGGGGCCGCTGCTGCCAATTTCGGCGCGGCAGGCGTCGGCCATTATCGCCGTGTCGCAGAACACGCGCAAGGATGTCATCGAGCGCCTGCACGTCGCCGAGGAGCGCGTGTCGGTCATCTATGAGGCTGCGCCGTTACACTTGACGCGCGTGAGCGGCGCACTGTTGAAGAGCGTCATGGATCGCTACGCGATTACGTCCCCGTTTGTTCTTGCCGTGGGCAACTTGCAGCCGCGCAAGAATTTGTTGCGCCTGGTTGAGGCCTTCGCTGCCGTGCAGCAGAATAACCCGGCTCTGGAACTTGTGATCGTGGGCAAGGCGCGTTGGCGGCAATCGGAACTGGTGCGGCTCGTGCGCCAGCGTGGTCTCGAAAGCCGCGTGGTCTTTACAGGCTATGTGGCCAATGGCGACCTAGCGGCGCTCTACAGCGCGGCGCGCGTTCTTGTCTATCCGTCACTCTATGAGGGCTTCGGTCTGCCTGTGCTCGAGGCGATGACGTGCGGCACGCCGGTGATTACGAGCAATACGTCCAGCTTGCCCGAGGTCGCCGGCGACGCTGCCCTGCTGATCGATCCGCTCGATGTGGCCGCCATGAGCAGCGCCTTGCGGGCGGTGCTAACCAGCGACGAGCTTGCCGCTGACTTGCGAGCACGTGGTCTTAAGCAGGCGGCGCGCTTCACCTGGGAGAAGACGGCGCTACAAACCCTGGCCGTGTACGACCGGGTTCTGGGACAAAAAGCCAATGTCAGGTCTCGCTAAGCAGGCGCAGAGCGCGGGAGAGGCGGGCACGCCCGACGTCAGCGTTGTGATCGTGGGCTACAATACGCGTGACTTGTTGGACGCCTGCCTGGTTTCGATCGACGAACCTTCTGCTGAGATCATTGTTGTCGACAATGGCTCAAGCGATGGAACGGTCGATCTTGTTCGTGCGCACCATGTGCGCTGCCAGCTTGTCGAGATGGGGGAGAACACCGGTTTTGCCAGGGCCAGCAACACTGGTATGCGCCTGGCCAGGGGCCGCTACGTGCTGCTCCTCAATAGCGACACAGTCGTGCTTGAGCATGCCGTGTCCGGCATGGCGCTCTTTCTCGATTCCCACCCGCAGTTTGCCGCCGTGGGGCCTCTGCTGTTGAATGGCGATGGAACGATACAAACCTCGTGTTTCGCTTTTACGACGGTGCGCGATGTGCTCTTCGAGCAGCTTGGCCTGACAGCGCTCTTTTCCCGCAGCTCGTTTTTCAACCGGCGCGGCCTGGGCGGCTTTGACCGTGCCGGCGTGCGTGCGGTCGACTGGGTGTCGGGAGCGTGCCTCATGGCGCGCCGCGACGTGCTGGAGCGGGTGGGCCTGCTCGACGAGGGCTTCTTCATGTACGGCGAGGAACTGGACTGGTGCGTGCGCATGAAGCAGGCCGCCTTGCAGGTCGCTTTCTACCCCGGTGCGCGCGTCATGCACTACGGGCGCGCATCGAGTAGCCGCAGGCGTGGCGAACTGGCGCCGCAGGCGCTGGCAGGGCGGTTGCGCTATTTCGCCAGGCATCACGGGCCACGCGCCGTGCTGGCGGTGCGCCTGCTGACCGTCGCCGGCATGAGCTTGCGTCTGCTCACGATGCCGCTGCGCGCTCTGTTCCGTCCACGGACGGCTCGTCCGTATTTCGAGTGGTGTTGGGGCTTGCTGTGGGCAGCGATTGCCTATTCCGGTCAGACAGCGGAGAAAGGCCAGACAGGGGACAGCCGGTGACTCATCAGGGACACGAAATGGGCATGGACCATGAGCGGGTACTGATCCTGGGCCTGGACGGTGTGCCGTGGAGCCTGCTCGACCCGTGGCTGGCAGAGGGCAGGCTGCCCCATCTGGCGCGCCTCATCGCCAATGGTGTGCGCGGCAATCTGCGCTCGACGATACCGTATGTCACGGCGCCTGCGTGGACGTCGTGCGTCACGGGCGTCAATCCCGGCAAACACGGTGTGTTCGATTTCGCCGTGCGCAGCGGACAGGGCTATGGCATCGATGTCGTCAACTCCACCTCGCTGCGGGCGCGGCCAGTGTGGGCGTTGCTCGGCGACGCTGGCCGGCGCGTGGGCATGGTCAACGTGCCGGTGACGTATCCGCCGCAGCCCGTGAACGGGGTTATGGTGACGTGCATGCTGACGCCGAGCCTGAAGAGCCGCTTTACTTATCCTGATGCGCTGCGTGAGGATCTGCTGCAGACCGTTCCGGGATATGCCATCGAGCCGATGACGCCGTCGAGCGACCTGGAGCGCACGAAAGCCGAGCTAGCGCACAATCTACGCCCGACGGTCGACGCCCGCGCCCAGGCCACGCGCTGGCTGATGGAGCGGCTTGGCGACTGGGATTTCTTCATGACAGTCTTCACCGAGCCCGACCGCTTGATGACGTATGCCTGGGACGACTTCGATCCCCACCATCCGCGGCACTCGACTGCCAGCGCCCACCTCTATGGCGACATGTTTGTGCGCCACTACGAGCACCTCGACGCCGTCGTGGGACGATTTGTCGAGGAATGGCAGGACAGAGCGACGATTATCATCGTCTCTGACCACGGCTTTGCCGGTGTGCACAAGTTCTTCTATCCCAATGTCTGGTTGCAGCAGGAGGGCTACCTGGCGCTCAACGAATCCGCCCGGCCGTCGGCGCTGGCGCGGGCGAAGGCCGTGGCGCGCAGACTGGGCGTCGCTCACCAGGCGAAGAAACTTGCCAGGCGTTTCTTTCCGGACTGGGGCTTCACCACCGGGTCGCGCAGCGCCGATTTCGTGGCCGCCGTCGACTGGCCGCGCACGCGTGTCTACTGGGGCGCCGACGACGGCCTGACCGTTAATCTGAAGGGACGCCAGCCGCAGGGCAGCGTCGAGCCAATGGACTATGAGGAGCTGCGTGATGAACTGATCAGGCGCTGGAGCGACCTGCGCGAGCCTGAGACAGGGGAGCGCGTGGTGGAGCGCGTCTACCGGCGTGAGGAGATCTATCACGGGCCGTATGTGGAGCAAAGCCCCGACCTGCGCGTGGTGTGGAAGGAATACCCGCAACAGCGCAAGATTTACGCCGCGGCTGGTGAGCTGTGGGCAGATGGTTGCTGGGGATTTTCCGGACAGACCGGCGATCACGCGCCCAATGGCATTCTCATGGCCACGGGGAGGAATGTGGCGCGTGGCGTGGTCGTCGACGGCGCACAGATCACCGACATAGCGCCGACCGTTCTCTATGCCCTGGGCCAGCCCGTTCCAGCGGATATGGATGGACGGGTGCTGGCTGACTTGTTCAGCGACGAGTTCCGGACTGCGCATCCCGTGGCTGACCGTGCAGCAGCGGGCGCCGATGAGAGTCCTGTGCAGCCGTCCAGCGCCAACGTGCCGGCGGCGGCGCTCCCCTACTCAGCGCACGAGCAGGAGGAGATCGAGGATCGCTTAAAGGCGCTGGGCTATCTCGACTAGGCGCCGCTGATCAACACAGAAGCCCTGTTCATCATTTATCCATTGATGAACAGGGCTTCTGTGTTGATCGGAAGGCCCACGGCCTTCTAACGGCGAATCCCTCAACCAGAAGGCGCACACGACG
>CAYOEZ010000175.1:0-10738 GCA_964402955.1 uncultured Ktedonobacterales bacterium | reverse complement strand
GCTGCCCACCCGGCTGAACGTCAGCAGCGATTGGTGCGCTCGTGCACAGCACATCCAGCGCCAGCACGTAGGCGCCGAGCCCTGACAGCGCAAACGCCAGGATGAACAGGACATTGCTGGCGACGATCGGGCCTGCCAGCAACGTCAGCGGCAGCGCTAACACACCCTGCAGCGGCGTCAGCGTGTAGAGGGCGAGGTTCGCACCCAGGGGATAGAAGATCATGTCCGTGCTAAGCGGATTCGTCTGCAGATCGAGCAGGGCATGCTTTACCCACCAGATGTTCCAGAGAAACGCGCCTTCATCCACATTACCGCCAGGGATGTGCGTGCCCAAACGTAGAACCAGCGGATAGGTCAAGACCAGCGCCAGCAGCAGATAGAAAGCGAAGACGGCCAGGCTGGTCAAGCGCTCGCCTCCCTTCACCTTGGCTCTTTCCTCTGCACGGGGAGGAAACTGCGCGCGGCCGTTTGCCCCTCCCTCTATCAGGGGGAGAGGGAGGCGGTCAGGGTGGGCGTCACGACCGTTCAAGGTTTCGGCCACTGCGTATGCTCCAGCCAACGATAGAGTCGCGCCTGCGCCCCATCGGGAGCGACGACCAGACAGCTAACCATATCGCTCGTACCGTGCGTGGCCAGTGGCCACTGCAAAAAGGTCGTGTGCGCCCCAACCGTCATTGCGAGGAGCGCACTTTGCGACGAAGCAATCTCATTTCCGCTCGAAACGGGGGAGATTGCTTCGCTCCGCTCGCAATGACGTGCCCGACCATACCTTTTTGCAGTGGGCACGTGGCCAACTGTAGCTGCGATGGCTGGTAGGTATGCGGCCCATCCATGCCATAGTCGAGGGCAACAATCTGGCCGGAGCGGGCGACCAGCGCCACATGGGCCGCTCTCGCTGATGGCGACGCCCGCCCAATGGCCGCTGGCCCCGCCCCAGGTGTGGTCGCGGGCGTGGCGCACGTTGCGTCGCGTCAGGTCACAGAGCACGCCCTTATCGAGAGCGCCGCGCGCTTACAGGCAGGTCTGGGTCACCAGTCACCGTCGAAGGGCGCGCTGCCCGTGTTGACCAGACGGACTATGTGACGACAAATCTACCGGCTTTGTCGCGCCATGCCCAGCAACTGCTCTCCCTGCACATGGCGCCAGGCATAGGCGCGCCGGTAACCGACGTCGGTGCGGATGTTGTTGATCGTCTTGATGGGCACGGATTTGAGCGGATGATCGCGCACACTGCGCAGACTACGCCGGACGATGGCTAGCGAGGCATAGGCCTGGCGGCAGAACCAATCGTAGGCCGCTTCCAGTTCAGTCACGGTCATAAGCTGTGGCTTGTAGAGGACGTGAGCGGTGTCGTAGTAGCGCCAGGGTTTGCCCAACAACCGCCCCTCGGCACTCAACTGCTCGCAGAATGGCGTGCCGGGAAAGGGAGTAAGAACAGTCATGCTCACAGAATCCAAGCGGCTGGAGCGGACAAAGTCCCACGTATCAACGATGGTGCGCGGCGTGTCATGGTCGAAACCGAAGACGAAGAGACCGGCCACGCCGATGCCATGAGCATGGATAGCCCGTATGGCCTGTTCGTACTGCGTCATCAGCCCCTTGCTCTTGCCGCCTAGATCTTTGCGGTTGTCGGGATTCACCGACTCGAAGCCGATGAACAGCTTGTCCAGGTGCGCGCGGTGGGCCAAGTCGAGCAGGTCGGGGTACTCGCTGACCAGCATCTCGGCCTGCGCTGTCCAACCATGCAACGGCAGGGGCGCCAGCGCCTTGAAGAGCTGCTCGATATATTCGGGATTGGTGCGAAAGGCCAGGCCGAAGTTGTCGTCGGTGAGGAAGAAGCGCCTGATGCGGCGGCGCTGGATTTCGGCCACAACCTCATCGATGGGGCGTAGGCGCATGCGCTGGCCGCTGACGCGGACGGCCGAGCAGAACGAGCAATTGCGTGGGCAGCCGCGTGTGATCTCCATCATCGGCGTCCAGTAGTTGCGGTTTTCGTCCACCATGGCAATGACGCGATCTGTGATCGTCGCCACCCCAGTCAGGTCGGCCCATGTTGTGTCATGGTATCTCGGCTGCAGCGCATCGCGCTGAGCATCCCTGATAATCTGAGGCCAGGTGTGATAGGCTTCGCCGGTGACGACAACGTCGGCCCAGCGCGCCACATCCTCCGGCACCAGAGTGGCATGGGTCCCCCCCACAACCACCGTCTTCACCCCGGCGCGATGAGCCAGATGGGCGAATCGCTCTGCGGACTCGATGGCCAGAGTCTTGCTGGTGATGCCCACCAGATCATTGGCGCCCAACTGCTGAAGCTTATCGTCCAGCGGCCCGAGGTTCTCGTCCCATATCTCCACCGGTATCTCGGGCGGCGCCATTGACGCCAGGCGCATCAACGTGTAGGGCGCTCCGGCGGCGCGACCCCATACCTTCTGTTCGCGCCCGGGTTCAATCAGAACGATTTTGCGGATGTCCAATTCGGTCCTCCCTCTGTCCACACCCAATGTGTGTGTGCGCACATTATAGCGAAACTGGCTGCGAGAAGCAAGCCAGCCAGCCATTCGTCAAGACAGTATGAGAGTAGAAGGAACTGGCACGAACATTACCACAAGTCGTCTGATTCGTCACATTTGGAGTCGCTGCCGACTTGACCATTTGGCCGTCCTGCGCTATACTTCAGCGCAATAGACAGGGGAGGGAACACCATCGGCCGCACACTGCAAGGCTACCTGCTCGTCCTGATCGCGGCGACGCTGTGGGGATCGATCGGCATCTTTTACACTTTCATCATCGGCGTCGATGGCGTCACCGCACTGTCGGCCGTGTTGGCGCGGGGACTGGTGGCCTGTTCCATTTTGTTGGCGAGTCTGGCCATCTTGCGCCGCGATCTACTACGCGTGCGCTGGCGAGACATCCCTTACTTCATCGTGATGGGCTTTGTCACTGTCACGCTCGTGTTTGCATTCTACGCCTATGCTATCACGATGGTCGGCGTCTCGGTTGCTGCCGTTCTGCAATATACGGCGCCGGTGTTTGTGACGATTATCGCCTGGCGCGCCTTTCATGAGCCGCTGGACCGGGTTAAGCTGGTCGCCCTGGCGCTTTCACTTAGCGGGGTGGTGCTCATTGCACGACTGTATGCGCCAGGAGACGTCCGTTTCCACCCGGCCGGCCTGGCAGCAGGGCTTTTCACCGGCCTGTGCTTTGGCCTATATAGCATTCTCAACAAGCGTGCTGTCGCCAGATACAGCGCCTGGACGGTGACAACCTACAACCTGTGCTTTGGCATGTTTTTTGTCGCCCTCTTCCAGTTTCCGACCATGGTGCGAGAGGTGGGGGCTGCGCCGCAGACCTGGCCCTACATCGTGGGCATGGCGATCGGGCCGACGGTGCTGGCGCACGGGTTGTACGTGAGTGGCCTGGCGCACGTCCCTGCGAGCAACGCCAGCATCCTTGCCACGTGGGAGCCGGCGACGGCCATGATTCTAGCCTATCTGATTCTGGGCGAGCGGCTGGACGCGCTGCAACTGCTGGGTGCGGCGGCGATTGTCCTGGGTGTGATCCTGCTTGGCCGCACGGCGAACGGGAATGGAAAGAAACGATAGCTGAGGTTGTTCAATGGCACAAGAGAAGTTGAATGGTGTGGCGCGCCGCCGTCTGGTGGTGAAGATCGGATCGAGCACCCTGACAGCAGGAACCGACCGCCTGAACCGCCCGCAAATGCTGGAATTGGTGCGGCAAGTGGCGCATCTGCGCCAGCAGGGGCTGGATGTCGTGATTGTCTCGTCGGGGGCAATGGTGACGGGGCGTGAGGTGCTAGGCTTTCCCAAAGGCGGCAAGGATATTCCCTTTAAGCAAGTGCTGGCGGCTGTGGGGCAGGTACGGCTGATGCAAGTCTGGGACCAACTCTTTTCGATCTACGGTATTTCGGTTGCGCAGACACTGCTCACGCGAGAAGACCTGGCCGACCGCCAGCGCTACCTCAACGCGCGCAACACGCTTCTGGCGCTGCTCGATCGCGGTGTGGCGCCCATCGTCAACGAGAACGATGTGGTCGGGGTCGAGGAGATCAAGATTGGGGACAATGACAACCTCTCCGCGCTCGTCTCCAACCTGATTGACGCTGACTTGCTCGTTCTGCTGACCGACATCGAGGGACTTTACACGGCTGACCCCCGCCAGGATCCCGCCGCCACGCTTATCACAGATGTGCGCGAGATCGATGCTGCCATCGAGGCGATCGGCGGCAGAGCCGGCAGCGACCGTGGCACGGGCGGGATGATCACCAAGATACAGGCAGCAAAGCTGGCGACCGAGTCGGGCACGGTGGTCGTCATTTGTGATGGGCGTGTGCCCGATGTGCTGGAGCGGTTGGTGAAGGGCGAGTCGATCGGCACGCGCTTTGTTGCACTGGAAAGCAAGGTGGAAAGCCGCAAGCGCTGGATTATCTCGGGCCTGGCCAGCCGCGGCGAGGTGACGGTCGATAGCGGCGCCGCTACTGCACTGGTGCGTAATGGCAAGAGCCTGCTGCCGGCGGGCATCGCCGACGTGCGCGGGCGCTTCGAGCGCGGTGACACGATCACAATCAAGGATGCGCAGGGCAAGAGCCTGGCCTGTGGGGTCGCCAACTACGGCAGCGCCGACCTGGCCAGGATTCGCGGCCTACGCTCAACCGAAATCGAGTTCACCCTGGGATACGAATATGGCGCCGAAGCAGTCCACAGGAACAACATGGTGTTGCTGTAACACCAAACAGCAGAATCCGGGGTGGAGAGCAGCTACATGGACAAGACATATTCGGTTCGGGCAGTGCATTGCGACCATCACGCCAGCGACGACGAGGTGTACGCTCACCTCAAGCGTGCAACTGACCCTCTCGACCGGGCCTGGGCGAAGCTGCGTCAGGCGAAAACCATTGCCATCAAGTTCAATCAGGATTTCCAGCCCGGCAAGGTGGTCACGTTCGAGGGCCAACGTCAGCAGTTGGTCAGCGACAGCGTGGCGCGGGCTGTCTTGCGCCTCCTGCGTGAAAAGACCAGCGCCCGGCTGCTCTGTGTCGATTCCAGCTTCCATCTCGTCTACGACGGCACAACGCTCGAGCAGACCACACAATTGGCCCATCTGTTGCACGAGTTTGAAGTCGAATACGTGGATGGCCACGTGTCGCCCGTCTGGACCACGGTTCCCGGCGGCGGCTGGATGTTCGAGCGCTACCCCCTATCGCCGCGCCTGCTTGAGAGCGACGCCGTCGTTTCCGTGCAGAAGATTAAGAATCACGGATTCATGGGTGTGACGCTCTGTCTGAAGAACCTCTTTGGCCTGATGCCGGCTATGGAAGAGGGCCGCCCCCGTCCCTACTACCATCATATTGTGCGTATGCCCTACATGCTGGCGGACATCGGGCGTATCTTGAACCCGGCGCTGAACATCATCGATGCCTTGGTCGGCCAGGCTGGCATGGAATGGGGCAATGGCAAGGGATTGGGGCGGATCGTGAACGGGCTGATTGCTGGCGATCAGGTGATCGCTACCGACGCCTGCGCTGCGCACCTGATGGGCCACGACCCCGCGGCTGACTGGCTGACGCCGCCCTACCATCGCGACCGCAACCCTCTGCTCGTGGCGGCAGAGGGCGGTTTCGGTACGGTCGATCTGCAGCAGATCGATTTCCTGTCTGAATTGTCGCCGCAGCCGCCAGGGACGTTCTTTGCCGAGCTCACTGATCCACAGGAGACAGTGAACATGTGGCGGCGCACCATGTGTGAGCAGGCCCTGCTCTACCGCGATCACCGCCGCGATTTCGAGCAGTACACGGGCGAGTACATCCTCTTGCAGCGGGGAGAGGTGCGCTGGCATGACCCAAGCGGACGCCTGACGCTGAGCCGGCGCGTCCTGGCGGGCGGCTGGCCCGGGTACGCCATGTACCTGAAGTACGTTGACCCGGACGAGCGTGAGGGTGAGCAGTATGAGCGCTACGAGCAGGCGCTGGCAAAGATGTGACGAATTCTGCGTGTGAGGTTGAGGGGCATGGAGAAAGCGTACCGCGTTCGGGCAGTTCATTGCGACCATCACGCCAGCGATGAGGACGTGTATCTCTCGCTCAAGAGAGCCACTGATCCGCTCGATCGGGCATGGGCCAGGCTGAGCCAGGCCAGGACGATTGCCATCAAGTTCAACCAGGACTGGCCTCTGGAACGGGTTGTCATGTGGGAGGGCCAGCGCCAGCAGCTTGTGAGTGACGCCGTCACGCGTGCGGTGCTGCGTCTCCTGCGCGAGCGGTCCGACGCCAGACTCATCTGCGTCGACGCCACGGCCTACATCGGACGCGATGGCTGGGCGCCGGAACAGACGACCACGATTGCCCCGCTTCTGCGCGAGTTCGGCGTGGAGTACGTCGACGGCCACGCCGGGCCGACCGGCTGGTATGCTGTTCCCGGCGGCGGGCAGATGTTTGAGCGCTACCCGCTGTCGCAGCGGCTGGTCGAGGCGGATGCTGTCGTCTCTGTGCAGAAGATGAAGAATCATGCCTTCATGGGGGTTACGCTCTGTCTGAAGAACTTGTTCGGGCTGATGCCGATCGGGCCGCACGGACGGCCGCGGCCATACTACCATCACATTGTGCGCATGCCCTACATGTTGGCCGACATCGGGCGCATCCTGGACCCGGCGCTGAATATCATCGATGCGCTGGTGGGTCAGGCTGAAGAGGAGTGGGGCGATGGCAAGGGTACCGGTCGCATCGTGGACGGCCTGGTCGCCGGCGATCAGGTTATCGCGACCGACGCCTGCGGGGCGTATCTGATGGGCCACAATCCAAAGGCTGATTGGCCGGCGCTGCCCTTCCGCCGCGATCGCAATGCCCTGCTGGTTGCCGCCCAATCTGGATTTGGCGTGATAGATCTGAACGAGATAGACTTCGTGAGCGAGATCACGCCGCAGCCAGAGGGCGTGTTCTACAGCAAAGCGACCGACCCGAGCGAGACGGTTGCGACCTGGCGGCGGACGATGTGCGAGCAGGCTCTCTCGTACCGCGATAACCGCAAAACGTTCGAGCGTTACACTGGTGAGTACATCATGCTGCAACGGGGCGAGGTGCGCTGGCACGAGAAGGAAGGCAATGTCCGGGAGAGCCGGCGTGTGCTGGCGGGCGAGTGGCCGGGCTATTCGCTCTGGCTCAAGTACGTCGACCCGCAGGAACGTGAGGGCGAACACTACGAGGTGTATGAGCGGACGCTCGCGGAAATGCCAGATGCGCTGGCTACACGCAAAGCGTGAGAGCAGGGCAATTGAATGCAAGGAGAGGAGTCAGCCATGGCGAAGATCACGGGCAGGATCATTGACAAGAAGACGGAGCAGCCAATTGAAGCTTGCGTGCAGGTCATCGCTTCAGACGGACGATTTGTGCAACCCCAGGATGCCGTGCTGAAGGTCGGCCCAGGCCTGCCTTTCTTCTACAGTGATGGCAGCTTCACAGTTGAGGCACAGCGCGGGATCACGCAGATTCTGGTTGAGCGGGGGACAGAGTACGTTCCCGCCAAAATAAGCCTGGACACGCCAGCGCAAGGAGCACTGGCGGTGGACGTCGAGCTGGAGCGCTGGGCTGGCCTGGCGCAGATGGGCTGGCATCCGGGCAACACACACATCCACTACCGAGAGGATGAGAAACGACCCGACGAGCGGCTGCAACTAGATCCGCGTGTCCATGATCTGCGCTTCACTGCCGTTAGCATCCTCAAGCGCTGGGGCCTGGCTTACGCCAGCAACAAGTATCCGCCTGGCGTTTTGACCGAGTATTGCAGCGCGCACCACTATGTGGAATGCGGTGAGGAGAGCCGGCATAACAGCCCTCTCGATTCGGTGGAGGAAGGCTATGGGCATATCATGCTGCTGCGGATCAAAGAGGTGGTGGAGCCCCTGAGCCGCGGCTATCTGGTCGATGACGTTGACCCCGACTACCCGCCGCTATGCTATGCCTGCGACGATGCACACCGGCAGGGGGGTATCGTCCTCTGGTGCCACAACGGGAGGGGCATGGAGGCGCCTATAGCCGCCGCGCTTGGCAAACTCGATGCCTTCAACCTGTTCGACCCCTATTGGATGGACCCGGAGTATGATATTTGGTACCGTCTACTCAACTGCGGCTTCCGCCTGCCGGCGTCGACCGGATCAGACTGGTTTATCTCGTCGGCTAACCGTGTCTACGCCTACACGGGCGGCGACTTTGATCCGGGCGACTGGATACAGGCTCTGAAGCGCGGCCAGACGTTCATCACGAATGGGCCCGCCCTTCTTATGACCGTGGACAGCCAGCCGATTGGAGCAACCATCTCCACCATGCCTGGCAGGCCGCTGCCGGTGTCCGTATTGTGGCGCTCACACTATGCGGTCGAGCGTGTAGAAGTGATCTGGAACGGGCGTGTGCTGGCGGCGCATCGTCTGGCCGAGGGTGCAAACGAGGGCAAGCTGGAGCTCGATGTGACGCCGCCGTCTGACGGCTGGCTGGCTGCTCGCGTGGCAAGCCGGGTGAGAGATAGCTTCTTCCAACCGATCTATGCGCACACGAGCCCCGTCTATGTCAGCACGGGCGTTCGCTCACCACAGATTGCTGAGGCGGCAGCCTGGTACGAACGTTCTATTGCACAGGACATGGAGCGGATTGCTATGAAGAACCGTTTCCAGACTGATCGCCAGCGCGCTGAGGTGCTCGACCTCTTCGGGCAAGGCAAAGCGGTTTACAGCACGTTGATGTAGGGGGCACACATGGATGAGTTGATCAGCAAGGCGCAGGCAGCGCGGGCTGCATCACGCAAGCTGGGGCAAGTTTCGACTGAGCAGAAAAACGCCGGTCTGGCGGCCATCGCCGCCGCGCTCCTAGCCCACAAGAGCGACATCCTGGCGGCCAATGCTGCCGACATGGCCGAAGCGGGGGCGTCAGGCATGGCGGCAGCGATGCTCGACCGTTTGCGGCTGGATCAGCAGCGGCTAGAGGCAATGGCGCACGACATGTGCGCCGTGGCGTCTCTACCCGACCCGGTGGGCGAGGTCTTCGATGAGACAGTGCGCCCGAATGGCCTGCGCATCCACAAGCGGCGTGTGCCGCTGGGAGTGATTGGCGTCGTCTATGAGGCGCGCCCGAATGTGACGAGCGACGTGGCAGCGCTCTGCTTGAAGACGGGCAACGCCACGATTCTGCGCGGCGGCAAGGAGTCGCTGCGGGCCAATATCGCCATTGTGGCCGCCATCACTGAGGGCTTGCAGAAGAGCGGGTTGCCGGAGGCGGCTGTGCAACTGGTCACCTCCACCGATCGCGCCATTGTCGGGCAGATGCTCAAGCTGCGTGGCTATATCGACGTGATTATCCCCCGCGGCGGCGCCGGGCTGATTCGTTTTGTCTCCGAGAATGCGACCATTCCTGTGATCGAGACAGGCGCGGGCGTCTGCCATACCTACGTGGACAAGGCGTCCGATGTGGAGATGGCGGCGCAGATTGTCTACAACGCCAAGGTGCGCCGTCCGACGATCTGTAATGCACTCGATACGGTCCTGGTACACAAGGATATCGCAGCGCGTGCTCTGCCGCAGATCGCGCAACGTTTCGCCGGCGCAGGCGTGGAGATGCACTGTGACCCTGCCGCGCTTGCGATTCTACCCACCGCCAAAGCAGCGACAGACAACGACTGGGGCAAGGAGTTCCTGGCGCTGGTGGCCGCGGTCAAGGTGGTGGATAGTCTCGACGATGCCCTGGATCACATCGCCCGTTATGGCTCCGGCCACTCCGAGGCCATCGTGACGGCTGATGCTGCTGCCGCGCAGCGCTTCCTGAACGAGGTGGATGCGGCTGCCGTCTACTGGAATGCCAGCACGCAATACACCGACGGCGGCGAGTTTGGCCTGGGCGCTGAGATTGGCATCTCGACGCAGAAACTGCATGCGCGCGGCCCCATGGCTCTGCGCGAGCTGACGACGTACAAGTGGGTGATTGAAGGGACGGGGCAGGTGCGGCCGGCGTAGTAGGGAGTAGGGAGGGCAGGGATGAAGACGATTGTGCTGATTGCCTGCGCCAGCAGGAAGAAGCCATTAAGGGCGCGAGCCGAGGATCTGTATGGCAGCGAGTTGTTCCAGCGCAGCCTGGCCTACGCCAGAAGACTGCGGCCGGACACCATCTATATCCTGTCGGCCAAGCATGGTCTACTCGATCTCAAGACAGAGATTGAGCCTTACAATGTGACGCTCAAACGCATGTCTGCTGACGAGAGACGAGCTTGGGCCGAGGGCGTGCTGGAGCAACTGCGTCAGAAGGCTGACCTCCAGCATGATCATTTCATTATTCTGGCTGGCAGCAATTACAGGAAGTATGTCGTGCCCTATCTGTCATCCTGCGCAATGCCACTCGAAGGACTGCGCACCGGTGAGCAGCTTCAGTTTCTCGGCAAGCCGCTATGAGTGACATCTGCCGCCAGTTGCACAACCTGTTTGCACAGCAGATCATCTATGCCTTCCCTTTCGACCGAATGATCATCCCTCACAATGGCATGTGTCCACTGCAAAAAGGTCTGGACGGACCCGTCATTGCGAGCGGAGCGAAGCAATCTCCCCCGTTTCGCGCCACAACGGAGATTGCTTCGTCGCAAAGGGCGCTTCTCGCAATGACGGTTGGGCGAACACAACCTTTTTGCAGTGGGCACATGGCATGTGCCCACTGCAAAAAGGTCTGGTACTGGCCTCGGGACGCCCGTGGTGG
>CAYOEZ010000174.1:0-10741 GCA_964402955.1 uncultured Ktedonobacterales bacterium | reverse complement strand
TAAGTTGTTAACGAGCAAAAAGGGGTAAAACCCTACGAGCACTGACATGGAAACCCGCCCTACCAGGCGCGCACACGGCGCAGATCAACATCGATCTGCGCCGTGTGTACATGCGTATGTGTGCGCCAGAGACGCGCCTATGGACTGGCGGTCTCGATGGCAATGGCGTTGATCTGGGGCGCGCCAAGGTCCTTCACGAAATCGAGGTTGAGTTGGCCATCGGCGACGGCGATCGTGAACTGCCTGTCCAGCGCGTTGTAGCGGCCGCCGCTTTCAGTGTATATGTCGACTGAGGTCAGGACAAAGATCCCCTCAGCCCGCACGCCGAAGCGCCGGCTGCCGCCGTATCCGCCAGGGTAGATCTCGGCGAATTTGAGGGTGATGCTGTAGTTGCCGTTGGGCAAGTCGATGAGATAGGTGCCGCCATCCGCCCAGTAGTGTTCGGACTGGTACAGCTTATCATCATCTGTGCCGTGGATGGGAACGGCGTAGCTGTATTTCTGGCCGTCGACATAACCCCAAGTACCTGGCGTGTAGGCCTGGTCGGCCAGCCAGAGGTTGCCGCGCACGTCCGTGTAACTGCCGCCGCCGGCATTCAAGCGCAGCACGAACGTCGGTGTTGGCGTGACCGTCGGCGTGAACGTGGGCGTGAAGGTGGGCGTCGGCGTGAAGGTCGCCGTGGGCGTGGCTGTCGGCGTATTGGTCGGTGTGTACGACGGAGTTGCTGTAGCCGTCGGCGTCGCGGTGGCGGCTGGTGTGCTGGTGAAGGTCGGCGTAACCGTCGGCGTTGCTGTCTGCGTCGGGGTCGGCGTGGGCGGGAGCACCGCCACAATACTGATGGCGTTGATGATGGCGGCAGCCGGCTGGAATTCAATGGTCAACTGGTTGTCAGTGACGCTCACGATGAAGGAGCGCTCGATGGCGCGGTACGTGCCGCCAGCCTCGCGGAAGACATCAAAGCCGGCGAGCTGCCTGACATTTTCGATCTTGACGTCGAAGACACGGCTGCCGGTGTAGGCGTACTGGTAGATCTCGGCGAAGCATAGCGTGACGCTGTATGCGCCGTTGGGCACGGTGATGAGATAGAATGCCATATTGGCGCGGTTGGACTGGTATAGCATTGAATCGCCAGTGTTGGCGATGGCCTGCGTAGTGGTGTATGCTTCGCTCGGCGGAACTGGATAGGGCCGATTCAGGTATCCCCAGGCGCCGGTCGAGAACGGCCGGTCGGCTGACCAGACCTGGCCCAGACTATCCGTGATGGCAGGACCGCCGCTGTTGACGCGCAGCGCAAATGCAGGCGTGGGCGTGTTGGTCGGCGTGTCGGTAGGGGTTGCGGTACAGGTCGGCGTTGGCGTGGGCGTCTGTGTCGGCGTCGCCGTAAACGTCGCTGTGGGGGTTGCCGTGGCGGTACGTGTCGGTGTGTCGGTGCGCGTAAACGTGGCCGTTGGGGTAGGCGTAGCCGTATTGATTGGTGTGCTTGTCAGGGTGGGCGTCCTGGTGACGGTCGGCGATGGTGTGGCCGTCTCTGTCGCCGTCGGCGTGGGCGCGGCGGGGGCCAGCGCGATGACCTCGATGGCGTTGACCTTGGCGGTGCCCTTCTTGTTGACGAAGTCGATTGCCAGCAAGCCATTGCTCACTGTGGTCACAAACGATTCATCCCATGCGGCGTAGCGGCCGCCGGCCCGGGCCATCACGTCCAGATCGGCGAGAACGGTGCTCCCTTGCAGCTTGACATCGAAGACGCGCGCTCCCGTGCTCGTGCCCGCGTACAACTCGGCGAACTTGAGCGTCACTGAGTACACGCCGTTTGGCGCTGTGAAGCGGTAGGCAGACAGATTCCAGCGTTCAGTCTGGTAGAGGCGCGGGTCAGATGTGCCGCTGATGGGCGTTGCGTTGCTATAGTCGCTGCCGCCGACGTATCCCCACTGGCCGGTTGTGAAGGCGCGATCCGCCAACCACGTGCGGCCCTGGCTATCGATCGAATCGGCTGTTGCGCCAGAATCGACGCGTACCAGGTAGACCGGCGTCGGTGTGGGCGTCGAGGTGAACGTTGCGGTATTGGTCGGTGTGTTTGTCGTTGTTGGTGTGTTGGTCGGCGTGGCTGTATTGCTTGGCGTCGGCGTAATGGTTGGCGTTGCCGTGTTGGTGCTGGTGGACGTCGGCGTCGCCGTCTGGCTTGGGGTTGCCGTATTGGCCGGCGTGCCGGTTCGGCTCGGCGTCGGCGTGCTGGAGTTCGTTGCCGTCGCGGTCGGTGTGCTGGTCAGGCTCGGCGTGGCGGTGGGTGTGAAGCTGAAGATGGGCGTGACCGTGCCTGTGGCCGTGTCCGCGACTGTGGCTGTCCGGGTCACGCTGGCGGTGAGCGTGCGTGTCGGCGTCGCTGTCTGCGTCGGTTCCGGCGTCGCCAGGGTGCGCTCCACGCTGATGCTATTGATCTTGGCCGCATCGACGCGCTGCAAGAAGTCAACGTTCAGTGCACCGTCATTGACGATGACCGTGATGGCGCGTACAAATGCCGTATTGGGTCCGACGAGCGCCGCCAGGTCGAGCGGGCCGATGATCTGTCCCTCAACGATGACATCGAAAACGCGCTCGCCCGCTCTGGTATAGAAGATCTCGGCAAAGCCAAGTTCGACGCGATAGGCTCCGTTGGGAACATCAAACTGGTAGCCGTTGATGCCGACCGTGGTGGGCGCATTCCACCAGCGCTCGTTCTGGAAAAGCAGCGGGTCAGGGGTGCTGGCGATGGCAGCGTCCGTTGTGTAGCTGTCACTGCGCTGGGTGACGACGTAGCCCCACGCTCCGGGCTGGTACATCTGGTCGCCTGCCCAGGCGTTGCCGAGGCTGTCGATGTAGCTGCTGCCCCCGGCATTCACCCGCACGGCATACGCCGCCGCTGTGGCTGTGGCGGTCGCCGTTGGTGTGCTGGTCGGCGTAGCTGTCGGCGGGACGGCGGGCTGTGTCGCTGTGGACGTCGCTGTCGCCAGTGGGCCGGAGCGGGTAGGCGTGACGGTCGGTGTCTTGCTGGGCGTAGCCGTGGCTGTTGGCGTGCCATAGGGCAGAGTGTAGCTGATGGTCAGGCGCGGACGCAATGTCGGGTTGCTGAAATCTGAGCTGGCCAGGCCGTACTGCGTACCCGTGGGTCCCGAGGCAAGGAGAAGGACGCCGCTATTTGATGCTGGATTGCCGGCCCACTGCCTGGCCTCATCGGTCACGTTCAGGCTGCGCCACACGTTGCCAACCGTCAGCGGGATGCGGAAGCCAGGCTGGTAGGCGGAGGCTCTATCGGTGGTTGTGTCCTTGATGCCGGGCTGGGTCCAGAGATTGCCGGCGCTGGCCTGGTTCCAGGTGGCCTGCGCCGCCTGCCAGGCGCGCTTCATGTCATAGGCGGCCATACAAACCGTCCCCGTGCCCTGGTTGATCACATAGAAATCGAGGGTCGCCTTGACGATCTGTGCGTTGGTCGGCAACGCTTGCAGGTCAAACTTCACAAGCGACCTGTTTTCTTCGTAGCCGCGGGTGGAGAGGGTGAGAACGGCCGATGAGCTGTAGTTTGTGTCCGGGTGGACGGCCTCGACGAAGGTATCCTGAGCGCCCGTGTAGCCGCTGTTGCCCTGCTGGAATGTGGCAACGTTGACGGCAGTCAGAGCCGGAACGCCCTTGATCTCGGCGGATAGCAGCGGCGCGGCTGCAGCCAACGCGGCGCTGAGCCCCTGTGGAGCAGCAGCACTGACGGTTGCCTGGCCGGGAATCGTGGACATATCGCGGTTGAGCAGGTACTGGTGGATACGGTCGGCCGGCGCCACCCACACCTCGTCGGTTCCGCCCGGACCATATGCACTGTACAGATAGTCTATCGACGTCTCAACCGGGTCGCAGCCCGGGTCGACAATGTGCGTGTGCAGCGACAGCCAGTAGTGGTTGTTGGGGTAGGCGCTGACCAGGCTGTGCACAGTGTCAAAATCCGGGTCAACATGGCGGATGCCGTTGCGACCGATGGCCAGGAAACCGTTCGTCCCGTACGAGATACTATCTACGCGCGTGATCTCGCTGCCCGAGCCCTGGAACAGGTACGTGCCGAGCAATGCGGCGTTGTCGCGCACGATGGGCAGCCAGGCCATATCCACATAGGGCGCGGTGAAGACGGAAGACTGGAAGCCGGGTGCAACCGCGGTCAGCCCCTGGCCGATGCGCGTGCGGGCGGCGACAATGTCGGTGCGCGCCGCGACAGCGTTGGCGAAGTAGCTTACGTATTGGTGGCTGTAGGTGTGGTTGAAAATGCCCCAGCCGGACAGGTAGAGGTCGCTCATCTGGGCATCGTTGATGTAGGTGTAGCTGCCCATCTGGTTGCGATCGAGGAAGCGGCCCACCATGGCAATGCCGCCCGTGTAGCCGTATCGCTCCAAATAGCTGCGTCCGTTGGTATAGGTCTCAACGTAGCCGTCATCAAAGGTCAGGCTGAATGCCCAGCGTTTGTCGTCACGCAACGGGGCGACAGTGATGGCTCCGATAGCCGCCGCGTCCCAGGTTGAGTTGCTGAGAATCAAATTGATAGATGTTGCGTGGGTGGTGAACATGACCATCCTGGTAGCCGGGTCATACGTGGCTGCGACTGGTTGCCCATCGCCAAGTACACTGACGTCATCGACGTCGCCAATCAACACCTTAAAGGTGAGGTCACGGAACTGCACCCAGGCTGGCACGTTGTTGCGGTTAACGGTGAAGCTCAGGTAGCGCGTCGATCCCTGCGGCAGCGGTTGACCCGACACGAGGCCGGGCGCGCGCCACACCAACATGGTCACGATTGCAAGCGAGACGAGCCAAAACAGCCGTGGAAGACGTTGCACCAGGATCACCTCATGATTGTTGGCAGTGCGTATGGTCTCACAACCTGAATGGGTTCAGAATTGATCTTTATGGTTCGTTGTTAGCGAACTGTGGCGCGCCACTGCCGCCGCCCAGCACTTCGATGGCATTGATTGCCGCTGGCCCCACCACACTGCTGAAGTCGATGTTGAGTATGCTATCGCTGACGGTGGCAGGAAACGTGTAGTCAAGCGCGCGGTAGCGGCCAACCGTGGCCATGATGTCGAGCCTTGACAACACGGTGTTGCCTTCTATCTTAACGTTGAAGACGCGCCCTCCGATACCGGTATACGCGTATGTTTCGGCGAATCGCAGTGTCACCTGGTAACTGCCATTGGGTACCGTGAACTTGTAGCCGGTCAGGTTGAAGCGCTGTGTCTGGTAGAGGACGGGATCGCTGGTGTTGCTGATAGACTGGCTCGTCGACGACGTCTGTCCGTTGACGTAGCCCCATGACCCTGCGCTGAAGGCTTTGTCTGCAGCCCAGACCCTGCCGTTTGAGTCTGTGACCTGCGGGCCGGCAGCATTCACTCTCTGCGCGAACGTGCTTACTGGCGTGGCCGAGCCGGTGGGCGTCGGTGTGTTCGTGATTGTCGCCGTGCTGGTGGGACCGGCTGGCGTCGGCGTGCTGGTAGCGGTGGGCAGAGCCACGTTGAGCGACGTTACGCGGATGGCGTTGATCTTGGGCGAGTTGACGCGCGCTGTGAAGCGGATGTTGAGTATGCCGTCTGTCACTGCAACGGTGAAGATGCGGTTGTAGGCGCCGTTCTTGCCCGCCACGCTGATCAGGTCGAGTCCGCTGAGGACGGTTGTATTCTCCAGATCGACATCGAAGAGGCGGCAGTTGATCTGCGAGCAGTAAAGCTCGGCGAAGCGCAGCTCCACCGCGTATGATCCGTTCGGTACGGCGAACTTGTAGGCCGACATGCCCCAGCGTTCTGTCTGATAGAGCGGGTCATCGCTGGTTCCGGCGATAGCAGCGCCTGTGGCATACGTATTGCCCCCAACGTATCCCCAGCTACCAAAGGCGTACAACTGATCGGCTGCCCACCATGCGCCAGTGCTATCCAGGTAGGCTGGGCCTCCTGCGTTGACACGCACGTCATAGGCTGGCGCAACGGGCGTTGGTGTCGCCGAGCCGGTCGGCGTGGCTGTGCCGGTTTCGGTTGGTGTGTTGGTGACTGTACCGGTTGCGGTCGGCGTGCCGGAGGCCGTGGCGGTTGCGGTGTCGCTTGGCGTCGGTGTGATGGTCGGCGTGTTAGTAATCGTCGGTGAGTTGGGCGGTGTGGGCGTGGCTGTAGGCGCGACAGGCGTGAGCAGCACAACGGCAATGGCGCTCACCTTCGCTGAGCCTGTCCTGGCCGTAAAGTCCACGCTCAAGAGACCGTTGCTCACGTTGGTGTTGTAGGCGACATCGAGCGCACGGTTGATGCCAACCTGAGCAAAGATGTCGAAGTAGGAGAGCACGTAGACGCCCTGAATCTTGACATCGAAGACGCGGCTGCCAACGTTGGAGTATGGGTATATCTCCGCGAACTTGAGGATGACCTGGTACTCCCCGTTGGGCACGGTAAAGCGATAGGACGTCATGCCCCAGTGCTCGCTCTGGTAGAGAGTGTGGTCGCTAGTGTTGGCGATGGCGCTGGCCGTGCTGTAGATGTTGCCGCCCGTATAGCCCCAGCCGCCGGTGGCATAGGGCTGGTCGGCCTGCCACAGGTCGCCGTTGCCGTCGCTGTAAGCGGCGGCGCTGCCTGCGTTGAGGCGCCGCACAAACGGGGCGACTGCCGGCGTTGGCGTCACAGTGGGCGTGGCGGTGGCCGAGCCGGTGGGCGTGGGCGTGCGCGTTTCTGTCGGCGTGGGCGTTATCGTCGGTGTGTTGGTGATGGTCGGTGTGTCTGTTGGTGTGCCTGTGTTGCTGGGCGTCTGGGTGACCGTGGCCGTACCCACCGGCGCCAGCGGCAGAATGTGCAGCGCACTGATCTTTGGCCAACCGACTCTTTTTGTGAACGAGATGTCGAGATGGCCGGCGCTCACTGTTGTCACAAACCTCAGATCGTAGGCATTGGCTGAACCGACGGTAGACACGATATCGAGATTGCTGCGCACGATGGCGCCCTGAATCACGATGTCGAACACGCGTTGCCCGCCCGAGGTGCCGGCATAGATCTCAGCAAACTCCAGATCAACCTGGTATTGCCCGTTGGGCACATCGAAGCGGTAGCCGCCGCCCGACGCCTGCCAGTTGCGCTCGGTCTGGTAGAGGGTATCGTCGACTGTGCCGCCGATGGCAACGACGCGGAAATAGGTTCCGGGATTGCCGGCGCTCGTATAGCCGAAGCTGCCCGTGCTGTAGGCGCGGTCAGCGACCCAGATGTTGCCGCTACCATCAGTATACTGCGGCCCCCCTGCGTTGATCCACGTCTCAAAAGGCACCGGCACGCGCGTACTGGTTGGTGTGGGTGTGTTGGTGCTCGTCGGCGTCGCTGTCCGTGTTGGCGTTGCCGTGGGCGTATGCGTCTGTGTCGGCGTCGCAGTCGGCGTGTTGGTCGGCGTATTGGTTGGCGTCGGTGTGTCGGTGGGGCCGTCGTAGAAGAAGCGCGTCGTCACCATACCTGTGGGCGCCTCGGCGGGAGAGAGGTCGACGACCTCCAAACCTTCGCCGCCCAGGTAGGCATCTTCTGGGAGCGGTCTGCCGCAGGACAGGAAGGCGTAGCGTCCGCTGACGTCGACGCCCTGCGGGAAGCTCGGGGTGGCGTATCTGCCGACCAATTGCGGCGACGAGGGCGTCGAGATGTCGAAGACGACCAGACCAGCGCTGTGATCAGCGACAAAGGCGTAGCGCGGCGTGACACTGATGGCGCGGGCGTAGACGGTTGAGTAGTACGTGTTGTGGCGTCCGACAAGCGTGGGACTGGCCGGATTGGAGATGTCCACGACTTCCAGCCCGAATCCTTTAGCGGTCAGGTAGGCATAGTTGCCCTGAACCGCGATGTTGTAGACGGAACCGACGATGTCGCCGCCCATCTCGCTGACCAGAGCAGGGGCGGCTGGGTTGCTCACATCGTATATGCGCAGCCCGCCCGGGTTGCCCCCTCCAAGCAGCGCATATTTTCCTGCCAGGGCCACGCTCTGGGGATAGTTGCCGTGCTCATAGAAAGCCAGACCGACGATCTTGCTGATGGGCTGGGTGACATCGAGCACAACCAGGCCATAGCCGCCGTCGGCGACGTAAGCATAGTCGCCCGCGGCGGTGATGGCGCGCGGCCAGCCGCAGGGTCCGCTATCGGTCGGTGAATCGCAGGCCGCCCAGAACTGTGGATTGGTCGGGTCTGAGACGTCGTAGACAGCTACCCCATAGTGTTTCTGGGCAATGTACAGATAGTGTCCCTGGACATATAACTGGACAGCCTCGGCCCCGCTGTCATTGTTGATCAATCCAACTTGCACGGGATTGGTCGGGTTTGAGATATCCAGGATCTTCACCCCGCGAAAAGCCGACGAGACATAGGCGTAGTTGCCTGAGATATAGATCTGGTTTGGATTGTCAGACGGATCAGCGGCATTGCGTGCCACAAAACCGGCACGGGTCATGTAGCTGCCGATGCCGGCCAGCGAGACGACGCGCAAGCCGCCGCCGCCATCCGCAACATAGGAGTAGATGCCCAGCGGCGTTTGCACGCCGCGAGCGTCGCTGGTGCTGATCTGCCATTGCTGGCTGGGGGCGTTCTGGTTGGCGACGTTGATGATGCGCAGCCCGCCCGCTCCGTCAGCGAGGTAGGCGATGCCGGCCAGGACAGAGACGCCGCGGGCGTTGGGGGTGGCGAATTGTCCGCGCACGCCGGGGGCGGTGGGGTTGGCGACGTTGAAGATGCGCAGTCCGCCTGCTCCGTCGGCCACGAAGGCGCTCTTTCCGCTCACAGCGATGTCCAGGGCGTAGGTGGTGGCGGTGGTGCTGCGCAAGACCGGGCTGGCAGGCGCGCTGACGTCAATGATGCGCAGGCCGCTGCTGCCGTCGGCCACATAGGCATAGCTGCCCGACACAAAGGCAGCACGCGCGTCGGTTGTCGCCAGGCTGCCCAGCAATGCGGGGGCCGAAGGGGTGGTGATATTGACGATGCGCAGGCCGCTGCTGCCGTCGGCCACATAGGCGCGGTTGGTATGCACGTAGACGCCGTTGGCGTTACTCGTGGCAAGCGTATTGAGGATGCTTGGATTGGTGGGGTCGAGAATGCTGATCACGCGCAACCCAGCGGCGCCGTCGGCGACATAGGCGTAGCGCCCGTTGACAACCACATCACGTGCATCAGTTGTGGCAACCTGGCCCACCTGCGTGGGCGCGGCCGGGTTGCTGACGTCGAAAACGCGCAGGCCGTCGCCGCCGCTGGCCACGTAGGCGTAGCCATTGAGGACGGCAACAGCATTGGCTGTACCCGCCGCCGACGTGCCCAGGAGCGAGGGAATATTCTCAAAGAACTTGAAGCGGCCAAGGTCGGGATCAATGGCGAGCACGCTGCGTCCGGTGGCGATGGTTGGCCAGCCGGCGGCGTCAGACAGGTCGGCGCCCACTACCGTCTTTGGCCCGCCCGGCCCGGTGTAGCTGCCGGACGCGACGTTGACCCCATTGTCGTAGACAGTCATACCATCCGACGCACCGTACAGCGACGGGACCTCCGCTTTACTGATCGGCGCAAGATTGGGCCGCGTCAGGGGCTTGTCCGCGTTGTTGGTCTGGAACTTGAAGGTTGTGGGGTTGCTGTCACCAGCGTCTCCCGCGCTTGCGCCGATGACCGTCGTGGCGTAGACGTAGGCGACAGAAAGCATGAAGACAACGACGGCGACCGCAAGCAGCAATGCTATGCGCCGGGCGCGTGCGCCCGTGTTCTTTGTTTGGCGAATTTCTTTGCTCATAGCAATCTTCCTTCCCTCGATGGCGAATCCATGTAGTCTCCGTTCATTGTGGCCTGTGCTGTCTACTATATCATAACGCGTAACGTACGTCCAGGTTGCGGTGTGACATCGCCAGTCGTGAAAGTGCGCGCACAGTGGATCGCCCTCTACGGCATGATCTCGTAGACGTGGGTCCTGTCGGCGACGACGGAAATGGATGTCCACGGGTTGGTGAGCCTGGTGGACAAGATGTCGCCGCTGCTCGGCGATACCTCGTCGAACGTGCGCACGTAGCGCAGCCCCTCAGCCGTCTTGAGCCGTTCTTGCACCTTCTGCCACGAATCGCCCGGCGCATCGACAAGCCCGGCCCGATAGGCGTTCTCGCCGATGAAGACGTAGCGCACGTTCCAGGAGCGCAGCAGCGCGATCCCCTGCGGGTCGGGGAAGTTGCCCAAAGGATCGACGGCCACGCGCCATGCTTTGGGGAAGAACGTCCCGTAGCCGTAGCTGATCTTCTTGCCGTGGATGGCGGCGCGGTAAAGCCCCGGGCCATTCAGCCCTCTAGCCAGCGGCAAATGTATGACGCTGAAGTCGCCGGGCTGGTCCCTGAGCCAGAGGTCGAGCGCTGACCCGCGCGTGTCCGACATGCCAAAGTTGAGCGGTGCGGCGACGATATCGACCAGAACGACGGCAATGAGCAGCACGCCCAACACGGCTTGTCTGCTGACATGTAGAATCGCGCTCCACGCTCCGGCGCGAGCAAAGAGAGCAGCCGCGCCCAGTCCAGCCAGCACGGCAAAACCCAGGCTGCTATCCATACCAAAACGATGAAACACGCGCATGGTGCTGCCGAAAGGCATGAACAACCAGATAGCCATGCCGGGCAGGGGGATGGGAATGGCGCCCTCGACGCGGAACGGCGTATAGGCGCCGTGATTGAGCGCCCACTTGCCGGCCAGTGTCAGCATGGCGCGCGAGAATGTGTTTT
>CAYOEZ010000173.1:0-10892 GCA_964402955.1 uncultured Ktedonobacterales bacterium | reverse complement strand
CGACTACAGACGGGTCGGCGATGACCGTTGCTTCTTCGGCGGCGAAGTTGACGGTGGCCCAGATGACCCCATCCTGCTGGCGCAGCGCCTGTTCGATTGTCGATACACAGCCTGCACATGTCATGCCCCTGATTGGGACAGTCACGCGTTGAGTTGCCATGGTATCCTCCCACGCCGTAGTCTATGTCATATCTGCCCTGATCAAAAGGGCCATGCGGTCGGTTTCTGTGTACGCTCATTGGGCTACTAAGCGGTAGACTGTTTGGAGGATGGATGCAAGAGGCTACGAATGATCGCAAAGCGGGAAGGACGCGCCCGGTATGGCGGGTAGCGGCAATCCACCAAATGGTCTACCCTGAAATGGACTGAAGAGGCTAGCCATCTGCCCCAACGCGTGCCATGACGACTCGTCTTTGTGGTAGTAGGGAGGTAGGGAGGAACATATGGCACATCGACTGATCCCCCCAGACAATCGGGAGAGCATTCCATTGACCGAGGCGGCTGCGCGCGTGGTGAAGCGAGGCATCGAGGCCGCACGCGCAGGGCGCAGAGATGAAGCGCTTAAGCTGTTTGATGAAGCGCTTTCCATCAACGAAGACGATGTCGAGGCTCTGCTCTGGCGCGGCGCCTTGAGCGCGCCGAATGCGTCACTTCCCTTCCTGGAGCGCGCTGTTGCTTTGGACCAGACCAGCCAAAGGGCGCGCGCTGGCCTGGCGTGGGCGCGCCAACGGGTTGGCCTGGCGGCTCCACCGCTGGCCGCGCAACCACGGATGAGTGACACAGCGGCAGGCGTTGTCTCACGGGAAAGTGAGGCGCCTGATGTTCTGCGTCTGTCGCTGCCCGATATTGCGGGCGTGCTTGGCGCCGTGCAGACCTTTATGGTCGAGCGACAGTCTGCTGTCCTGCTTGCTGTTGTGATGCTGTTGGCGATGCTGGCGACAGGGGCGGTGGCCCGCGCCGGCATGAACAAGGATGACGGCATGGTGAGTGTAGACCAGCCAGCTATCACTGTTGGCGCCAGTGTGACGCGAACAGCGCCGACAGCGATAACCAGCAAGACAGCGAAATCGGTTTCGCAGGCAGCGCCAACAGCAAGGGCGAGCAAGGCAGCAAAGTCCACGTCGAACGTCGCGCCGACGCCAACGCCAGCCATACTGACGTTGGACCAGGCCTGGGCGGCCCAGAACTGGGTGCAGGCGATCGTGGCTATCGATCGCGAGCTGCAACGGCTGCCAGGCGACGGCACGCTTATTGCCAAGAAGCTCAAAGCTCACTACAACTACGGCATGCAACTGGTGAGCCAGGATCGCCTGACCGATGCGGTGCGTGAGTTCGACAAGGCGCTGGCGATCGATGCCATGAATGCAGATGTGCAGAGAGAGAAGAGCCATGCTGTGCTGTACAAGGACGGCTCGGCTGCCCTGGCGGACAGAGACTATGACCTGGCTATTCCCTCTCTGCGCTCCCTCGTTGAGAGCGCTCCCACCTATCGGGAGGGCAAGCTTCAGCTCTATCAGGCGTATCTTGGCCATGCAGCCGAGCTCGAGCAGAGCGGCAAGCGCAGCGACGCCTGGACGTACTATCAGAAAGCAGCATATGTTGACGCACAGGGCGCCGAAGCCCAGGCCGGGCTGACGCGGCTGAAGGGCGATGCGCCGGCGGCGGTGAAGGCAGGCAAGAAGATAGAGGTGGATCTCACCAAGCAACGGGTCATCGTGTGGGAGAACAACCAGGTACGATGGCGCTTCACAGCCTCGACGGGCAAGTCCACGGCACCTACCCGCACGGGCAACTTCGCGATACTCAACAAGATGCCCTACGCGACCAACGCGGCGTTGGGCTGGGGCATGCCATACTGGATGGGTATCTATCAGGCCGGTGGCAGCGAGGACGGTTTTCACGCCATGCTTCGTCTGGCAAACGGCACGACGGTTTCCACTTCTGTTCTGGGCCGTCCATACACCAATGGCTGCATCATGTTGAGTGATCAAGATGAGAAGACGCTCTACGACTGGGCCGAGGTCGGCACTCCGGTGTGGATACATTACTGAGGCTTTGCGAGTAGACCAAATGGTCTAGAGGAAAGTAGACTATTTGGTGGATGACAGCCGGCGACAGATGGGCTATGCTGCGGTCGTTCCAAAGACAATGGGATTTCTGTAACCTGGAGTGTGCAGAGATCCCTTCATAGCCAAGGCAATGATGGGAAGAGTGCGCCAGACGGGTCGGGTTACAGAGAGCCGAGGGAGCTGAGAATCGGCGCCTGCAGAGCTGGCGTGCGTGCATCCCTGAGCCACAGGCCGAAAGATGGGCTTTTCGTCATCGAGTAGGCCGTGTCGGAGGACCCGCAAGGGTCGATCGGCCACCGTTATCACAGGCCGGGGTTTTTAATGCGCCGTCGCGCGCTGCGAAACCTGCTGAGGCTGCTGCCGTGAGGCTGCGGCATTATTGGGGTGGTATCACGAGATCTCTCGTCCCCAGACGAGAGGTCTCTTTTTTTGCCCCAAGAATGTGGGGAAGGTGTGAGGCCGTATATGAGCAAGTACCTGGTCCGGCGTTTGGCTATGAGCATACCGCTTCTTCTCGGTATCTCGATCATCGCGTTCTCGGTCATCCATTTGGCTCCCGGCGGGCCGACCGCTGTTTTTGCGGCATCCACGCCCAACATTACGCCGGAACAGCTTTCGCAAATGGAGGAGCAACTGGGTCTCAAGCAGCCTTTCTACATCCAGTACGTCAAATGGCTAGCGGGCGCCTTACGCGGCCAGTGGGGCTTCTCCTACGTCGACGGCCGCCCTGCCATCCGAGTGATCGCTGAGCGTCTGCCCAACACGCTGCAACTGACGGTCGCTGCACTCCTCATTGCGATGGCCCTGGGCATTCCAATCGGTATCTTCACGGCGACGCGGTCCAGCCGGCTGGTCCGCTACGTCGTCCAGGTTCTGGCTATGGCGGCAGTTTCGATGCCCACCTTCTGGTTGGGCCTCATGGTCATCCTGGTGTTCTCGGAGGGGCTGGGCCTCTTACCATCCGGAGGGATGTACACCATCGGCGCCCCGTTCTCGCTGGCCGACCGGCTGAGGCATCTGGCGGCGCCGGCTGTGGTTCTGGCGATGCCCCGGCTGGCAGAGTGGGTGCGCTACACGCACTCCAGCATGGTGGAGGTGATGCAGGAAGACTATGTCCGCACGGCCCGGGCTAAGGGGCTAGCCGAGGGAATCGTTCGCTACCGTCACGCCTTCAGGAATGTGCTCATGATCCTGGCGACGCTCCTGGGCCTGTCGATGCCGGTGCTTTTTTCGGGTGCTCTGGTGACCGAAGCCGTGTTTTCGTGGCCTGGAAATGGCCGGCTCTTGGTCGATTCGTTGGTGCGCCGCGATTATCCGGTGGTGATGGGCAGCTTCATGATGATTGCCCTGGTCGTGGTGGCGAGCAACTTACTGGCCGACCTGGCCTATGGGTTGCTTGACCCCCGTGTCAGGTATGACTGAGAGGAGAACTGAACATGACGACGGCTGCGAATACCCAGGACGACGCGTCTTCACACCTCAGCCTGGCCAGCGTGACGGAGGCGGCAGTATCGTTCCGTGTGAAAAGGCGCCGGCCGACAAACGAAACCTGGCGGCGCTTCATGGCCAACCGCTTGAGCGTGTTCGGGCTGGCTGTCATCGTTGCCCTGGTGCTGGCCTCGGCGCTTATCCCGGCGATCTTTCCGGTGGATCCGGATGCAATTGACTATTATCGGACAATGGCGCCTCCTGGATCGCCCGGCCACGTGCTTGGGACAGATGATCTCGGACGTGACCTGATGGCGCGGTTGGCGGCAGGGGGCCGCCTCTCGCTGCTTATTGGCCTGAGTGTTGCTACCGTTGGCGTCGGACTGGGGTCCTTGCTAGGGGCCGTTGCCGGCTTCTACAGGGGCGCTGTGGACATGGTGATCTCTCGCCTGATCGAAATCTTGATGTCTATACCCTTGCTGGCTTTGTTGATGGTGGTCAGCGGATTCACGAAAGTAGGGCCTTTCCAGCTCGTGGCGCTCATGGCGATCACCGGCTGGATGGGGGTGGCGCGGCTGGTGCGAGGACAGGTGCTGTCTCTGCGAGAGACGGAGTTCATCATGGCCGCGCAGGCGATCGGGGCCTCCAACAGCCGGATTGTTCTGCGACACCTGCTCCCCAACGTGGTGGCCCCAATAACGGTGGCTGCCACCCTGGCAGTAGCGGCTGTCATCCTGACCGAATCTGCCTTGAGCTATCTCGGATTTGGCGTGCGCCCGCCCACTGCCACCTGGGGCAACATGCTGCAAGGGGCGCAGCGCTACATGGGGATGGCGCCGTGGTTGTCGATCATGCCGGGTCTGCTTATCGCGTTGACTGTCACGAGCTTCAATTTCCTCGGCGACGGCCTACGCGAGGCCATGGATCCCCGGCTGAAGAACAGGTTTTCCTGAGAGACGCAGCGCCTTGCTGACGTCGCTCATTGGAACATATGAAACACCAAAGGAGAAATGTATGTCTCAGACACTGACCCGACGGCAGTTCTTGTCTGCAACCCTGGCGACCATGGCAACAACCGCTCTGGCGGCCTGCGGCGTCGCGCCGACGGCAACGCCTCTGCCAACGCCCACTCCTGCGGCCGCCACGGCCACCCCCGTAGCGATCGCTACGGCTACCAAAGCGGCTGCCGCCGCACCTACAGCTACCCCTGCAACAATCGCAACTGCGACCAGGCCGGCGGCCGCCTCCCCCACAGCTACGGGCGCAACGAGCGGGGGAACCGTAACAATCGGGCGTGACCAGGAACCCGACAAGCTGGTTAGCGCGTGGACTCCGCTCTCGGTCGCTTCTGAGGTGTCGGTCCTGGTGCTGGACCCGCTGCTCACATATAACGAGAAGACCCAGTTCGTTCCCTACCTGGCCAGGGAGGTACCGAGCGTTAGCAATGGGGGCATTTCCAGCGACGGCCTGACCTACACTCTCAAGCTGCGCAATGATGTGAAATGGCATGATGGCGTGCCGTTTACGGCCAAGGATGTGCTGTTCACCCTGAATGTGATCAACGATACCAAGAACGGGGCCAGGTCCAGCGTTCCGTACAAGTCGGTGGCAACTCCCGATGATTATACCATCGTCTTTACCCTGGCCGCGCCCAACGTTGGCTTCCTGGATCGCATAAGCGGCGTCCAGCCCTTGCCGCAGCACACGCTCAGCGGCGTGACCGACTGGAAGACGGCCCAGTTCTTCGCCAAACCCTATCCCGGCAGCGGCCCCTTCAAGTTCGTGGAGTGGCAGCGGGGCAACTATATCTCAGTGCAGAAGAACCCGGATTACTACAGAACAAGGGTGAACCTGGACAAGATCGTCTACCGGGTGATCCCCAACGACGATGCTCGCCTGACAGCTCTGAAAACTGGCGAGATTGATCTGTCCTTCTACCTGATCGGCGACCACGTGCCCCTCACCCGGCAGATCGCGGGCATCACCGTCACCGAGACGCCGTCCTTTGCCGCCTTCTTCTTCATCTTCAACCTGCGCGATCCTCTCTGGAAGGACGTGCGCACCCGCCAGGCGCTCAACTATGCCATCGACAAGACCGGCATTGTCCAAAATGTGATCAAAGGCCTGGGGACACCGAAAGACTCAGTCCTTCCGCATGGGTCGCCAGCCTATAGCAAGCCCCAGACGCAATATCCCTACGATGTGGCCAAGGCCAGGGCGTTGCTGGATGAAGCCGGCTGGAAGGAGACGACCCCGGGTGCTGTCCGGGAGGCGAAGGGTGTGACCGGCGTGACGGACGGCGCCAAGCTCGCCTGGACGGTCAACAACATCACCGGGCAGGCGGAGCGTTTGCAGATCTGCCAGATCGCTCAGCAGCAGTGGAAAGCCATCGGCGCCCAGGTCGACATCAACACCGTGGACGTTGCGGCCTACGTGGCGGCTAACAACTCTTTCAAGTTCACCATGGACTACGGCTACCTGGGCGTTTCACCGGAGCCGGTACAGGCTGGCTATTGGTGGCAGGTCAAGGATTCTCCAAACTGGCATGGCATGGATGCCGTCTATCCGCAAATCGACAGTGTCTTTGCCCAGGCCCAGACCACTCTGGATCAAGCGACCCGCTTCAAGATTCTTGCCGACTATCAGGAGAAGATCAACCAGCTTGCTCCAGATGTCTGGATTTACGACCGCAACTGGTACGATGCAGCCAAGAGCAAGCTCCAGAACTTCAAACCAGCGCCCTTCGGCATTCATACCTGGAATGCCGCCGAGTGGTGGATCAAGCAGTCCTAGCGCGCCGGTCACCCTGCGCCAACCCCGCCGCAACGCCGCGGCGGGGAGCACATTCCCTGAGAACATTGCCAGAGGAAGAGGATTCCGCAATGACAACACGCGTATTGGTTGGAGCGACGCTCATAGATGGCACTGGTAGGGCCCCGGTCCCTAACGCCGCCGTCGTCATCAACCACAACAAGATAGCACAAGTTGGAGAGCGACATACCGTCAGCTACGACCCGCAGCAAGCTGAGGTCATTGACCTCACGGGCAAGACGATAGTTCCCGGGCTGATTGACATGCACGTGCACCTGGGTTCTCCCGAGGTGAGCCCGGCAGAGCGTGGATCGGTTACAGAGACACTGGTCGCGCTCACAGGCGCCAGGCGCTGTCGGGCCGCGCTGCTGGCCGGTGTCACCACGGTTCGCGACTGCGGTTCCCCGTACCTGACGAACATCAAGCTGCGCAACTTAGTCAACCAGGGCTTCATCCCCGGCCCGCGCATCGCCGCGTGCGGGAATGTCGTCGCCATGACCGGAGGGCATGGCCATCTCATGGGAGTGGAGGTCGATGGCCCCGACGAGGCGCGTAAGCTCGCCCGGCAAAACCTTAAGGCGGGTGCAGACTGGCTGAAGCTGATGGCCAATGGCAATACCGTCAACTCGCCGGAGTTGACCGCCGAGGAGATGAAGGCGGCAGTTGACGTTGCCCACGACGCGGGCGCCAAGGTGGGCGCCCACGCATCCGTGTGGCGGGCGGTGGACAACGTGCTGCGCGCCGGCGTGGATACGATCGAACACGGCTACACGATCAACCAGGCAACGGCGGCCATAATGGAAAAGCAGGGCGTCATCGTCGTGCCCACGCTGGCAACTGTGCGGCGGGTCTACGAAAACGGCACGAAATACGAGAGCTGGCGCAAGAACATGCCGGCTGTCAAGGCCCGCATCGATAACGCCATGACCAGCTTCCAACTAGCACGCGCCGCCGGCGTCAAGTTCGGTCTGGGCAGCGACGGTTCCTGCGCTCCTTTGCTGGCAGTGGGCGAGATCGCTGCTGAGGCCGCTGCGCTGCAGGACATCGGGCTGTCCAACGCCGAGGTCCTGGCCGCTGCGACCTCTGTGGCTGCTGAGGGCCTGGGCTGGCAGGATCGCCTGGGCACGATCGAACCCGGCAAGTTGGCCGACTTGACGGTGTTGGATGGTGATCCGCTGGCCGACCTCAACGCTCTGCGCAAGATCCACATCGTCATCAAAGATGGCGTAATCGTGGTCGCCGACGGCGTGATCGTCGCGTAGGGAACAACTGTGCACTGGAACACGGTAAGGAGAGAGCGATTCCAAATATGAACGAGCAGACCGTTGGCTCGTCATTGCGAGTGCTGTTTACGAAGCAATCTCAGCGTTGCGCAGGGGGATTGCTTCGCAAAGAACGCTCGCAATGACGGGCGTTCCGCCATATTTGGAAGTGCTGGTAAGGAGAGATCGGGGTTGACAGCACATATTGATGTGGATCGAGCGCGCTACCTGATGGACCGTCAGAATCTTGACGCCCTGCTGGTCTGCACGCCAGAGAATTTCTACTACAGCACTGGATACTCGAGCATGCTTGTCTGGCTGTATCGCCAGGCAGCCCTGGGTCTGGCCCTGATTCCGGCACGAGGAGACGTCGCCCCGGCCGCGTTTCTGCCGGCGCCCGACGCCGCGCAGGCGTGTCGCAGCTCGGGCTTCGATGACGTACACGGCATTCCAGTGTGGTTCGAGACGTACGCGGCCGTCAGCCCGCAAGACCAACGGGCTCTGCTGGCACGCGAGCGCCCCCTCCTGCCTGAGCAGTACGATCGGACGGCCACCTGCCGTGAAGTGGCTGGCACGCTGAGAGATCGTGGCCTGTGGCGTGGACGAATCGGCATTGAGAAAGACTTCGTCGACGCCAACACCCTTGCCCTGTTGCAGAAGGAAAGCCCGCAGGCGGAATTCGTGGATAGCACACCACTTCTCTATGAGTTGCGCGCGATCAAGAACCACATGGAGGTAACCAGCCTGCGTCAGGCCGCCGCGATCACCGCAGCCGGCATCGTGGCGGCCGGTCAGTCGATCGCCAGGGACAGCACCGTGCCGTCGGTTACGGAGGCCTTCGTCAGCGGCGTGTGGGCTGCTGCTCGTAGACTGAATGCGGCAGACAGCCTCGGAGCGATGGACGGCCAACCAGGCTTTGGCTTCCCGGCCGGGCGCCGAGTGACAGACGGCTGCTTGCCGGACGGCACGACGGTGAAGTTCGATGTGCAGGTGGCTGTTTCACACTATCATTCAGACCTGGGCAGGACGTACGCCGTTGGCCAGCCATCGGCGGATGTGCTGCGGATCCACCAGACACTTGCGGAGGCGCAGGCTCGAGCGCGTGACACCCTGCAGCCCGGTCGACCGATTTGCGAGGTCTTCAATGCTGTGCGCGACGTCCTAAGGCCGGCAGGGCTGGCAGGCCACAACCGTGGGCACTATGGCCACAGCGTGGGCCTCGATGCGAAGATCGAGGAGCCGCCCTTCATATCCGCAGTCGAGACACGGCCACTTTCCGCCGGCATGGTGCTGGCCGTTGAAGCGCCTTTCTATATGAACGGCGTGGGCCTGTTCCAGATCGAAGACATGTGTCTGATCACGGACAACGGGTACGAACTTCTCGATCGGCTCCCCTATGGCCTTCAGATCATAGGAAAGTGATGGCACTACGGCTAACCGGCCCGCGGGTGATGAATTGGGGCTGGCTGGTGGATACCTGGAGGATTACTTAATGAGCTATGTCAGTGGATTGCGTTGTATTAGTTGTGGCCGTCCGGCGCCTCTGGCGCCTTTCGCGTACGTCTGCTCGGCCTGCGGCGGCTTCCTGAGTGTCGAGTACGCCTATGATCGCTTGAGGGAGGCGCTGACGCGCGATCAACTGGAACGGAGGCGCGGCACGATTCTCGAGCAGTGGCTGGATTTCCTGCCCATCGAGCGCCCTGACCTGATCGCCCGGGTCACGCTAGGGGAGCAGCCGACGCCGATGACGCGCGCCTATAGGTTGCAGGGACCCGCAAGACATGCCGAGGTCTGGCTGAAAAACGATGCGCTCTTTCCGACCTGCTCTCTCAAAGACCGCTCCATGCCGCTTGTCACGCTCAAGGCGCTGGAACTTGGGCGGACAGCCGTCGGCATTGTATCGAGCGGCAACGCCGCTGCCTCGCTGGCGGCCTACGCAGCACGGGCCGACCTGCACGCCATCGTTTTCCTCAGCAAGCACGTATCGCAGAGCAAGCTCTACAAAACGATGGTGTATAAGCCGGTGGGAGTTCAGGTGCTCGCGTCCTACTCCGAAGCCGAGGCCCACTTCCAGCGGGCTCGCGACGAGTTCGGGTTCTTCGACTGCAACGGCCTGGTGAATCCCTATCGCGCCGAAGGTAAGAAGACGTTTGCCTACGAGGTTGCGCGTGACCTGGGATGGCGAAGCCCCGCGGCAGTCTTCATGCCGACTGCCTACGGCAACGGCATCGTGGCTGCATGGAAAGGGTTCAAGGAGCTCAAACTCCTCGGTTTCATTGACAGTCTGCCTGCCATGGTAGCGGTTCAGCCAGCCGTCATAGCTCCCATCGCCCGCGCCTACGAGCTCGGCCAGGCGACGGTAGAAGCGGTGCCCGATGCCGAAACGCTGGCCGAAGCGGTGGCTGTGACTGATCCGGTCGTGGGCGGACGCAGAGTACTGGAGACAGTGCGCGAGTCGGGCGGCAAGGTCATCGCAGTGACAGAGGCTGAGATCGCGGATGCTATGCGTATCCTGGCGGAGCGGGAGGGGCTGGCAATGGAGCCGGCAGGGGTTCTGGGTCTGGCAGGCATGCTCAATGTGATTCGCGACGGCAACTCGTACAAGGGAGGCAGCCAGGTCATTTCGCTGACCGGACACGGGCTGAATGACCAGGGTATCGGCGGACAGATGGTGGCGCCTCCGCTGAGGGCGCCGGCAGACTACGAGGCAGTGCGGGCGGTGCTGCGGCAGGCGCTTGGCAAGTAGCCGGCTCAGTTGCCGGAATTCTCTTGACATCTCTGCCACAACATGATATAAAACAACTGTGAATACAATCTTTCTTTTCGCTGCCCGGATGCGCTGGCTCAAGGTCGTCATGATGGGCATGATGGCCATGGTCATGCGCGGCCAAGCTTCAGGGGGCAGCGACGGAGGATAGCACCCAGAACGAACGTATCCATCCGAACGAGTGAACAACTCGGGCTACCCCTCAAGGGTAGCCCGTTTTTTGTTTCAGACATTCTCATTGGATATACACAAGGAGCCATCTAGCCCTACTGCCCGCAACAGCGGCCCGGTATAATATTTCATCGGCGCTGTGATTCGTATGGTATCCACCGCGTCATGAGCATGCCCAGATGAACGCGGGCGCCAACCATTGAGACGAAAGGTTACGCCGCATGACAGAATACTACAGCCTGCTCAGCAGCCTGAGCGCCCGGCTCACCGGCCCGCTGACGCAGCTCAGTGTACAAGGGTCGCCGTTGGCAGTGCCGTCCGGATTAGTGCGCCTGTCCGTGGGGTTGGAATCCCTGGACGACCTGCTGGCGGACCTCGATCAGG
>CAYOEZ010000172.1:0-10898 GCA_964402955.1 uncultured Ktedonobacterales bacterium | reverse complement strand
CCGGCTCAGTAGCGTATCGGGCAGCGGCAGCGCCACGTTTGTCTATGATGGCGACGGCAAGCGCGTGAAAGCGACGCTCGGCGGCGTGACCACCGCCTACATCGGCGCTTACTTCGAGTGGGACGGCACAAACGGGCGCTCGTACTACTACGCAGGCAGCTTACGCATCGGCACGCGCCTGGGCACAGCCTTGCCCAACTACATCCTGAGCGACAACCTGGGCTCAACCAGCATGACGCTGGACAACAGCCAGGCCGTGGTGGCGGAAACGCGCTAGTGCGCAGCCTCCCGCGCAGCGGGACAAGGTGTACGGCGAGGAGTACACAACCTCCGGCTCTCAGCCCACCACCTTCCGCTTCACCGGTCAGCGGCTCGATGCGGGCATCCAGTTGTACTTCTACAACGCCCGCTATTTCGACCACATCGTGGGCCGGTTCGTCCAGGCAGATACGGTTGTTCCGCAGCCGAGCAATCCACAGGCACTGAACAGGTACAGCTATGTGCTGAATAACCCGCTCAGGTATACGGACCTGACCGGGCATTTCGAGGAAGACGAACTCCTCGCCTGGGGCATCAGCCAGGACCAGATCAACGCCTGGAAGCAACAGGCCGACTGGTGGTCGCTGATCCGCAAGGCGAAGTTAGGCGACAAGCTCATAGCCTGGTACCGCGTCAGGCAACAGGGGGTCAATCTCTTCTTCCACGAGTATACTGATAGCGGCAACCGACGACGTCTCGGACTGGAGGCCAACGCGGACATCTTCCTGAACGCGGAGGTGTCTACTCTTGAACTCACGCGCCGGGCAACCGTGAGGGAGTCGCGCATGCTTGAGCGGCAGACTGGGTCTGGCGAATGGGAGGGGATATGGGATTACTATGATACCACGTGGATGGGACCTCCAGGACAAGGCCTGTACTTCCGTCCGAACAGGTTGGACGCCAAAGCGATCCTGGGTGATTTCACGAGTCTGGCGCTTGCGTCAATCGCTGGTTACGATCCGACGAGGATAGGCACCAGCACGGTGCAGACAGCGGGAGGGGGCGGCAACATACTCTCGGGTAAACAGACGGTGGAAGGGGCGAGCGCTGGTGACTGGGGGCGCGCTGCCACTGGTGCCCTTGGTCTGTTGCCTCGCGGTGCGGTTCCATCGGCCCTCCTTAGTCTTGCACTGGACATCGGCAAGGCCTTTGAGTACGAACGGGGGTACTAGCCGTGGAATACACGTTTGTCAGTAGTGTGATCGCCAGCGTTGGCGTAACCCTGCTCAGCTTGTACGCCCTTCACACTGGACGGCAACGGTACACGGAGGGCGTGATGCCCGACAACTGGAATGAGCACATAAGGGTGCTCATGTATGTAAACGTGGTGAACTTTGTGCTCCGGAGGCCCCAGCAACAACGGTTGACAGCGCAGCAGATCAGAATTGCTGGCATCGTCTACACGCTTCTTGGCGGTGCAGGGCTCATCATCGCCGCGGTAGAGACATGGCGTTTGGGCGAGCCGAGAGGTTGAGAAGCTGATCTACGAGAGGCGGGTGGGCCATGTGTGGATGGCCCACCCGTCGCAGGTTGGCCGATGAATGCGGTTCGACCAGCGTCAGGCTTGACAGCACCCAGAACACGAAGGCGGAGATACGCGACACGGCGTGGGGTGTGAGCCGCTGCACGAACGGACGATGCCCACCGCCTTCCGCTTCACCGGTCAGCGGCTCGATGCGGGCATCCAGTTGTATTTCTACAACGCGCGCTACTATGACCCTTATCTTAGCCAGTGGCTTCAGCCCGATAGCATTATACCACAACCCGGTAACCCGCAAAGCCTAAACAGATATGCGTACTGCCTGAATAACCCGCTCCGGTACACTGACCCAACAGGCCATTTCACCGTGGATGAGCTGTTGGCCTGGGGCGTTAGTCAGGACAAATCAATGTCTGGAAGAGTGGCGATGGTGTTTGGTGGACACTCATTGCCACCGCGCAGTTGGGCGACAAGTTTAGCGCGTGTGCCGAGCAACTCGCCATTCAGATATAAACGCTCCTCAGGGTCCACGCCGTCGAAGCAGAGGCGAATGTTGCACCCGCGCAGGTCGACAGTAACAACCAGGATCTTCACCGCCGCCAAGCGCGCTCCTACTGTGCAGGATGCTCATCCACCCACTCCAGCAGGTTCGTTTCGGTGACGGGTCGCGCCGGGTCTGTGGGGATGCGCAGCGTCTTGATCTCGCAGGGGCCGAACGTTGCCTCGATCGTGCGCTTCCAGATCGGGAGCGTGATCCTTGCCCGCGTCGCCTGCTTTGCCGTCTCGTAGCAGCGCACGATGATGTCGTCGTTGTCTTCTGCCTGTTTGATCACGCTGAGGATGATGTTGTCGGGCTCCACCAGACCAAACGACGCCGTCTGCGCCAGGGCGCCGTCGTCGTGATAGGTTGCGATCAAAGCGACGAGGGGCTGGTTCAGTTCGGCGGCGCGGCGCGCTGTGCCGGCGCTCTGCCAGCTTCCGCGATGGGGCAGCAAAGTATACGTAAAGCGCTGCATGCCCTGATCGATGAATGAGTATTGCTTGCCCGGCTCAAGCACAGCAGGGATGTGGTGCGCGTAGGCCGGACTGCGCAGCACCGTCATGCCAACCTCTTTGCCGGCAACGTCGAAGCCATACTTGCCGTCGTTGAGAACGCTGAGACCGTAGATCTCGCCGCTCTCCCGGGCAGTGCCCGTGATGTCAACCCAGCTTTGGCCGGGTTCCTCTTCGCCATCCGTTGGCCGCACGATGTGACCATAGGGAATCTCATAGGTGGCGTCGGCGAACTGTAGATTGACCGGGAAACGCAGCTTGAGCATTTTGCACTGCTCATGCCAGTCCACCGTCACGTGAACGTCGATGCTATCCATCTCGGCGTACATCGTGAAGTCCTGAATCAGCCGCGAGCTACCATAGATGCTTTCGACGCGCATGACCGACTTGACCGGCCCGCTCTCGACCAGCTTGACGCTACGCGCGCTGAACTCGCCGCTGACGTGATCGAAGCGCGCCGCGTGTCCCCAGGTGTCGCTGGGGTCATCGATGACAACCGGCCGCGCTCCCCCGCCCGCTAGCACCTCCAGGCCAAGTTCCTTGTCGTAGAGGCTGGCGATCTGCCCCGTCTGCGCATCGAACGTCATACGCAGACGACGGTTTTCCATCGTCAGATCGCCGGCTGCCATCGGCGCGGGCTGCAGCGATGCCGGGCGCGCAGCGACGCGGTAGACGCGATAGCCCAGCGCAGGCAGATCGGCGACAAAGCTCAGGCGGCGCCGCCCGCGCGTGGTGGCCCAGGGCTGCACGGTCTGCAACGGCGTCAGCCGGTCCTGATCATCGAGGAGCACAGCGTTGTCGTCGAGGCGACCAAACTCCAGCTCGATGTTGGCCCGCACCGGCCAGGCGTGCGGATTGAAGACAACGATCGGGCGCATGTCCTGTTCTACAGGGATCTTAATGCGCCGCGCCAGCGACTGCACCGCATGGTTGAGCGCATTGCCGGCAATCGTCATCGCCTCGCCGTACATATTGCGAGCGTCGTCATAGGCCGCTTCCAGGCTGGTGCCGGCGAGGATATCGTGGAACTGGCAGAAGAGCACGTCTTTCCAGGCCCGGGCGAAGTCCGCCGGGTAGGGTTGGCCTGTGACCGCGTTGGCCACAGTTGAGTACTTCTCCGCAGCCAGCAGCAGGTTCTCGGCCTGGCGGTTGCAGCGTTTCACACCGGAATGAACGGAATAGCAGCCGGGGGCGTGATGCTGCAAGTCGTCGTGGACCACCGGAATAGTGGAATCCTGAGCCTGTGCGCGCTCAAAGAACTGGATGGGCGAGCTGAAGACCAGCGCGGGCAAGCTGGCATCGCCCTGCAGGCGGTGAATGCTGTCGATGTTCTCTTTGGTGGGGCCGCCGCCGTGGTTACCCACACCATAGTAGCACGCCGCGTCTGTGAGCGGCGGCTTCAGCTCATCGGCGCAGCGGCGGATGTGTTCGTCGAGATCTTTGCCAGTGGAGCAATAGGGATGGGGAATCTGCCCGGCCAGCACGCGCGAGCCGTCGTCCGCTTCCCACCAGAAGAGACGCCCCGGCAGGCCTTTCTCGTGCGGCCCCGGGCGCATGAAGGCATAATAGTCGAGACCGCTCTTCTTGAGGATTTGCGGCAACATGCCGTTGTGGCCGAAGCTGTCAGGATTGTAGCCCACGCGCGCCGTCACGCCTAGCTTCTCGTGAAAATAGCGCTGCCCATAGAGCGCCTGGCGCACGAAGGACTCGCCGCAGGGGATATTGCAGTCGGGCTGAATCCACCAGCCACCGACGATCTGCCAGCGACCTTCGGAGACGCGCTGCCTGATCTCTTCCAGCATCTGCGGATCGCTGTTCTCGACCCACTCATAGAAGGCCGCTGAACTGGACGTAAAGATGAAGTCGTCATATTCCTTCATGCGGTCAAGCGCCGAGCGGAAGGTAGCCATGACTTCATGGAATCCCTCCTGCCATTGCCATAGCCAAACGGGATCAATATGCGCATTGCCAATCATGTGCAGGGCGCCCTGGTTGCCGTTCATTCGCGGTCTCCTCTATGTGTCCGTGATAGATCAGTACACTGTCAGCAGCGCTTCAGCCTTGTGCCCGAAGCGCCGGCTGCCGACCGTGATATGCGCAGCGACACGCTCGCGACGGACATGTTCTCCTGCAGATTGGGATTGACTATCTGCACTCACGGCCGCATTATAGCATATGCACGCCATCCTGCGCGCCATTGGCTGCACCCCGTCAGTTGTTTTTCTTGCCTTGCGGGGGGGTCTATGCTATAATGCCCACACTACAGCCGTGTGAGGAGGCAGGTGGGCATGGCGAGCCAACAACACCGGTCATCCGTTCTCGTCTTCGGCCTGATCGTCCTGCTGCTCGTCCTGGCGATCATCGCTGCCGTTATTGCTGCTATGCTGGTGTTCTCGGACCAGACTCAATCGGCTGCCAGCCCATGGCTTTCTCCCCTATCGACGGTCAAGGCAAGTCTCATCAGTCCGGCGCTTGCACTCAATTCCCTCGCAGATGTCCCCGATCAAACCATTGTCGCGCAAGCTGTTGCCGCCGGAAAAGTGGATACTGCCTTTGCGACGTTGCTGTACAGTACGTCTCTCAGCGATCAGATGCGCGCCGCCGGCCTGTTGACGTTAGGGAACAGGCTCGTACAGGACGGAAAGAAGGACACGTCCGCGCTCGCTGCCCGCACAGCGGTTGATATCGTGATCCTTAGCCCCGCTATGCCTGATTACAGCAGGGCTGCCCTGCTTGCCCAGGCCGCACAGGCGCTGGCAAGCGCGGGCAAGAGCCTTGAAGCGACCCATGCAGCGAATTCGGCAGCCATCATCGCCGAGTACAGTGGTCGCATCGAGCCCTCCTACCGGCAGATTCTGCTGGAGGGCCTGGCTACCGATGCCGCACGCACGGGGCGCAAAGAGCAGGCGCTGGCTCTGCGGGCGGCGAGCAGCGCTGCCCCCCCGCCGGCAGACAAAGCGCCCTATGTTCTTCCGTCACTTCTGGCTCCTCTTCTGAGGGATGACCGTAGTGTCTGGGCAGAGTTGGACGCGGCGACCGGCGAACGCATCCTGGCTGCTAACGCTCTCATTGCCGCGCTGGGGAGCGGCTCAGTGGCAACGCAGGAACCTGCTCGACAGGCGCTCGAAAAGGCGTTGCTGAACGAAGACCGTCTGCGTGACAGGGTGCTTGGCAACGGCATGGTGCAGAGCGACAATCTATTGCAGCGTGTTGCCTTTGCCCGCGGCCGCATGGAGTGGCTGACGCTGAAGTGGCGTGTGGCGCGCCAGGGTTTTGGCCTGTCGCTTGTGCCGGCATGGGAGAACCAGGCGCGCACGATCGAAGCCGATCTGCGTCAGGCCTGCGCCGATCATTATTCGCTGCTGCGCGATGCCGCGGCGTCGCTCCCCGCGCAGATCGAATCTGTTCAAGGCACAATTGACGTTGTCCAGGATCAGATCAAGTGGGGGCGGCTGGGTTTGCCGCCTGCCGCACAGGAAGCTGACCTGGTGTACGCGCTTGACCAGGCGACGCGGGATCGGATGGCTCTTGGCATTGGCTATCTGTCTGTGACGACGAAAACGCAAAGCTGGAACAGCCAGCTCGACGTGGTCAATAGTCGATAACCCGCCGCAGGATGCGCGGCCTGGTGACTGACTGACTGACGACCGCTCGGAGGTCTGCATGGAACGAACGGCGCTGGTGCTATCTGGTGGTGGCCTGCGCGGTGGGGCGCATGTTGGCGTTCTCAAGGTCTTCGAGCGTGTCGGTCTGTTGCAACAGGTGCAGGTAGTTGCCGGAACATCAGCCGGCTCGATCGTCGGCGCCATGCTCGCCTCCGGGACCAGCGTGCAGGCGATCGAGCAGGCGGCGCTGGGATTGATGACGACCCCGTGTGATCAGTTGATCGATCTCAACGGCGACGGCCTGCGCGATGCGGCGTGCACGGGCGATCTTGGTCAGTTCAACGGCCTTCTGGGCGCGCGGGCGATATACGACCTGGTGCAGAATAACCTGACCCTGATCCACCGTTTCAGCGACTACTCCTCTTTGCCGCCGGATCAACAAGACAATGTCAAGGACCTGCTTGTGGTGGCTGTCAATCTGGACAATGGCGCCAAGACCGTCTTCTGTGACACGTCGCGCTACACCGCCTATGATGAGGGGACGCTGTGCGGAGGGCTGAGCTTCGCCGAGGCGGCGCGTGCCAGCTCGAGCGAGCCGGCGATGGTGACGCCCTTTGTCTGCCCGGCCAGCGCGCAGTGTCCATGCGGCGATCAACCGCAATGCTTTGTCGATGGCGCAGTGCGCGAGAATTGTCCGGTCAAGCTGGTTGTGCGGCTGGCCGGATGCACGCGGGTGTTGGCGGTGAACCTGGGCTATGCCGGCGATCGGGTGGAAGGCGTGGCCACGCAGGGGCTGGCGGAGATTATCAATCAGTCGATTGCGATCATGGGCACGCAGCACTTTGAGGCTGACCTGTACTATCTGAGGACGCAGGTGGCTGAGGGCGACCTAAAGCTGTCAGCCTATGTGCTCAACCCACGTCTGTATGACATGGGCACGTTCGCCTTCGAGCGGCTGCCCGAGGCGATCCAGCGTGGCGAGGAGACGGCCGCAGGGTTCCTCCAGGCGATGGACGAGCAGTTGCACATTTTCCGGCCCGACGGGACAGTGGACGCTGATCGCCTGTTTAGCCAGCAAGGCGTCTTCACCCACAATTACCCGGACCCCGACCGTGAGGCGCGCCGCCAGCGGCTGAAAGCCGACCTGGCCAGCCCACGCGCCGGCGCCGCCGGACCCTGCCGCGTCGAGAAGACAATCCTGTCTGTGGGCGTCCTGGCAATTGCCGCTATCATTGCGCTATCGCTGGCGTTGTTCACTCTGGGGGGAGTTCTCGCCATGCGCATCAAGCCGAATGCAGCGACGATTGGCGACGTGTTCGTGTTCTGGGATGGGGGGCTGATTCTCTTCCTGGTGGGATGGCTGATCTTGTTCGTGATCGGGCGCGTGTGGCTCTGCCGCTCTCGTGGGCAGTCGTAGGCGAGGCAGGACGCGCATGGACACAGTTGATACACAGATCGCCGGCGCCTCCTGCCGTTGTGCGCAGTGGTGATCGGCGGCTCTCGCTGTGAAGATTCACGTCCCATTGAATCGGCGAAGAAAATGAAACGACGCAATCGTAATGTGTACGCGACAAAGATCGCCCGCACACCGCCGGAGCAACCTGCACAGCCGGCGCCGAAGCGACGTCTGCGCGATGCCTATGCGACGCGCATCGACCGCGCCCGCACCCCTCCACGGGCGGCTGCGCAGCCAGTAGAGGCGGCGCCAGCCGCGCCCCGGCCGCCGCGCCGCCTGGCCCAGGCCAGTCTCATTATTATGCTGGCCTACATCCTGAGCCGTGTTCTGGGGCTGGTGCGCGAGTTGGTCATCTCGTACCAGTTTGGCACCAGCCGCGACCTGGATGCCTATCAGGCGGCGTTCCGTATCCCCGATCTCATTTTTCAGATCGTGGCCGCTGGAGCAATGGGGGCGGCCTTCATTCCTGTCTTCTCGGCCTATCTGACGCGCAACGACGAGGACAGCGCGTGGCGCATGACCAGCACGGTGCTCAATGTCACATTCATTGTGATGACAGGCGCGGCGGTGTTGGCTGCGGTCTTTGCCAATCAGCTTGTGCCGTTGATTGCGCCCGGCTTCGACGCTGAGGCGCGTGTCCTCACGGTGACGCTGATGCGCATTATGCTCATTCAGGCGGTCATTGCCGGCATATCCGGTCTGGTGACAGCGACGCTACACTCATACCAGGACTTTCTGCTGACGTCGTTGGCGCCGGTCGTCTATAACCTGAGCATCATTCTGGCCGGGCTATTCCTGGCGCCGCGTGCCGGTTTTGGCGTGCACGGGCTGGCCATTGGCGTGGCGGTGGGCGGCGCCATGCACCTGCTGATTCAGATTCCTGCACTGCTGCAGCACCGGCCGCGCTATCGCCTGACGATTGATCTGCACAATGAGGGGGCGCGCAAGGTGGGCGCGCTGATGCTGCCACGCATCGCCGGCTTGGGGGCCTTGCAGGTGAACTTCCTGGCCAATACCATTCTGGCCTCACGCCTCGCCGAAGGCAGCATTGCCGCACTGAATTATGCCTATCAGTTGCTGATGTTGCCCTGGGGTATTTTCGCCAATGCCATCTCGACGGCGGTGTTCCCGTCGCTGTCGCAAGAGGCTGCTCTTGATCGGCGCGACGAGATCCAACGCCTACTGTCGCATGCGCTGCGCGTGATCCTCTACCTGACGATCCCGGCCGGCGTGGGCCTGTTTGTCCTGCGCGAGCCATTGATCCGGCTTCTGTTCCAGCGCGGCGAGTTCACGGCCGAGTCCACTGCCATGACAGCGCGTGCGCTCATGTTCTATGCTCCCGGCCTGTTTGCCATTGCGGCGACGGAAATCGTCACACGCGGTTTCTATGCGCTGAGCGACACCCGCACTCCTGTCGGCGTGGGGCTTGCGACCGTGGCGTTGAATATCGTGCTCAGCCTGGCCTTCAGCGGTGTCATGGGACATGGCGGGCTGGCGCTGGCCTATTCGCTGGCCAACTCGCTGGAGGCGATTGTGCTTCTGATCATCATCCGCGGCCGGCTGGGTGGGCTGGATGGCGGCCGCGTGCTGACCTCTGTGCTGCGTGTCGTCGTCGCCTCGGTCATCATGGGCGAGGGGTTGGCGCTGGGCGTTTTTGCGAGCGGCGACTTGTTGGTCACGTCGTCGCTGCTGGTGCGCCTGCTGCTCGTCAGCGGACTCCTCTTTGGCGGCGCGCTCATTTATCTGACACTTACGGTCTGGCTGGGCAGCGAGGAGATCATCGGTCTGGCGCGGCGGCGAGCGGAGAAGTAAGGAAAGCGCCAACCTAGCATGTCAAGTGGCCACTGCAATAAGGTCGTGTGCGCCCCAACCGTCATTGCGAGAATCCCATACCGCCCCTTTGGCGGTATGCCTGACGGCAGAAACTGTCTCTGCGAGGAGCGTTCCTCAGCGACGAAGCAGTCTCCCCCGCCGCGTTCAAAGGAGATTGCTTCGCAAAGGACGCTCGCCATGACGAGTGCCCACTGCAAAAAGGTCTGGTACTGGCCTCGGGACGCCCGTGGTGGTATACTGCGGCCAGACGATGTCCCGAGGGAGTGCTATGTTTCGCAGGAATCAAGAGCACCAACAGCTACCGATGTTCAGCACTGTGAGTTCGCTGCGTGATGATCAGCAGAAGTTGCTGGACGAGAGTTGGGCAGGCACGTTCTATCGTGAGTTATTCTGCCGTGTCGACGAGCAACCCTTTGCCGTCTTGTACTCTGACGAAGCATCACGGCCCAACGTGCCCGTGAACGTCTTGGGCGGTCTTGAAGTCCTGAAAGCTGGCTTCGGGTGGAGCGACGCCGAGATGTACGAAGCATTCACCTTCAACCTGCAGGTGCGCTACGCCCTCGGCTACCGTGACCTCGGCGAGGGCTATCTGGACATCCGCACGGTCTACTACTTCCGCCAGCGCCTGGCCGAGCACATGCAGAAGACCGGGACGAACCTTCTCGCTCAGGCCTTTGCCCAGGTGACGGACGCCCAGATCAAGGCCTTCACGATCAAGACGGGCCGCCTGCGCATGGACTCGACCTTCGTCGCCAGCAACATCTGTGACATGTCCCGTCTGCACTTGCTGGTCGAAGTGCTCCTGCGTGTGCATCGGATGCTCACACCTGCCGACCAGGCTCGTTTTGAGCCGGCCTTTGCTGCCTACCGCAAAGGCTCAGCCCATCAATACGTGTACCGCGTCAAGGGTGAAGACGGGGCCCACCACATGCAACAGATCGGCGACGTCATGCTGCGGCTGCTGAACGATCTAGCCACAGCATACAAGCAGGATGAAACGTACCAGATGCTGGAGCGGGTCTTCTACGAGCACTTCGTTGTTGAGCAGGACACCCGCCTACGCTTGAAGCAGGGCAAGGAATTGTCTGCGGACAGCCTGCAATCTCCCGATGACCCCGATGCGAGTTTCCGGCGCAAGCGGGGTGAAGAGCACACTGGTTATGCCGTCAATGTCACCGAGACCTGCGATCCGGAGAACCCGGTCCAGTTGGTCGTCCAGATGCAGACGCAGCCCAATGTTGTTGACGACACAACGTTGCTCACCAATGACCTGCCTGCTTTGAGAGAGCGCTGCGACGTCGAAGAACTGCACACCGATGGCGGCTACAACAACGCCACAACGGCCGCGCTGCTGCGGGCGGCGAAGATCAAGCACATCCAGACGGCCCTGCGGGGCCATGAGGCCACCGGGGTGAGTCTGTCGGCCTTTGCC
>CAYOEZ010000171.1:0-10910 GCA_964402955.1 uncultured Ktedonobacterales bacterium | reverse complement strand
AAGACATCCATAAGGTGTTCCTCCTGGCGATACGATCAGCGTGGAATGTCTGACGGGCGCGCATATGCATGCGCAAGATCAGGCCAGGCTCTGGCGAAAGAAGGCGCCGACGCGTGTAATATAGGCGTCGGGATCGGCGAAATAGGCGCCCACATGCCTGGCTTTGGGCAAGAGCCACAGCTGCTTTGGTTCCCCGGCGCGTGCAAAGAGACGATGCGCATCGTCAATGGGACACATATCGTCTTCTTCGCCATGGATGATCAAAATGGGACGGGGCGCGATCTGCCCGATGGCGTCTTCAGGGCGCACGCGGCTGGGCCGGTAACGGGCGCGGGCCAGCACAAATAGCTCAGCCAGCGGCACGAACGGAAAGGCAGGGAGCGGCAACGCCTGTTGGAAATTGTGGGCGATAGCGTGGGTCTGGACAGCGTAGGCGCTGTCGGCTACAACAGCGGCAATACGTTGATCGTTTGCTGCGACCAGAATGCTCACAGCAGCGCCCATCGACCAACCCAGCACGCCGATCCTGGTGCCTGGGACGCGCCGCGCCGCCTCATCCAGCGCCGCCGTCATGTCCTGTCGCTCACGCCAGCCCATCGTCTGGGCACTGTCCATCTGGCTGTCGCCCTCATTGCGGAAGTCGAAGAGAAAAACGTTGAAACCCTGCTTCCACAGCCCGGCGGCAATCGGCAAAAGGCTCGTCTTGCGATCGCGATAGCCACTCGCCATGACCACGGTCGCGGACGCATGGGCATGCGTCATCAGCCAGCCGGCCAGGCGCAAACCATCGGGAGCAGCGAAGTGGACGGTTTCGAACGGAGCGCCCATGTCGGAGGGCAGGAAGGTGTACTCGTCCCAGTACGTGTGCGCTCCGGGCCGCGTGATACGCCAGGCGAGGATGTATGAAATCAGGACCACAGCCGCGCCGGCGATTGTAAGGATGATTGCAGTTTCAAGCAGCAGCACTATAAAGAAGCTCGCAGGAGGAAAACTCATGCCGGTTGGCCTCAATTTGGTCGGTTTAGCCGAAAACGTTTTGGTGTGTGTCTTCGTCTCTACATACGTGAGAGGTCAGCGCTGCTACCACTTGACCATGACACGGGAAGGCCGGCCGCGATCTAGATAGAGCACATGGCCCTGCTGGCGGCCATGATAGAAGATATCGCGCGTCAGGGCAACGTCTTCCTGACAGTAGGCGGCCACCTTGTCGATCTGTCCGGCGCGGAACCAGCCCACAGAGGCCAGCCCGTCGCCAGCCTTGCCACGGCCAAGCGTCGCACGGGCAACGCTATCCAGCGACGGGCGAAAGCCGAGACGGCGCGACAGGTCCACCAACATGTCGACGGTCTTGCCCTGGAGCAGAGTGTGCACGGTGGGGTGGTAGGCTGAGAGAACGGTATAGTCGAAACGCAGCACGTTGTAGCCAACGACTGTGGGAAAGAGCGTCAGCTCTTGAACGAGGTCAGAAGCATCCTTCTCCAGCCAGGTGCGGAAGCCGGATGCTTCGTCCCAGGTCACGGCAAGGGCCAGACCGAAGGCGGCGATATTGTCCCAGCCGCCGGGAACTTCAGTTTGCAGCTTCTGCGTTTCAACATCGAGGAATATTTCGCTCATGACAGTCCTTTTTGCAACGGTAGTAACACTACTTTACCATTGAAAGCGTAGGGTGTCAAGCGCGCACGCCAGCGGGGGAAAATGGCGCTGCGCCTTGCGGGGGGAGATCTGATGGTTGATCGAACAACACATGCGACGGAGAACCCCTGGCGGTGGTTCAGTCAGGATCCCGGTATGGCTCATGCACTGCAGGCTATTCTGCTAACAGGCGAGGGCGGGGACATTATCGCCTCCATGCGGGCCATGAGCGCGCAGTCTGTCATCGAGACGGTGGGCGTGGCATTTGCTGACCTCTGCGATGAGGCAAGCCGGGCCTACCATGCCGCAAGACAGCGCGCCGATCAGTGGGCACTCTGGCAGCTCGTTCTCGGCATCAGCACCGTCTCGGTCATCGTGATCAGCATGGGTGCTTCGCTGCTGGGGCTGCCAATCGCCGCCGCCAGCGCCTCGGCTGTCTCATTTGTCACAGGATCAGCAACTATTTGGTTTGACAGAAAGGTGGACCAGAATCGCAAAGAAGCAGAAAGCCGCTTCCAGGACATGGTGCGCTACTGCATGAAGAGCAAGTTCATCATGCAATTGGGTCCAGCGCTGAACGGCCTTGATGCTGAGCAACAGGAAAAGCTGATTACAGCCGTGCTTGGTTTGAAAATATAATCGCCGGTAATGGATGCGACGAGAGCGTACAGTCAGCAGGCTGTGCGCTCTCGTCGCGCTACGGCGAGACGACTGGAAATCCGGTCGTTTCCGGTCCCGTCACTCTTGGGCGAGCGTCATGTTTTTTCCCAATTCGTGTAGTAAGGCGCTCTCTAGCGCCGTCCCGCAGCGAAAGCAGCCCCCATTCTGGCGCGGAATAGACCGCGCCCTACACGATCAAGAACGATGACGCTCACCCATCATTCTTCATCCACGTGAACGATGTGCTGAGCGGTCTCAGGCAAGGCCTGCAGACCGAGGCGCAGAAACGAAGGATAGAGTGGCAGCTTCTCCACAGTTGGCAGAGGAAACCACTGAAAAATCAAGTGGAACTGTTCCTTGCCCTCCGCCCCGGCGGCGCTCTCTTTGCCGTAAAACATCTCTTGATGGAGAGAAGGGCAGTCCGCCGCAAGACTCATCAGGAAATACAAAGCCAACTCATGAAACTGCGCCCCCTCGTAGGCAAAGAAGTTTTCTACGACCCACAAGAGCCGCCCGACCTGCACATCAACGCCGACTTCTTCCTGCATTTCACGGCGCAGCGTGTCGCACGCCCTCTCCATGAACTCGCCGCGCCCACCGGGCAGCGCCCAGAAGTCATCATTTTCGGAGCGATGCACCAGAATGCGCCCGTCGTGAATGGCGACGCCAACGATGCGGTAGTTGAAGCGCATGTTGCCCTGCTGGAATGTGAGCATGTTCTCCTGCCGGTCGACCACATGAGCGTTGAGCTGTCACCCTGAGCGGAGAGAAGGGTCTCTTGATCTGAGATGCTTCGCTGCGCTCAGCGTGACAGGCGCCGATTGCAAAAGGGTCTGGACGGACGCGTCATTGCGAGCGGAGCGAAGCAATCTCCCCCGTTTCACGCGGAAAGGAGATTGCTTCGTCGCAAGGGGCGCTCCTCGCAATGACGGTTGGGGCGCACACGACCTTATTGCAGAAGCCACATGACAGCCCTTCGAGTCTGCTATGGCTGAGTACTAGGCCAATGGCTCGGCGGAGTATTCGGCTAATAGGCGTGCGCTCAGGCCGTTGCCCTGGCAGATTTCTTTGTAGACGTGGCCACTCGTCTTGATGCGCCGTTCCTGAGTGGCCGGGTCAACGGAAACCAGGCCAAAGGGGATGCTATATCCTTCAGCCCACTCGAAGTTGTCCAGCAGGCTCCAGTGCAAGTAGCCCCGCAGCGGCGCACCTTCGTTCACAGCACGCCACATCGCCGCGACAGACTCCACCAGGTAGGCGGGGCGTTGCGCGTCGCTGGCATCGGCCAGCCCGTGTTCAGTGACGTAGATGGGCTTGCTGTAGACGGCGAGTTCTTTCAGCAGCCGGTACAGGCCCTCTGGATAAAGCTCCCAGCCAAAGGCGTCCGTGGCTGCGCCCGAACGAGCTGTGTTGCGCGCCACAACGGTCGTCGCGCCCCGCACGGCAAACGCCACCATGTCGCGCGTATAGTAGTTGAGGCCAATGAAGTCGAGGCTGTTTTTCGCTTCAGCGATGTATTCACCCCGTCCTAGCGGCGCTCGAACGTAACCATCGAGCAAAGCCCACAGAACAACGCGGTTGAACAGGCGATCCTCGGCGCCAGCTACCATACGATCGAGACAGCGGTGCGGGTTGGCCGGGTCAAACAGACGCATGTTGTGAGCGATGCCGACCTGCGCCTGTGGCTGCAGGCCATGGATGAGGCGGTGCACGTGGGCATGGGCGCGCAGCATCGTGCGCACAACTCCCAGTCCTTTCACAAGCCCGCCCTTGCCCGGCGGCCAGCGCCGCGTCAGGTAGCCTTCGTAGAAATAGACCATCGGCTCGTTGATCGTCACCCACATCGTGCACAAATCTTCGAGAGCAGCGACCACCCGCGCCGCGTAGCGGCCAAAGAGGCGCACCGCGTTCGGGTGTTCCCAGCCGCCCAGAGCAACAAACCAGCGCGGGTTGGTGAAGTGGTGGAGGGTGACCATCGGCTCGATGCCGCACGAGCGCAGAGAAGCGAGCACATCACGGTAATGGGCCAGCGCGTGCTCATTGAAGACGCCGTCTTCTGGTTCAACGCGACTCCACTCGATACTCAGGCGGTGCGCGTTTTGCCCCATATCTCGGGCAAGCGCCCAATCGTCACGGTAGCGGTGGTAGTGATCGCAGGCGACAGCCGCCGAACTGCCATCACGAATATGGCCGGGCGTTCTTTCCCAATCGCACCAGTCGTTGTCGTTGCCGCCCTCAACCTGATGTGCGCTTGTCGACGTGCCCCAGAGGAAACCTGGAGGGAACAGATGATCACTGTCAGACATGTCTTGTCACCATGCACCCGCTGCTACTGTGGCTCCAGAAGCCGGTCAATAGTAGACTCCCACTTGATGTCGGCCACCGCCTCGCGTCCCGCCTGACCGAGCCGTGCGCAGAGCGCCTTGTCAGCGAAAAGGCGGGAGATCTGTGCTGCCATCGGCGCTGGATCGGGGCCGGTCACACATCCGCTGACGCCGTCTTCGACAAATTCCAGGACGCCGCCGGAATCGCTGGCCGTGACCACTGGCTTGCAGGCCTGTAATGCCTCGACGGTGGCGTAACCGTAGTCTTCGTCGACCGGGGCGTAGAAGACGGCGAAGCACTCAGCATAGAGACGAACAAGGGCGTCGTCGTCGACCCAGCCGAGAAAGCGCACGCGCTCGCCCAGGCGCAGATCACGCGCCAGCCTCTCCAAACGCAAGCGATCCTGGCCGGCGCCGGCGATCACACAACGCACACCCGGCGCAGTGTCACGCATGGCCCTGATCAGCAGGTCAACACGTTTGGCAGCATCGAGCCGCCCGACATAGGCGATCGTGTCGCCATAGCCATCGCAGTGGAGCGTCTCCTCATGCAGGGTAGGAGGGTAGAGCGGCTCAGCGTCCAGCCCGTTGTAGCGCTGCACCCGCGCCGCCACGTTGCGCGAAATGGCAAAGAGGCGCTGCGACTCGCCCAGCGTGCGCCGGTCGATCTCAAAGATCGTCTGGCGCAGTTGCACGCTCTCAGGCGCTGGAGTAAAATCACTGCGGGGAGTGCCATACCAGTCATACGCCTGCCTGTACTGGTGAACAAGCCAGGTGACCTTGTGCGGGTGGCGCACGGCGTACGATGGGAATTTGGTGGCGATGACCACGTCGATGGGCTGGCCATTGGATTCGGTCAGGTCCAGCATGCGCCAGGACAGGCACGAGGACAGTAGTTGCTGCGGGGGATACCACTTGAACGGCAGCGATACTACGTCGACGGCATGACCACGCGCGACAAGCTGGCGGCGCAGGCCTTCGACGAGAATCTCAGCCCCGCCACGCTCAAATGGCACCTGGGAGGCGCAGATCACAATGCGTTTCATGGCACCGGCTGGCTGTACTTACGCTCAAAAAGCTGTGCATCGTAGGGGGCGCGGCGATTGGGGCAGACCTCGCGCCCGCAGAGTTGGCAGCTTTCGAAGCTCTCCTGGGTGGGAAACTGGATGCCGGAAACAGACTTGCGCGGAACCATCAGGTAGGAGTCGGTCAAACGCACACCAATGCTCGTCTCCGTATCGCCAACAAGATTGAAGAGCGGGCGCTGCTCACGCAGAGGCCAGTCTTGCAGCGACCCGGGATTCATGCGCGAGAGCGGGCCGGGGCGGTACTGGTCTTGCAGGTGCGCGGCAAGGAAAGCATTAGCGGCGCCGACGGCTTGCAGCATGATGGCTTCCGCCCAATATTGCTCAACGATATCATCCTTGGTGTTGGCCCATTTCTCCAACTCTGCTCCTGCCGTAGCGACATAGGCAAAGACGCGTTGAGCCGTGTCCAGGTTGACGCGCATGACACGGCTGCTGAGTTTTGTGCCTTCGACGACGACGTAGTCGTCGGCTTTGCTATCGATAAACACGACTCTGTATATCGCCTTCGGCCTGGCGCTAGCCTCAGCCTCGCCGACAAGGCCAGTGAGAGTGGCAGCATACTCGCTGCCTTCCTCGATATGAACCATGTTGAGCAGGCGAGGCCGATCTACCTGAAAGGGAATGCGATCGAGTACGGTACTATCCATCAGTCTTTCATCCTCGTTTCCAAATCAGCGACCCGTTCAGACAGCTCTCGTTGCTCACGGCGCAGGCGGGCATTCTCAGCGGCCAGCAACGTCAGCGCTCGCGCCGAGGCGGCGTTGTAGATGTTCTGCTGGTCGACAATCGGGTTGATGTACCAGCGCAAAAGCCGGCGCACCACGCGTTGCACCAGGGCGCGCAGCCGTCCGACGACCATATCTTCCCACAGCAGGGGCAGGTGGCTGTTGACGCGTGCGTTGACGTTTACATCTTGGATGGCTGCCTGAACCTCGCTCAGCGTCTGCTCATCGGCAGACGTCGCGCTGTCGCCGCCGGTTGCACGGCACGCACGCACACGCGAGCGAACCTCTTCAAGCACCTCTGCCACCTGCGAATCCTGCGTGGTCACCTCAGCCTCCCACTCTGACGCTTTCGTAGACCTGTCGTACCATTGCATACTTGCGATCCCAGGTGAGTTCAGCCAGCGTCTTACGATGCCCGTTCTCGCCCAATCGTCGTGCAAGCGCCGGGTCGGAGAGCAGAAGCTGAATGCGCCCGGCCAGCGCCGCGACATGGCCGAAACTCGTCAGAAAGCCATCGACGCCATCGCTCACGACGGTCGGAATGCCACCAGCGCGGGCGCCAATGACAGGCTTGTCGTAGAGCCACGCCTCAGGAAAGACGATGCCGAAGGACTCGGTGCGTGAGGGCAGAATCAACATACTGCATGCCGCCAGCAAATCACGTTTGTCGTCTTCTGAGATGAAGCCTAGCACACGGCAGCCCCGGCGCACCTCGTCGGGCTGGCTCTGGTAATAGGATGTGAACTGATCCATCGCCGGGCCGGCAAAGACAAGCCGGGCATCCACTCCCTGCCGCCAGAGCAGCTTCATGGCATCGATGCTATGATGTGCGCCCTTGTCGTAGGCCGCTGTACCCAGGAACGCAACGAAAGGACCATCGATGCCGTACTTCTGGCGAAAACGCGCCGCATCGCCGCCCAGCGTCTCGTCGGGGTTAACTCCGGAACCGATCACATGCATTTTGTGCGCCGCAACGCCCAGGCTTATGAGCGCCTGCTCCTCCAGCTCGTTCTGCAGAATGACAGCGTCGGACTCACACAAGAGCCGGATCTGGTGGCGCATCGTGTAGAAGCGGCGTACCTTGCGGTCGCTTTCCTCACCCAGGTGCGTGAGCGGGTGCAGAATGAACGGCACGCGCCGCCGCTGTGCAAAACGGAGCGCCGGCTCGAGCAGTGCGTCGAAGACGATATTCATGCCGGCTACCAGATCAAAGTCAAGGTTCTCGCGGCGCAACGCCGTCGCGAGAGCGGGCGTCCACGGCGTCAGGTGAGCCAGCGGGAAAATCAGCCGCGTCGTGTCGAAGGGCAGGTCCGACAGGATCAGCATGATGCGGCGGATGGCAGGATAGGCAAGGTAGGTGGGAGCGATGTGGCGCACAGGGAAGCGACGGATATGGACGCCGTTGTGCGTCTCCGCTGCAACCGAGATGCGCCGCTTGCCACGCGCCCAGAAAAGATCCAGGTCCCAGGCATCGGTCGTAAAAACGGTGACATCATGCCCATCGCGCACAAGACGCTCAGAGAACTCCTGCAGTTGCCGTTCCGAGCCGCCAATATATGGCCAGTAGCGTTGAATAACGTGCAAAATCCTCATCTTTGTGACGGCCTCAATCGCCACTGCGAGTATACACTATCTGCCGGTTGTGTCAAGACAACGGCGCTCGCGTCCGCATCTTGTAGGGCGGCTTTCCATAGCCGCCGCCCTCTCCCAATCCGGAATCCACGGCGGGTAAGAAACTCGCCCTACGACATCTTGACAAAGCGCAGATGCTGTGCTAAGATGCAAGTAGAACATATGTGCTATTTAGGTGTTCGGTCAGCGGAAGGAGCAGGGGACATGCTGAGACCATGCCAGTTCCGAGAAGTGACAAATGACGGGCAGCTTGTGTGCGCTAAGATCAGTGGGCCGAACCGTTAGGTCTCGGCTGAGATATGCGAAGCGTGTCCTGCCGCAGCGATCGACTGCCAGCACCTGCGCGTATCGTTGGCAAAGCAAGAAGGCGGCAGCATCACAGTGCGCTTCGGCAACGGCCGCAGCGAGGTGTGAGCAGGAGAGCCGGCGCACGTCCGCATGCAGCGAGCCGCCTGTGCGGCTCTGTGCGTGCAGATCTACGGCCCCCAGATGTGCGTCGGGTGCGCACTGCACAGTTCGGCCTCTGCTGCTCGTTCCACCGTCAAGCAAAAGGCAACGGCAGACGCGGATGCGGGCGCGTTCGTCGCCGCTTCTGCCAGGGACGCCAAATATGCGCCGTGCTAGAGCCGCTGCGTCGCTTGCATACCCGGCCGCAATGGGCTTCATGATGGAAAGAGGTTTCGCATGCGCAAAATGATCGTGTTTCTGGTTTTCCTGTTTGTGGCAACGTTCGCCTATGCCGCGGGCAGTCATCTGGCCGGAAAAGGACGCGCACTGGCGGTCGGCGTGATCATCGGCGTTGTAGCGAGCATCCCTGCCACGCTGGTATCTATTGTGCTGACGGCGCGCACGACAGGGAGCCAGCCGGTTGCGCCTCCGCCCGAGGCGCCGGCCCGGCCAACGCAAGCGCCGCCGCCAGTGGTCATCGTCAACTCAGGCCAGGCAACGCGCTCCGCCCGCTATGCCCCATTCATCGGCAGCATAGACGCGCCGCAAGCGCGCACCTTCACCGTCATTGGCGACGAGGAACGGTAACGCGTCTGTACCAATACCAAGATGAAACATACATGGAAAGCGAAGGTACGAAAAGCCGGACGATCCGCAGATGACACCCGATGCCCGATGGGGCGGGGCAGGCTCTACTGCGGGGTGAGCTTCGCAGATCAACACCCGATAGACGGGGTGAGCTTCGCAGATAGAACGACCGTTGGTCTACCATCTTTGCCTGAGTCTGCGGCTTTTCATCTGCGTGCATCTGTGTCATCTGCGGATCCCCATACACACGAGTGTTGTTTCCACCATGGCAGCAGTTTAGTCCTTTGCCATCTCGTCAAGAAGTGTGCGCAGGTGCTCTCGCCAGCGCCCGCCTAGTTTGCGCCGATCCAGCCGCATCATCGACGTGCCGATCTTGAGCGCTGTCCCAAATAGACGAGAGAGCTTCGTCTGGTCGACGATGAGCCCGGGCGCAAGCGTCAGGACGAATTCCCGCTCATGACTGACCAGCGCCCTGACCCCTGCTTCCTCTGCGCGGGCCTTCATATCAAGGACAAAGAGCAGGTTGTCCACGACCTGCGGCAGTTTGCCAAAGCGATCCACAAGCTCTGTGCGCATCTCGGTGACCTCTTTGGCCGCGCTGATGGCAGCCATGCGCTGATACAGCGACAGGCGCGTCGAGTCATCCTGGACGTAGGTTACGGGCAGCAGCGCATCGAGCGGCAGCGTCAGCGATGGATGCGGCGAGGGCAAGTCCACCGTCGCCTCGGCGCTCTTGTCTTCCTCCTGCCCATCCCAGCCCTCTTCCTTCAGCCGCTCCACCTCAGCCGCGAGCAGACGAGTGTAGAGATCAAAGCCGATGGCTGCGATGTGCCCGTGCTGCTCAACGCCCAGGATATTGCCCGAGCCGCGTATCTCCAGATCCTTCATAGCGATACGATAGCCTGCGCCTAGCGCGCTGGCCTCGAAGATGGCGCGCAGCCGCTGATCGGCTGTTTCGGACAATTGGAAGCTGCGATCGTGCAGGAGGTAGGCGTAGGCGCGGTTGGCGCCGCGCCCGACCCGCCCGCGCAACTGGTAGAGCTGGGCAAGGCCGAATTGATCGGCCCGGTTGATGATGATCGTATTCACATTGGCGATGTCGACGCCACTTTCGATGATCGACGTGCACACGAGCACGTCAATCTTACCGTCAGCGAAATCGATCATGACCTTCTCCAGATGATCTTCCGGCATCTGGCCGTGCCCGATCGCAAACTGAACATGCGGCAAGATCGTCTGTAAGCGACGGGTGACGTGCTCGATGCTCTGTACACGATTATGGACAAAGTAAACCTGCCCGCCACGATCCATCTCGCGCATGATGGACTGGCGAATCAGGTTTTCGTCGTAGGGCATAACGACTGTCGTGATTGGCAGACGATCTTCGGGCGCCGTGTCGATGACGCTCATATCGCGCACGCCGACAAGCGACATGTGCAGCGTGCGCGGGATCGGCGTCGCCGTCAGGGTGAGCACATCGACTTCCTTGCGCAACTCCTTCAGCCGCTCCTTGTGCATCACGCCGAAGCGCTGCTCCTCGTCGATGATCACCAAGCCCAGATTCTTGAACACGACGTCTTTCTGAACCAGCCGGTGCGTGCCGATACAGATGTCGACGTCGCCCTCGCGCAAGCGGGCGATGATCTTGCGCTGCTCGCGCTCGCTGCGAAAGCGAGACAGCATCTCCACGCGCACGGGAAAGGCCGCCATACGCTCTCGGAAGGTGTTGTAATGCTGCTGTGCCAGAATCGTCGTCGGTACGAGAATTGCGACCTGCTTGCTCTCCATGACCGCCTTGAAAGCAGCGCGCAGAG
>CAYOEZ010000170.1:0-10974 GCA_964402955.1 uncultured Ktedonobacterales bacterium | reverse complement strand
AAGCGACGGGATTCGAACCCGCGATCTCAGCCTTGACAGGGCTGCATGTTAGGCCGCTACACCACGCCTCCAGCGGGAGTGAATAATAGCAGATTGGGTGCGGTTCGTCAAGTATCGTAGTGACCAATTCCAGAAAATCGTCCAAACTGCCTATGCGAGGGGTGGTCTCAGCAGCGTCGGATGTGGTATAATCCTGTTGCCAGTGCTCACACATCTGATCACGACCACCGCGACTGGCAACCTATCTGCTGAGGAGACGAACATGACGAAGATTGCCTTCATTGGCGCTGGCAGTATCGGCTTCACACGCGGCCTCGTTCGAGATATTCTGACCTTTCCCCTTCTGCAAGACGCTACCCTCGCCCTGATGGACATTGACCCAGAGCGCCTCGACTTCGCACAGAAGTCGGTGCAGCGCATCGTGGACATGGGCAAGTACCCGGCCAAGGTTATTGCCACGATGGATCGGGCCGAGGCGCTCAAGGATGCGGACGCTGTCGTCGTCACGATTCTGGCCGGCGCGACCGATGTCTGGCGCTATGACATCGAGATTCCCATGCAGTATGGGGTGGACATTAATATCGGCGACACGCGCGGGCCATCGGGCATCTTCCGCGCGTTGCGCACCATTCCGGTGATGCTGGGCATCGCACGTGACATGGAGCGCTACTGCCCCGACGCCACGATGCTCAACTATACTAACCCTATGGCCATGCTCTGCCGCGCCATGCAGCGAGAGACCTCCATCAAGTTGACGGGGCTGTGTCATAGCGTGCAAGGCACCGCCGAGATGCTGGCCAGGTGGATAGGCGCGCCGTTCTCGGAGATCACCTACACCTGCGCCGGCATCAACCACCTCGCCTGGTACGTTAAGTATGATTGGAATGGCAAAGACGCCTATCCGCTGATCCGCAAGGCCATCACCGAGCGGCCTGAGGTTTACAACGAGCAACCGGTGCGCAACGAGATGTACCTGCACCTCGACTATTACGTGACAGAGTCCAGCGGCCACAACTCCGAGTACAACTGGTGGTTCCGCAAGCGGCCCGATCTCATCGAGAAGTACTGTATTCACGGCACAGGCTGGAACCCCGGCGAACATGCCTACATTCTGAAAGAATACCAGAAGCGCGAGCATACCTGGACAGATGAGGCGCGCAAGTGGTTTGCCGCCGAGACGCCGATCTCGCTGGAGCGCGGCCATGAGTACGCTGCACATATCATCAACGCGCTCAAGGGAGGCGAGCCCTTTGAGTACAACGGCAATGTGCCCAATACCGGCCTGGTGACCAATCTGCCGCGGAATGCCTGTGTCGAAGTGCCTGTCTGGGCCAGCAAGAAGGGCCTTTCGCCGGCGCACGTAGGGGCATTGCCCCCTCAGTGCGCGGTTCTCACGAGTCTGAGCGCACAGGTTGAGGAGATGGCCGTCGAAGCGGCCATAACCGGCAATCCGCGCCTCGTCTATCAGGCGATCGCCCACGACCCCTTGACCGCGGCTGTGCTCTCGCTGGACGAGACAGAAAAGATGGTCAACCAGATGCTTGAACAGAACCGATCCCACTTGCTGCAGTTCAAGCATTTCACGGTGTAGTTAGCCTCTGGCGCTCCCGCGCCGGCGTCTGTGCGGGTGCGCCTGCTGGTCTTTGTGCCTGAGGAGATGGCGCGATGGATTTCGTTCCACATTGCGGACGTGATTACGGCATAGGACGGTGACAGCGCATGAGCATCGATGTACACTTCTCGGAGCAGGACTGGCAGCGCATCGAACGTGATTGGTCGGCCTGGTGGGTAGGAGAGTTGCCGCGAGCACTGGTGTTGATTCAGGAGAAGGTTCAACCGCGCGGGAAACGATTGCCACACGTCGAGAGATACACAAGCAACTTCCCCTTCTCGATGAGTGCAGACAAGGTTCTGGATCGCATCCAGCCTCATCTGGAGGCGACGCGCTACTATGGCGACGCCTTTCCCAAGTGGTGGCCCAATTTCGGCCCCGGCATCATGGCTGGTTTCATCGGAACAAAGGTCAACTCCGTGCCCGACACGGTCTGGTTTGAGCCGGCGGCGCAGGTTGGCATCCATGATGTGCATCCGTGCTATGACGCCAGCAATATCTGGCTGCGTCGTGTCTGCGACCTCACCGCGGCGGCCGTCAAGCGCTGGGGCAAGCTGGTAGCTGTTGGTCACACCGATCTGGGCGGAAATCTGGACATCGTGGCGTCGCTGCGTACAACGGAGCAGTTGCTCTACGAGGTCAACGATGAACCCGATCAGGTCGAACGAGTGATGCGTGAGGTGACGGCGCTGTGGCTGCGTTATTATGAGGACTTGGAGAAGACCGTCGCAGCCGGCCGCGGCACGACGCCCTGGGCCGCAATCTGGTCGCCTAGCCGCTGCTATATGCTGCAATGCGACTTCTCGTACATGATCTCGCCCAAAATGTTCGAGCGCTTTGTGTTGCCTGACCTGTCGGCGTGCTGTGACTATCTTGATCATGGTTTCTATCATTTGGACGGCCGCGGCGAGATCCCACATCTGGACATGCTGCTCTCGCTCAAACGCATGTGTGGTATCCAATGGATCTCCGGTGCGGGCGCGCCGCCGCCGCAGCGCTGGCTGCCGCTGCTGAAGCGCATTCGCGACGGCGGCAAGCTGTGCCAACTCTATGTCACCGCCGCGGGCGCGCGCACGATCGTGCGCCATCTTGGCGGCAAAGGGTTTGCTTTCAACATTCTGGGGTCGATGGGCGAGACCGAGGCTGCCGACTATCTGCGTATGCTGGCTGCTGACGACAAGCGCTAGCTGTCGTCGCTGCGCACAGCGCGTAGAACAAAAAAAGGAGACAGGATTATGCATGCACCAATTGCCCTTCAGTTGTACAGCGTCCGCGAAATGGCTGCCAAAGACTTTGCCGGCGCTGTCAGACAGGTTGCGGCCGCCGGATACACCGGCGTGGAGCCGGCCAACTTCCCGGGCACGACGGCAGAAGCGGCGGGCAAGCTATTCAAGGAACTTGGCCTGGTTGTGCCGAGCGTTCATCTGCCGATGCCCGTTGGCGACAAGAAAACCGAGGTCATCGAGGCCGCCAAGGCTATCTCTTGTCCGTGCCTGGTGTCGGGCAAGGGACCGGACGACTTCAAGACCCTCGATCAGATCAAGCGCACCTGTGACGTCTTCAACAAAGCGAATGCCAACGTGCGCGCCGCAGGGTTGTCCTTCGGCATTCACAACCATTGGTGGGAGTACTTGCAGGTCGAGGGCCGCTACGTGTATGAGATCATGCTCGAGCAGCTCGATCCGGCGATCACCTACGAGCTTGACACGTACTGGATCAAGACGGCCGGCGTCGACCCGGTAGCTATGGTCAAACTCTTCGGCAAGCGCTCACCGCTCCTGCACATCAAGGATGGGCCGTGCGTAAAAGGCCAACCGCAGACGGCAGTCGGCGACGGCATTGTGGATGTCCCGGCCATTGTCAAGGCCGGCGGCAAGAACACGCAGTGGTTGATCGTTGAGTTGGACGCCTGCGCCACCGACATGATGGTCGCCGTTGCCAGGAGCTACCAATTCCTCGCCAAGCTGTAAGTTATCGCGATACGGCCGTAGCGGCGCCGCTCGCTGCGCCCGATCCGCGCCGGTGCGACCACGCAGATAGGCGCAGCAAGCAGCGCCCCTACAGCGGTTGCTCTTGGTGCGGCGTGACGGTGGGCAGGTAGGCCAAGCTGTGCGTTTGACAACCCGCTTTGCCCTGTGCTATGATGACCGTACCATGACACAAGAAACCAGCAACGCAGACAGGCCAAAGCGGGTCGTCGTTGCCATGAGCGGCGGCGTCGATAGCTCAGTGGCGGCGCTGTTGTTGGCTGACGCCGGCTATGAGGTGATTGGCATGATGCTGCGCCTCTGGTCGGAGCCGGCTGAGAACGGGCTGTCCAATCGCTGTTGCACTCCACAGAGTGTGGACGATGCGCGCCGCGTTGCCTCTATCCTGAACATACCGTTTTACATTGTCAACGCTGAGGACGAGTTCAGGTCGGCGGTTGTTGACTACTTCGTCGCCGAATATGTCCGCGGCCGCACACCGAATCCCTGCGTCGCCTGCAACCGGAGTGTCCGCTTCGGGTTGCTCTTAGAGCGCGCCCGTACGCTCGGCGCCGAGTACCTGGCAACCGGGCACTATGCGCGTATAGTGGCCGAAGATGGGCGCTACCATCTGCTCAAGGGCGTCGATCCCAACAAAGACCAGTCCTATGTGCTGCACGTGCTCGGGCAGCAAAAACTGGCGCATGTGCTTTTCCCGCTCGGCGAGTTGACCAAGGCGCAGGTGCGCGCCCTGGCCAGAGAACGAGGGCTGCCAGTGGCCGACAAGGCCGAAAGCCAGGACATTTGCTTCCTGGCCAATGACGACTACCCTGCGTTTGTGGCGGCCAACGCCCACGTCCCTGTGCTGCCGGGGCCGATCCGTGATGAATCGGGCAGAGTTCTGGGGCAGCATCGCGGGCTTCCCAACTACACAGTGGGCCAGCGCCATGGCTTGGGTCTGGCGACAGGAATGCCCGTCTACGTCACGAGAATCGACGCTGAGCACAACACGGTTGTGGTGGGGCCAACGGAAGGGCTGTTGCATCGTCATCTCACTGTGAGCAATGTCACGTACGTCGCCGACGTTGCTCCGGTCGCGCCGTTCGCCTGTCTGGTCCGTTTGCGCTACAAGGCGCACGAAGCGCCGGCAACGGTGACTCCGCTCGCCGCAGGCGCGGCAGCCATTGACTTCGATGAGCCGCAACGTCCGGTCAGCCCCGGCCAGGCAGCCGTGTTCTATAGCGCCGACGAGGTGCTCGGCGGTGGAATCATAGATTAGGTGAGGTCGCAGAATGCCTCCTGCTTTGATTGTGGCCGTGATTCTGGGCAGCCTCTATGGCTTGATCTTCTTCGTTCTGGCCGGCGGAACGAGGCGGGGCATGTGGGCATACTGGCTGGTGGGGGCCGTGGGGTTTCTGGCCGGCCAGTTCCTGGCTGAGTATGTGCGTCTGACACGTGTGACGTTGGGCGATGCACATGTGCTCGAAGGGTCGCTGGTCTGCTGGATAGGGTTGTTCATCCTGTACAACAAGAAAGGGTAGTCAGGCAGTACGGGCACATGCTCTGTACGACACTATTGAGGTAGCGAATGATCAAACGAGACGTTGTGGGCCTGGCCATGCAAGGACAGCGCCCACCCTATGTGCCGTGGTCTTTTGGCTTCACCCACGAAGCAGAAGATACGCTGCGGCGCCACTATGGACAGACGGATATCGAAGAGAAGCTGCAGAACCATTTCCTTGAATTGGGCAATGGCATTGGCTTCTTCGATGACATCGGCAACGATTGTGTGCAGGACGTGTTCGGCGTCGTCTGGGATCGCAGCGTCGACAAAGACATCGGCATCGTGAAGGGCCATGTACTGCCCGAGCCGACCCTCGCAGGCTATCAGTTCCCCAATCCTCTGGACAAGCGCTTCTTCGAGGACATCCCCGGCAAGATGGCCCGCTTTGGCGATCGCTGGCGGATTTTCGAGATTGGCTTCTCGCTGTATGAACGGGCATGGACGATGCGCGGGATGGAAAACCTGATGATGGATTTCTACGACCATCCCGAGTTTGTACGCGAACTTATGAATACTATCGCTGACTACAACATCGCGCAGGTGCAGGAAGCCGTCAAGTACGACATCGACGCCATTCACTTCGGCGATGACTGGGGCACGCAACGCGGCCTGCAAATGGGACCGGCTCTGTGGCGCGAGTTTATCTACCCTGCGCTCAAGCGCATGTATGGCGTCGTCCACGACGCCGGCAAGTATGTTTCGATTCACTCCTGCGGCAAGGTTGACGAGCTGTTTGATGACCTGGTCGGCATCGGCTTGAACTGTTTCAACCCCTTCCAGCCAGAAGTCATGGATGTGGCGGCGCTCATCAAAGGTTATCATGGACGCCTGGCCTTCCACGGCGGCATGTCCACACAGCACACACTCGCCTATGGTTCAGTCCAGGACGTACGCGCCGAGGCGCAGCGGCTGCTTGAGCTGGGCAAGGAGGGAGGCTACATCTTTGCTCCCGCCCATGCGGTTGAGGGCGACGTCCCGCTCGAAAACATGTTGGCGTTCATCGACGTGACGCAGAGCCAGCCTGGATTCCGCGCCTGATCGACGCTGCTGGCGTTCTATCTGTCTGGAGGCTGCACTGTGAACGTGCGTGAGCGCGTGCTTGCCGTCTTGCGTGGAGAGAAGCCGTCTGCTGTGCCCTGGCTGGCCGATCTGGACTACTGGCTGACCTACATGCAGCGCGAGTCTCTGTTGCCCGCCCGCTATCAGGGCGATGGGCTCTTTGCGCTGCACCGCGATATAGGCGCTGGCTTCTACCTGCAAGGCTACTTCCCTTTCACAGCCTCCTATGAAGGCGTGCGTGTCACGGTGTGGGAGGAGAACAAGCGGCGCATCCGTACCGTGGAGACGCCGGTTGGCAGCCTGCGCGAGGTGGAGGCGTATCTTCCTGAATCCTACTGCTGGGGCTACCGCGAGCGCTGTGTCAAGAGCTGGCGCGATCTACCTGCCCTGCGCTACTGGTATGCGCACACGCACTATCAGCCTGACTATGAGCGCGCCCAACGCCGCCTTCAGCTCGTCGGCGACAATGGGATTGTGCTGTGCTACCTGCCCAAGAGTCCGCTGATGGAGATGGTGGCGCTGCTCGCTGGCATCGAGACGGTCACCTACGCTCTGGCCGACGCTCCAGAGGAATGCGAGGAGACGCTGGCTGTGCTGGAAAGGACCGCCGACGCGGCGGCAACCCTTGCCGTGCAGTCTCCGGCTGAAGCCTTGATGATTCCGGAGAACTTGTCCTCGGAAGCCGTGGGCAAGACCCTATTCCAGCGCTACATGGCGGGCTACGAGCGGCGCTGGGTTGACGAGATCCGCCGCGCCGGCAAGTTCTCGTTTGTGCACATGGATGGGACACTGCGCGGTCTGATCGCAGAGGTTGCGGCGACGGGATTCACCGTGCTGGAAGCCTTGACTCCCGCTCCTGTTGGCGATGTTGCGCTCGCTGATCTGGCGAGTCTTGTTCCGCCGCACACGGTAATCTGGGGCGGATTGCCCGGCGTCTATTTCACCGATTTTGTTTCCGATGAGCAGTTCGATCGCTTTGTCATTGAGGCGTTGTCCGTGATGCGCAGCGCGCCGCGCTACGTGCTGGGCGTTGCAGATCAGGTACCGCCGCATGCGCGCTGGGAGCGTATCCGGCGGGTGAGTGAGTTAGTCGAGGAGCACGGACGTTTCTAAAGCGCTACTACTACATTGGCGAACGCGAATCAACCTGTGAGGAGTGACAACGATGGAGTACCGGCAGTTTGCTGATCTCAAGCTTTCGCGCCTGATGATCGGCACCGTGCAGTTTGGCATGAACTATGGTATAGCCAACAAGACGGGGCAACCGACGCTGAAAGACGTTTGTGACATCTTGTCGTGCGCCTATGAGGGCGGAGTGACAGCGCTCGATACAGCGCGCATGTATGGAACGAGCGAAGAGGTGATCGGTCAGGCGCTGGCGGAACTGGGGCTTGCTGACAAGTTCACGATCGTGACCAAGACGGCGCACTTTGACGACGGGTTAGATGCAGCGACGGCTGATCGTCTCATGGAAGAATCAATTACCGAGTCGCTCAAGCGCTTACGTCTGGATACTCTGCCGCTGTGCCTGATCCACCACGAGGAGAACTTTCGCTACTTCGGCTCGCTGCTCAAGCTGAAGGAGCGTGGTCTGGTGCGCCACGCCGGTTCGTCAGTCATGACGCCGCCGGTGACCAAGAGCATCGTCAACTCTGGTCTGGTTGAAGCTGTGCAGGTCCCGACCAGCGTTCTCGATCGCCGCTATGTGCGTGAGGGTATTTTCGACGACTGCAAGCAGCGCGGGCTAGGTGTCTTTGTGCGCAGCATTTACCTGCAGGGGCTTGTGTTGCTGCCCGATAGCGAGATCGCGCCAGGGTTGGGCGCGGTTCTGCCGGTGCTGCAAGGGTTGCGCACACTGGCTGCCGCGGCGGGCATGAGCCTAGCCGAGTTGGCCGTGCGCTATGTTCTGAGCCTCGATGGCGTCACTTGTGGCGTCGTGGGCGTGGAAACGGTGGAACAACTGAAGCAGAACATTGCCATCTTCAACAAGGGCCCGCTCGATGCAGACATGATGAAGGCTATTCTGGCCGTTGTGCCCGATCTACCCGATACCATTCTGATGCCCAACAAATGGCCCAGCGACAAGTGGCCGAAGCCGAAGCAATAGATATCAGACGCAGTGCACGGGCGCGGCGCAAGGCTGCGACGCTCCCGATCTATGGGAGGATAACCAGATGAACAGCACAGAATACGCGGCGGGACCTGTCGACACGCGCTCCAGTTCACACGTCGCTCTGCACACGTTGCCCTTCCCCTCCGTTACCCTGAAGGGGGGCTTCTGGGGGCAGCATCGGGATGTCAACCGCACGGTGAGCCTGCGCAACGGCTACACCATGCTCGAGAAGGCGGGCAACTTCCACAATCTGCGTCTCGCCGCCGGACTGGCCGAGGGCGCCTACAGCAGCACAGCCCCCTATCTGGATTCTGACCTGTACAAGTGGCTGGAGGCTGTCGCTTACGAGCTGGGGAATGGCCCGGATGCCGAGCTGGCGCACATGGCCGACGAGACCATTGACCTATTGGCCAGGGCGCAGCGGCCAGACGGCTACCTGAACTCGTATTACACGGTGGTGAAACCCGACAAGCGCTGGCAAGAACTACGCGATGGCCATGAGCTCTACTGCGCCGGCCATCTGTTCCAGGCGGCAGTGGCGCACCGCCGCGTCACGGGCAGCACGAAGCTACTCGACATCGCCCGGCGCTTGGCCGACTGCATCGACGGCGTGTTCGGCGTGGGCAAGCGTCGTGGCACGTGCGGCCATCCTGAGATCGAGGCTGCGCTGATCGAACTCTACCGCGACACCGGCGAAAAACGCTACCTGCATCTTGCCTCATACTTCCTTGATGAGCGCGCTCAGGGCCTACTTGATGTGACGCCGTCCAACGCCGCTGTCTACCAGGAACACGTTGCGGTGCGCAATGCCACAACCGTCGAAGGGCATGCGGTGCGAGCGCTCTACCTGACCGCAGGCGTGGCTGATCTGTTCATGGAGACCGGCGAACCGGCGCTGCTCACGGCGTTGCTGCGGCAGTGGCATGACCTGACCGCGCACAAGCTTTTTCTGACCGGCGGCGCCGGCTCGCGCACGTCCGGCGAGGCCTTCGGCGAGCCTTATGAACTGCCCAACGATACCTGCTACTGCGAAACGTGCGCCCAGATCGCCAGCATCATGTGGAACTGGCGCATGCTGCTGATCACGGGCGAGGGCCGCTTTGCCGATCTGATGGAGCGCACGCTCTTCAACGGTTTCCTGAGCGGGCGCTCGCTGGACGGCCTGCGCACACGCTATGAGAACCCTCTCTTGCGCCGCGGCTACAAGCCGGTCTTTGGCCTGCACGGCAATGAGCGTAAGGAGTGGTATGGCTGCGCCTGTTGCCCACCCAACATCATGCGCTTGCTGTCGTCGCTGCAGCATTACCTGGTCACACACGACGACAACGGGGTGCAGATACAGCATTACGCTCCCTGCGACATCACGGTCGACGTCAAGGGCGGGCCTGTGCACTTGCACGCCCAGACCGACTACCCCTGGCAGGGAACGATGCTGCTGTCGGTGGAGACGACCACCGCGGCGCCCTGGAAGCTATCATTCCGTATCCCAGCCTGGTGCGCCAAACCAGTGCTGAAGCTCAATGATGCCCGGCTTGCCGTTGCGGTTGACAAGAAGGGCTATCTCTCCATCGAGCGGCAGTGGACTGAATGTGACTACGTTGAGCTTGAGTTGCCCATGCCGGCGCGGCTGACATCTGCTCATCAGCGCGTCGATCCGACACGGGGCAGCGTCGCCATCGAGCGCGGCCCGCTCGTGTACTGCCTCGAATCGCCCGACCAGCCCGGCGGCTTCAACTTGCTCGACATCGAAATCGCAAAGGACTCACGCCTCGACCCGGTCTGGAAAGACGACCTGCTTGGCGGCATGATGGTGATCAAGGCGCGCGGCTATGCGGTGGACAGCAGCGTCTGGGGAGATGGTCTCTATCTGCCCTTCGACGCGGCGGCGGACGCCGAACGCCAGCAAACCAGCCTGGTTGCCATTCCCTACTACGCCTGGGACAATCGGGGATTGAGCACCATGCGCGTGTGGATGCCGTACAAGTAGAATCGACTCGTCGTTGTCCCCCACGCGATAATATCACTGACGCGCGGTCTATTGACAATGCTGGATGAACGTGCTGCGGCGGCCCCCTAACCCCCCAATGCTGGGGGGAAGCGCTGCGCCAGTTGTACGCCGGGTTTCCATACCCGGCATTTCGGGTTGCAATGGGCCTGCCTGCAGCCCGAACGGGTTGTCGCCTATGGAAAGTCGACCTACAACTATACCACCTCGGTGACGCTTCAGATGATGGACCCAGCAATTCCCAGTGTGGAGAGAGGCGTCGTCACGCAGCACGCTCAAACGGCCATCAGGCCATCTGGGCAATGGTGAAGGCCGTCCCGGTTCGCTCCGCCAGGTACTGCCTGGGGATGCGCGGGAATGAATTCCGCTTCTAAGCGGCCGCGCGGTCTTATGGCGCAGTGGCTTAGAAGCCGATCTTCTCCGAAGGAGTCCGGAGTCCTTCGGACAGTCGAGCGCATTCCGCCACGCGTGCTGCTGCTCCCCCAATGTCGGGGGGTGGGGGCGATGGCGTTGCGTGGTGGGGGCGGGCGATGGCGTTGCCAGCGCGCGGGATCGTGCCCGCCCGGTGCCCGCCCGCCGGATGCCGCCCGCCCGGTGCTCGCCCGCCGGATGAATCCCGGCGTCTGCTATGACCAAACGTGCTGAAGCACGTTC
>CAYOEZ010000169.1:0-10978 GCA_964402955.1 uncultured Ktedonobacterales bacterium | reverse complement strand
GGGAGCAAAAGTGCGCACGTATAACTACCCGCAGGACCGCGTTACAGATCACCGCATCGGCATAACGGTACACAATCTGCCCGCAGTCCTTGAGGGAGACCTCGACGCCTTGATCGATGCTGTGGCTGTCGCCGATCAGGCTGATCGACTCCAGAATGCGGGTTTGACCAACTGATTTCTGTGCTGTCATGCAGACGTCCGAAGTCATTATGACTTCGGACGTCTGCATGATTGGCGCACATCCTATGAGGAGGAGTTTTTGTTGCCCAACAAGCGTATCACCCATTCACCTTTGCCCGTACGGATCGATGGCCTGGAGCTCCTGGCCTACAATCTATGGTGGAGCTGGCACCCGCAGGCCCAGGCGTTGTTCAGCGCCATCGATCCCGCACTCTGGCAGGAGACATATCACAACCCGGTACGCTTCCTGGCGCACGCAGACTCCAAGACGCTGCGCGCGGCGCTGACTCCCTCCTTCCTGGCCTCCTACGACAACGTCATGGCTGATTTAGAGACCTACATGCATCCTACGCAAACCTGGTTCTCGCATACCTTTCCTGAGACGATTGACCACACGATAGCCTATTTTTCGCCGGAGTTTGGCCTGCATGAATCACTGCATATCTACTCTGGCGGCCTGGGCATTCTTGCCGGCGACCACTGCAAGGAAGCAAGCGACCTGGGTATACCTCTGGTGGCAGTCGGCTTTCTCTACCCACAAGGCTACTTCCGCCAAGTCATCACAGCAGACGGTACCCAGGAAGCCATCTATAACAAGTTGAGATTTGCTGACGTACCGGCTCGAGCGGCGCTGACACCCGATGGTAGACCGGTCATGATCCGCGTCGAGTTGCCCGGACGGACGGTCTATGCGATGGTCTGGCATATTCAGGTCGGGCGCGTCTCCGTGTACTTGATGGACACTGACGTCGAGCCAAATGCCCCCGCCGACCGCGATCTTTCGGCCCGTCTCTATGGCGGCGACCACGAGATGCGCGTCTCTCAGGAAATGATGCTGGGCATCGGCGGCGTGCGCATGCTACGCGCACTCGGCATCGAGCCTGCCGTCTGGCACATGAACGAAGGACATTCGGCGTTTCTGACGCTGGAGCGGCTGCGTGAGCTTGTCCGCAAGGGCGTCTCGCCTGTGCAGGCACGCGAGACGGTGCGCAACAGCACTGTCTTCACCACCCACACGCCGGTCCCGGCAGGAAACGATGCTTTCCCCTTTGAGATGATGGAGAAGTACTTCTGGCAGCAGTGGATCGAGTTCGGAATGACCCGCGAGGAGTTTCTTGATCTTGCACGCCACGATTTGCCCTGGGGACCGCGCTTCAGCATGACCGTACTTGCCCTGCGCCTGGCGAGCCGCTACAACGGCGTCAGCCACATCCATGGCGGCGTCTCGCGCAATATGTGGCGCTTCATCTGGCACAACCGTCCTGTCGAGCAAGTGCCGATCGGCGCCATTACCAACGGCATTCACACCTCGACCTGGATCGCGCCGGAGATGGCGGACCTTTATGGCCAGTATCTGGGGCCGCGCTGGGTCGACGCGCTCGATGACCCACGCACATGGGATGCTGTCGCGCAGATTCCCGACCAAATGCTGTGGAAGACGCGCTGTGAGCTCAAGCAGCATCTCATCAGCTTCGTGCGCGAGAGCGTCACCGCTCAGTACAAACGCCAGGGTGCAGCCGCCCCCGACATCGAGGCCGCGCGCACTCTTCTGGACCCCGATGCGTTAACCATCGGTTTCGCGCGCCGCTTCGCTACCTATAAGCGCGCCACCCTGCTCTTTCGCGACATCGAGCGGCTACGGCGTCTCGTCAACCAACCAGGCCGGCCCGTACAGTTCATCTTTGCCGGCAAGGCACACCCCAATGATGAGCCGGGCAAGGCTCTCATTCGTGACATCTATCGCCTGGCCCAGGATGCGGCGCTGAAAGGCCATATCGCCTTCGTTGAAGAGTACGACATGCGCGTCTCGCGCACGATGGTGCAAGGCGTCGACGTGTGGCTCAATACCCCTCGCAAGCCCAACGAAGCCAGCGGCACCAGCGGGCAGAAGGCAGGGCTCAATGGCGTCCCCAACGCCAGCATTCTGGACGGATGGTGGGCTGAGGCATACAACGGCAAAAATGGCTGGGCTATCGCCAGCGCCGACATGGCCGGCCACCAGGACGCACAGGACGACGCCGACGCCCGCGCGCTCTATGAGTTGCTCGAAAACCAGATCATCCCACTCTTCTATGAGCGCAGCGCGGACCACGTGCCGCACGCCTGGCTGAGTATGGTGAAAGAAACAATCCGGACAGTGGCTCCAGTTTTTAGCACTCGTCGCATGCTCAAAGATTACGTGACGCAGCTCTACATGATTCCTGCGGAGGCAGAACTGGCGTGAAAATCCTGGTGCTCAGCTCAGAAGCGGTGCCTTTTGCCAAGGTCGGCGGGCTGGCCGATGTGGCGGGATCGCTACCCCTGGCGCTCCACGATCTTGGTCACGACGTCCGCCTGGTCATGCCGCGCTATGCACGGGTCGGGCCAGAGCGTTTTGGCCTCACGACAACGATCACTGATTTGCAGGTGCCCCTCGATGGCGGCGTCGAGTCGGCGCAAATCATGGAGACACGCCTGGCCGGCAAAGTCCCAACCTACTTTGTGGATTCGCCGCCGAATTTCGGGAGAGAAGGTATCTACGGCTATCAGGATGACGGTGAACGCTTCATCTTCTTCTGCCGCGCTGCCCTTGAAATGCTGCGCCGGCTCGACTGGCAGCCCGACGTCTTGCACTGCCACGATTGGCATACCGGCATCGTGCCCAACTGGCTCAAGACAGTCTACAGGGATGATCCTTTCTTCGCCAAGTCGGCCACGCTATTTACCATTCACAGCCTGCAATATCAGGGTATCTTCGGCTTCCGTGTTTTGCAGGTCGCCGGACTTGCTGAAGCCGGGTTCATCTATCACCCGCAGATCGCTGAACTGAACCAGGTGGTCGACCTTCTGGCACGCGGCATTCTCTTTGCTGATGCTATCAACACGGTCAGCGAGCGCTATGCACAGGAGATACTGACCAGCGAGTTTGGCGAAAAGCTCGATCCTATCCTGCGCGAGCGACGCGAGCGAGTCTTTGGCATCCTGAATGGCATCGACCAGCAGGTTTTTGACCCGGCCACAGACGATTCCATCGCTGCCCGTTTCGATGTCCAAACCCTGGCCCGGCGTGCAGAGAACAAGGCTGCCTTGCAGCGCCAGGCTCGCCTCCCGCATGCGCCTGACGTGCCTGTGATTGGCATGATTTCACGTATGGCAGATCAGAAAGGATTCGATTTGCTGGCCGATTTGCTTGACCACGTGCTCGATCTCAATGCACAATTCGTACTCATGGGCACCGGCGACCAGCACTATCACGACGTCTTCACCGGCTTCACCCAGGTCTACCCGCAACAGGCGGCTGTGTTCCTGACTTTCGATCACGCTTTGGCGCAAGCAATCTATGCAGGCAGCGACATGTTCCTGATGCCATCACGCGTCGAACCCTGCGGCCTGGGTCAGATGATCGCCATGCGCTACGGATCAGTCCCTGTGGTTCACGCCACCGGCGGTCTGGCCGATACAGTTCGCGACTGGAATCCAGGCAGCGCTGAGGGCAATGGCTTCGCCTTCGGTCGATACGACCGCTGGCCGCTCTTCGTGGCCTTAGTCAGAGCCATCGAGACCTATCGTTACAAAGATGTATGGCGCGGGCTACAGATGACGGGGATGAGTGGCGACTACTCATGGGGCAGATCGGCGACGAAGTACGTCGAGGTTTATCAGAAGGCGTTAGATTTCAAGAAGCTGGCATAGGTCAGCCGCCAGCGCGGCCCACACGGGGCGGCAACGCAGCATGACCGGCTGCGCTATGACGCTCTGTTTAAGCGGTCTTCGCACCGCCGCAAGTAGATCACGGTGACAGCCGCAAAGACGCCGAGCAGCGCTGAGGCCACCACAACACCGTCCATGCCGCGCCAGTCGGCAAATGGTCCGCCCAACGCCGAACCGAGGAACTGCCCGAGGCCAAGAAAGACCGAGTACAGGCCCATGATCGCTCCACGATCGCCGGCGTGGTCTTCGGTAATGTCGGCCAGATAGGCAAGAGCAGCGGGTGTGAATCCGCTCATGATGAACAAACCGCCGCCAAACACCAGCACGAGCGGAAGAACGAAGGAAGAAGACAGAGAGGGCAGGTGATTCAGCACGAGCAGTCCCATGCCCGCTGCCAGCAGTCCTCCTGTGCCGATGAGCATCACAGTTGTCTTGCGCATGCGGCCAAGAACGAAGCCCCAGCCCAGGATGCCGGCGGCAAACACGATCGCGAAAAGAGCAAAGACGGCGCCCGCCTGGCTGTGCGTCAGCCCACCGGTGAGCAACTGATCGGCGAAATCGCGAGAGCGTGTCAGTTGGCGAGCGACGTGGTTGAGCCACACGCCGAGGACTGCATTGATAGCCAGCCAGGCGGGGACGAAGCGCCATACGCGGGCCGACGTCAGTACAGTCAAATAGCGCCGCCACGTCTGCTCGATTGCCTGGGCGCCGCTCTGGGCAGCCTGCTGCATCGCCTTCATCTGTGTGTCCTGAAGGCCCAGGGCAAGAATCACCAGGCTCAGCACGTAGATCACACCATCGAGGGCAAAAGCGGGGCTGGTCAGGTGGATTATGCCCACGGTCAGGGGTTCGCTCCAGGCGCTCCACAGGCGACCGCCCAGCCACAAGCCCGCCGCCATTCCCCCCACCGTGGCGATCTCAAAGAAGCCGATTGCGCGCCCGCGCAGCGATGGCGAATGCGACGTCGCTTCGGAGATATAGCCCAGGGTGGCGGGGGCATTAGCCGCCGTGGAAAGTCCCTCTAAGAGGCGGGTAATAATGAGTATCCAGACAACTGTTGTCATGGCGGTGATCTGCACGGCAAGGGCGCCAAACAGAGGACCAAGTATGATGAACAGCTTGCGCCCGTTGCGATCGCTCCAGGCGCCAAACAGGGGCGCCCCGAGCAGCTCGGCGGCAAAGAAGGCGGCAATGATCAGCCCGCCCTCGGTGTTGGAAATGGGATAGACGTTTTTATCGATGTACTCGAAATAGAACTGGATCATGACACCCATGGCCGCCGCCGCGGCGCGCAGCACAAAGGTGCCAGCCAGGCAGGAGGCCAGCGAACGGTCGAGAATCAGATTGGCGCGTAGGCTCTTGCCGGAGATCATGGTCTCCTCCACAGCGAGGGATTATATCATTTGCAGCACCGTCTGGCAATGCGGGTAACGATCGGGACCAACGTAACTGTTCACTGTTGGGATAAGGCGGCTTCTTGTAGGTCGGCTTTCCATAGCCGACATGGTCGTTACAACGCGAAATGCCAGGTATGGAAACCTGGCCTACAACATCCGCGGGACAACGGTGAACAGTTGCTACGCTCACACAGAGTGCACGGAGAACATCCCTTGGCCGGTCAATTTTGATGCCTCGCAATGTTAATTGGACACGAACGTACCCATTGACAACACTCTGTGTCCTCTGCGCCTCTGTGGTTTTCAAGCGCGCCCTTATCTCGAAGTGTCTGACGCTCATACGTCGCATACAATCGGAAATGGACCAATCATGATGGTATCCGCTCCCCGGGTCACGCTTGACTACCTGGGATGCAAAGTAAATCAAGCCGAGATAGAAGAGCTTGGCCAGCGTTTCCGCCAGGCCGGCTACGCCATTGCATCTGCCGAGGACGTCACAGATGTATACGTTCTCAACTCGTGTACGGTGACACACGTAGCCGACCGCAAGACCCGTCTGCTCATCCACCAGATGGCGCGGCGCAATCCCAGCGCGTTGATTGTTGTCACCGGCTGCTACCCCACCGTTGACCCGGCAGCGGTGCAGGCCATCGCAGGCGTCGATGTCGTGGTTGCCAACGCCGATAAGCCTCGTCTCGTCGAGATTGTCAGTGCACAGATAGCCCATGCGCCGCGGCGCGACCGCGGTGCGGCAGACCGATGGCCCGACAGGCGACCTGCTCTCGGACGCACGCGGGCAATGCTCAAAGTGCAAGATGGTTGCGACAATTTCTGCACGTACTGCATTGTGCCCGCAGCGCGCGGCTGTGTCTCCAGCGTTCCCATCCCAACCGTCATCGACGACATCCGCCGCCGCGTCGACGAAGGTTTCCAGGAGATTGTCCTGACGGGCGTCGCTCTGGGCAGCTATGGCCGCGACTGGGGGCAAGACAATGCTCTTACCCGCCTGGTCGAGTCAATCCTGCGCCAGACAGCGCTGCCGCGCCTGCGTCTCTCATCGATCGAACCGGAGAATCTGGATCACGCGCTGCTGGGCATGTGGAGCGACCAGCGCTTCTGCCGCCATCTACACCTGCCCCTACAGAGCGGCTGCGATGCAACACTCAGGCGCATGGGCCGGCGCTACCGCAGCGCCGACTATGCAGCGCTGATTGAGCGCGCGCGGTCCATTGCGCCGGACGCCGCCATCACCACCGACATCATCACCGGTTTCCCGGGCGAGACGAGCGAGGAATTTGCTCTGAGCTACGCATTCGCCCGCGACATGGCCTTTGCCCGCTTGCACGTCTTCCGTTTCTCTGCCCGCCGCGGCACAGCAGCCACACACTTGCCGGGCCGCGTGGCGGAGACGGACAAGAAGACCCGCTCGGCGGCGCTGCTGGCGCTCTCAGACGAATGCGAGCTGGCTTTTCGACGCCAGTTTCTTGGCTCCACGCTGCAGGTGCTGTGGGAAGAACCATGGACGGCGCCCGACGCGCCCACGGCGGATGGCCGCGCCTGGTGGACAGGACTGACCGGGAACTACATCCGCGTCTATGCTCCCAGCGACACGAGTATACACAACAGCATCAGCAACGTGCTGTTACGGGGCGAAACGGCGGATGGCATGCTCGGACAAATCGCTTGACGAACGAGCGTGCGTTTGTTACACTGCAGCATGAGATGTGATCCGAGCAGACATAGGGCGTTCTGCGAGAGGACACATAGTCTGGCAGAAAGGAAACTCATACAATGAACCCAGGAATCAGTCCGGTTGCGTTCTCGATCGGCCCATGGCCAGTGCATTGGTACGGCATCATCTTTGCATTTGTGATCATCCTCGGCACGTTCGTGGCATCGAACGAGGCCAAACGCCGCGCTGAAGACCCGGAGCGCGTGTGGGACGCCATCCTGCTGGTCGTGATCTTCGGCCTCGTTGGGGCGCGGCTCTACCACGTGATAGATCAGTGGAACGCCCTCTACAAGGATAACCCGCTGGCTGTCCTGTATGTATGGAATGGCGGGCTGGGCATTTATGGCGCCGTTGCCGGCGGTACTCTTGCTCTCGCCCTCTATGCGCGTTCGGCCAAGATCAACTTCGCACGCTGGATGGACATCGCAGCGCCCGCCCTGATACTCGGGCAAGCGATCGGGCGCTGGGGAAACTTCATCAACCGTGAGTTGTATGGGACGCCGACCAACCTGCCCTGGGCCGTCTATATCGAGCCTGAATACCGTGTCCCCGGCTATGAGGGATTTTCCCATTTTCACCCTCTCTTTCTCTACGAATCGCTCTGGAATTTCTTCGTGTTCGGTGTGCTGATGTATGTCGCGCGCCGCCCGCGTTTTCATCTGCGCGATGGTGACATTGTCTTGCTGTATCTGATTCTCTACTCCGCGGGACGTTTCGTTCTGGAAGGGATCAAGATCGGCGAAGTATGGACCATCCTGGGTCTACGCACGGCGCAGATTGTCGCTGCAACGCTCATCATCATCTGCTCCGGCATCCTGGTCTATCGCCATCGCCAAGCGGTGCACGAAGCAACCCAACCCGACGCTTAGCAGCCTGTCGGAGAGTGTTCTTTGACCGCAGAGACGCGGAGGACGCGGAGGTTTTTCTGGCTCCTTTGTGCCTTTTCTCGGCGATGCCCGATACAGCGGGGCAGGCTCTCTCTGCGTCTCTGCGGTGGAAAAGAACCCCCGCATCGGCTCTCCGACAACCTGCTAGCCACACCCTTTCCAGCAAGAACAGACGGCGGCAACCAACGATGTGGTTGCCGCCGTTTTCCCATTATGCAACGAACACGCGATCCCCTACCAGCCCGCTGCTAGCTTTTCCATCTCGTCAAGCATGGCATGGTAGCGCTCATGGACGCCGGGGCCCATGACGTTGGCCTCGATGTTGTCGAAGGCTGTTGCCAGGCGTGCCTGTTCTGCCGCCGCTATGACTGAATCCGCCATCGGATACAGGATGTTGTCTTCTTTGTTGATGTGCGCGTGCAGCAACTGCACATAGCCGCGCATGGCGGCCGCCAGTGGCGCCCTGGCCGTGGCGTCGCCCTTGCTGTAGCGCTCTGCTGCGTCAGCCATGGCCCGGATGAAGGCCCGCCCCTGGTCATGCTCGGCGAGCATCACGGCGATCGGCCCGCCCTGGCGCGGCACGCCGGCCTTCTCCATCGCCGGAAAGAGCTCGGTCTCCTCTTTGCCGTGGTGGCACTTGTCTGCGAAGTTGCGCAAGAAATCCACGGTGTTCAAGAAAACCTGCGGCGGTAGGTCCTTGCCCGCAGCCAGTTCTTGCGCAGCCCGCTCAGCGACACTGAGCATGCGCTCGATGCCGCGGTGTTCAGACTTCAGGTCATCGGTTGCCTTCAAGGCGAACCTCCTTGCCCTATTTGGGGTATCTACGTTTCCTAAGCATCACTGACAACCCGATCAGGGCGACGCCGGCGCCTGCCAGGACAAGCGAGCCCATGTCTGTACTCGGAGGCGCGCCTGTAACCGGCAGCTTAATTGCCGCCATAGTTGCTGTCGGCGCCGGCGTTGCTGCTACCGGCGTTGCCGTCGGCGCTTGTGGGATCGGCGTTGCCGTCGGTCCTGCTGGGATCGATGTTGCCGTAGGCCCTTGCGGGATCGACGTTGCCGTTGGCACTGCTGGGATCGACGTTCTCGTAGCGGTCGGCGCGGGAACGGTCGCCGTTGCTGTAGGAGCGGGAACCGTCGCCGTCGCTGTCGGCGCAACTTGCGTCGCTGTAGATGTGGGCCCGCCTGGCGTTGCCGTAGACGTAGGCACACTCGTCGTTGCCGTCGCTGTCGGAGCGGCTGTCGTCGCCGTTGATGTGGGAGCGGCTGGATTTGTCGTAGGTGTTGGCGAGGCCGGCACGGTTGTAGCTGTAGCTGTAGCCGTAGCCGTAGCTGTAGCTGTAGCACCGGAAGGCGGCGTAGCCGTCGCTGTAGCCGCCCGGTAGCAGGGGCGGTTGGAGACGTTATTGTTATCCAGTGTCACCGCACCAGTTAATGCAATAGCGCTACCGGTCACGCTTGCGCCGGTAGTCAGGGTGACGCTAGCGCGCGCGATAATGATGCCAAGGAAGCGAGTGCCTGTACCCACAGTCGCGGAGCTGCCGACCTTCCAAAAAACGTGGCACACGTTACCGCCATTGATCAGGCCAACACTCGCGTTGCTTGCGGTTGTGAGCGTGCTCGCTATCTTGAAAACGAAGACCGCATTGTCGTTGCCCTGGAAGTCGAGAGTAAGATTTCCCGTCAACTGAGCCGACGATGAAAAACAGTAGACGCCCGGAATGAGCGTTTTCCCACCCAGGTCCTGGCCAGTCAAGTCAAAATCACACGCCTGGCCCCCCAGATTGTCGTTCGCAGCGCTGGCATCGGTCTGAGCTTGCTGCGCGACAGCATCAGCTGCGTATATCGTTCCTCCAGTCACAATCCCCGGAGGAAAGCCAGTGACCGCACTGCCTGGGCTGACACCCAAATTTCCTTCGACGACGCTCGAGCCGGTATTGGTCACCGTGGAGGCGCCCAGGACCGCAAAGCTCCCCGCCGAACCCATTCCTGGCGCAGTCGCCACAAGCAACGGGCCGCCGGCCACCGCACCTACGGCGTAGAGACTGGTCAGGAGCACGGTACACACGGCGAGTCGCACGAGTACAGCCCTCTTCGTCCATTTCCGCAGCTTGAACATGTTGTCTCCTTCGCACGATGCATCTGAGCCCGCCGCCTTTCTTCAGGCGACTGAGCATGTGGGGGGGGACGTCGCAGGATCCGGCAAGAGAATGCCGTAAGGCCCGTTCACAACGCAACCATGGGCATGCTATTGCCATGCCTGGCTGTCGCTCAAGGTCAAAGCCCAACAGTTGTAGGACTTTCGCTTAGTCGGGTTGGAAGATGGGAACATGTGCGGTGCGAAGTCCAGCATGACTGCGCTGGGAGCGCGCTTTCGGGCATTGACATTTTGCGCTCCCCGTTAGCTGTTTGATACCGCGCTGCAGTTCTGCGACCTGCCAACGCATGTCGTTCGCGTCTTAAGCGACCTGCGCGGTGAGAGTCTCACTTGGGCAATTGGTAACCACTCAGTCAATGTCACCGTTTGCGGCGACCAGCTTGAATAACCACACCTTGAAAGGCACTTCTTTAAACTTGACGAGTACGCCGTTTTGCAAACGCTCTGGCGTCCACTCAATTTGGTCCAGGTGAATATAGCCTTCTTTCTTGCTCAGACTCACCAGGCGATTCTCTTTCAGTCTGGTGAAAAAGATGTGTCCGGGCGTTTGCCGTTTCAGTCGCTAGTGCGTATGCGTTTTCCTCCTCTAGCAATGAACGCCTTAGAAGAAGTTCACGGTCAGAAGATAGGGCTGGTTTGGATCGCGACGCGTGAAGGGGGACACGCGCACGTAGTAGCGGCCTGCGCTCTGCACAACGGTGATGATGTGCTCGGCCACGCCTTCGCCAAAGATATTGGACTGGCCAATGATGGTTCCGTCCGCTGCATGTAGAGACACGTTGTAGTCGGCCTGGTCAGGAACGACCATGTCAACCGCGATTGCGCCGGCTCGCGGCACATCGAAGTAGTACCAGTCAACAGAGTCATAGAAGCACAGCCAGGCGCGATACTGCATGCCCATGATGAGCGGACCCCATGCAGCATTCATGTTGTC
>CAYOEZ010000168.1:0-11024 GCA_964402955.1 uncultured Ktedonobacterales bacterium | reverse complement strand
ATTGAGGCAGTGGCTATCTCCTCCTACGCCATCGGCGCCAATCTCTCCTTCATTTACCTGCGCGGCGAGTACCTGCAAGCGCATGCGATGCTGACGCGGGCGCTGGCCCAGGCCAGAGCGAAAGGTATGCTGGGCAAGAACATCCTCGGCTCAGGCTTTGATCTGGACATTATCCTGCATCTGGGCGCCGGCTCCTATGAGTGCGGCGAAGAGACGGCGCTGCTCGAATCGCTGGAAGGAAAGCGCGGCATGCCTCGCCTTAAGCCTCCCTATCCGGCGACCAACGGCCTCTACAACAAGCCGACGGTGATCAACAATGTCGAGACGCTCTCGAACGTGCCGCACATCGTGCTGAACGGCGCGGAGTGGTTTGCCGCCATCGGCACGCCCAAGAGCACAGGCACGCGCATCTTCAGCATCAGCGGTCACGTCAACAAGCCGGGCAACTATGAGCTGCCCATGGGCACGCCGCTGCGTACGCTGATCGAGGAGTACGCCGGCGGCATCCGCACCGGCCACACGCTCAAGGCGATCATTCCGGGCGGCTCATCGACGCCGGTGATGACTGCCGACCAGATTGACACGGCTCTGGATTTTGAGTCGCTGGCCGCGGCTGGCTCCAGCCTGGGTTCGGCGGGTGTGATCGTCATGGACGAGACGACGTGCATGGTCGACGCGGCGCTGCGCCTGGCCCATTTCTATGCCCATGAGTCCTGCGGCAAGTGTACGCCCTGCCGCCAGGGCACCTATTTCATCCAGCAAGTGCTGGAGCGCATCGAGCACGGCCACGGCCGCGAAGGCGACATCGAGCTTCTGCTCGACATTACCGACAACATCATCGGCAAGTCGTTCTGCCCCTTCGCCGACTATCCCGGCGCCTGCGGGCCGGTGGTTTCGACGATCAAGAAGTTCCGAGCGGAGTATGAGCAGCATATTCGCGAGCATAAGTGTCCGTTGCAGTAGTGAGATAACAGTAGTCAGAACTGCACAGATGTACGGAGGTATTCAGCCGGGCGTAGTAGCAGGGAGAAACACAATGAAAGTATACGACTTTACGGTTCTCTTTGAACCAGATTCTGAGACTGGTGGCTACGTAGTGAGGTGCCCCAGTCTTCCGGGGTGTTATAGCCAGGGCGACACGATCGAAGAGGCTATCCGCAATATCAAGGAAGCAATCCTTCTTTGCCTTGAGGACATGGAAGCCCAGAAGATCCCGATCCCAGATACATCGAACACATTCATTGGCAGTGTGGCAGTAACACTATGAGCAAGTTGCCTATTGTCTCGGGGCGCCAGGCCGTCAAAGTGTTCACGCTCATTGGTTACCTGGTGGTCAGGCAGAGAGGCAGTCACATGCGCTTGAGGGATGACAGCAATCCCAACCACGTGCCGTTGACGGTGCCTGATCACAAAGCAGTGAAACCAAGCTTGCTTCGTGATCTACTTCGAGACGCGGATCTGAGTGTTGAAGAGTTTACCAGACTCCTGAAGGAATCCTGATGGCCGATTTAGTCAACCTCATAATAGATGATCAGAAAGTAACGGTCCCCAAAGGCACCCTCATCGTGGATGCCGCAACGAGCGTGGGTATCAAGATCCCCGTCTTCTGCTCGCATACAAAGCTGCACCCGGTGGGCGCGTGCCGCATGTGCCTGGTGGAACTGGGCACGCCGCGGCGCAGCCCGGACGGTACAATGCCCACCAACCCCGACGGCACGCCGGTCATCTCCTTCATGCCCAAGCCGCAGACGTCGTGCACCACGCCGGTGTCTGAGGGCATGGTCGTGCGCACCAAATCTCCTGCCGTGCTCAAGGCGCAGAAGGGCATACTCGAGTTCTTGCTGATCAACCACCCGCTCGATTGCCCCGTGTGTGACAAGGGCGGCGAGTGCCCATTGCAGGATCAGACCTTGCAGTTCGGGCCGGGGGCTAGCCGTTTCGAGCCCAGCGACAAGCAGCATTTCGTCAAGCCCATCGATCTCAGCGAACGTATCGCCTTGGACCGCGAGCGCTGCGTGATGTGCTTCCGCTGTGTGCGTTTTCAGGATGAGATTGCCGGCGACCCGCAGATCGATGTCTTTGAGAGGGGGGCGCGCTCGGAGATCGGCGTTGTGCCGGGCCAGGCATGGACTTCCAACTTCTCGGGCAATACGATCGAGCTCTGCCCGGTGGGCGCGCTGACGAGCAAAGAGTTCCGCTTCCGGGCGCGAGCCTGGGAGATGCAGAACGTCGATTCGATCTGCCCGTTGTGCGCGGTCGGCTGCAACCTGAAGCTGCAAGTACGAAGCAACCAGGTGCTGCGCATTCTGGCACGTGATAACGAAGAGGTCAACGAGGTCTGGATTTGCGACCGTGGGCGCTTCGATTACGAGTACCTCAACGACAATCGCCTGCTCGAGCCGAAGCTGGAGCGAGGCACGCGCCACGAAGAGGTTGGCTGGTCCACGGCCCAGGCGACGGTCGTTGAGGCGCTGCGCAGTGTGATCGCAAAGAATGGACCGCAGGCGGTAGGCGGCCTGGCCTCGCCGCGGCTGACCAACGAAGACCTATACGTCTTCCAGAAGTTCATGCACACGGTGATTGGCACTAACAATGTCGATTATCGCGTGGCAGCGACGCCCGACCGTGGCGGCCACATGAGCACAGCTGTCAGCGACCTGGAAAAGGCGCAGAGCATTTTCGTCATCGGCAGCGACGTCTTCGATGAGCTGCCGGTGCTCGGGTTGCGTGTGCGCAAGGCGGCTGTACACGGGCAGGCCAAGCTGGTTGTGGCCTATTCGCATCCCAACAAACTTGCCGGCGACGCCGCGCTCTGGCTGAAGCATGAGGCGGACAAAGATTTGGCTCTGGTGAAGGCCCTGTTGAGCGCGGTGCGCGGCGCTGTCTCGCACGATCTGTGTGCCGAGGCCGGGCTGACTGTGCAGCAGGACGAGGACACGGTCAAACTTCTGACCGGACGCACGCCGGCAGTCATCTTGTACGGCGCACGCCTGGCGCAGAGTGCGGATGGGGCCGATGCGCTGGCGGCGCTGGTCGATCTGGCTGCCGCGCTGGGGGCGACGTTGCACGGCCTGACGCTTGAGGCCAATAGCCAGGGCGCACGCGCCATGGGCTGTACGCCTGGCGCGTCCGGGCTGTCCGGCGCGGCCATGCTGGCTGCGGCGGCTGAGGGCCGGTTGAAGGCGCTGTGGCTGGCCGGCGCTGACGTGCTGGCGAGCGCTGACACGGCGCTGCTTGGCAAGGCGCTGGCGAATCTTGAGCTATTGATCGTCCAGGATGCGTCGCCAAGTGACGTGTCCAAGACGGCGACGGTGCTGCTGCCCGGCTTCAGTTTCGCCGAGGCGGAAGGAACGTACACCAACCTGGAGCGGCGCGTGCAGCGCCTGCGCCCGGCGCTCAAGCCCACCGGTCACATGCGGGCCAACTGGCAGATCGTTGCCCAGATTGCGGCCGAGATGGGCGCAGCGGGGTTTGGCTATGCAAGCTCTGGCGACGTTTTGGCTGAGATCGCCGCCGCTGTGCCGGCTTATGCCGGGCTGACCTATAGTAAGCTGGGCGCTGCCGGGCGGCGTGTGTAGAGGCGCCGTTCGTGCTGGCTATGTGCACTCAAGATGTCCGGCCTCCTGGCGACGCCGCACATCTCCAAGAATCAACAGGATGACGCGATGTCGATACTTGCTTTGTTGGTCATATCGTTCATCAAGATTCTGATTGTGATCGTGTTCCTGCTCACGTCCTTTGCCTATCTCACGTACATCGAGCGCAAGGTGCAGGCGCGCATTCAGGTGCGTATCGGGCCGGACCAGGCGGGGCTGTGGGGCTTGCTTCAGCCCATTGCTGACGCGATCAAGATGCTCATGAAGGAAGACATCATCCCAGACCAGGCCGACAAACCACTCTTCATCATTGCGCCGGCGCTGTCGGTGATTATGGCTTTGTGCGCCTTTGCTGCCATTCCCATTGGGCCGTCCTTCACGCTGTTTGGCTACAAGATCGATATGGCGATCGCCGATATCAACGTTGGCCTGCTCTTCACCCTGGCCATCCTCTCCCTCAACGTGTACGGTATTGTGCTGGGCGGCTGGGCATCGGGCAATAAGTACTCGTTCCTGGGCGGCATGCGCTCGACAGCCCAGATGATCAGCTATGAGCTGGCCATGGGCATGTCCATCATCGGCGTCGTGCTTCTGGGAGGGTCGCTGAACCTGAAAGAGATCGTGCAGGCCCAGGCGACGCTCCCATTTGCCATCCTGCAGCCATTGGGATTCCTCATCTTCTTTGTGTGCATGTTTGCTGATACGAACCGCGCTCCTTTTGATCTGCCCGAAGCAGAGACGGAGTTGGTTGCCGGCTATCATAGCGAGTACTCGAGCATCAAGTATGCGCTCTTCTACATGGCCGAGTATATCAACATGGTCACGGTCAGTTGTCTGGCCGTGGTGCTGTTCTGGGGCGGCTGGAATGGCCCATTTGCGCCGGGCATCTGGTGGCTGGGCCTCAAGGTCGCTGTTTTCATCTGGCTGTTCATGTGGGTGCGGGCCAGCTTCCCCCGTTTCCGCTACGATCACCTGATGAAGTTCGGCTGGAAGCTGCTCCTGCCGCTGGCGATTCTGAATGTGCTGGTGACGGCGTTTGCTATCGCCGTGTGGGGAAGTTGAGACCGGAATGCTGGTCTGCGCGGCCGGCTGCCGAGGATGAGGCCAGGGTCGTTTTGTATGGGTGGATGAACCCTCTGGAGAGGGACTATCTATGATGATTGTTGAGCTGTTGCGGGGCCTGGCTGTCACGATGGCGCATGTTTTCCGCAAGAGCGTGACGCAGATGTATCCCAAGGTAAAGCCGGCGCTGCCGCCCCGTTTCCGCGGCCGGCACCAGTTGCAGCGCTATCCTGACGAGCTGGAGAAGTGCATCGGTTGTTCACTATGTGCCGCTGCCTGCCCGTCCGATGCGATATTGGTGATCGCCGCCGAGAACACGCCGGAGCATCGCGTATCGCCTGGTGAGCGCTATGCCGCGGTTTATGAGATCAACATGATCCGCTGCATCTTCTGCGGCTATTGTGAAGAAGCCTGCCCGACAGGGGCGATTGTGCTCAAGCGCAACTTCGAGCTTGCGGCGACCGACCGCCAGCACTTTGTGTTTGACAAAGAGATGCTGCTGAACTCACCAACTGAGTAGCTCTGGGCGCCCGATGTACCCCTGAAGTGTGCTCAGGATGACACAGTTGCCGGGTTCTCTTAGGAGTTTGCCGTATGGGAGAGATGACCATCTTTCTGGCGTTTGCCTTCATTGCCGTTGTGTCTGGCATCGGGGTGATCTTCTCGCGCAATGCGGTCTATAGCGCACTGCTGTTGGTGGGCAATTTCTTCTGTCTGGCTGTCTTCTACGTCCTGCTCAACGCCCAGTTCCTGGCTGCGGTGCAGTTGGCGGTGTATGCCGGCGCCATCATGGTGCTGTTCGTGTTCGTGATCATGCTGCTGAGCCCGGCCGGTGAGCCTCACCTGCTGCGTCGCATGCGCTGGCAGGGCTGGATCGCCCTTCCCTTGGCTGTCGTCTTGATCGGGCAGATTGTCTTTGTCTTTGTGTCGGGCGCCATCAGTCCAGATAGAGGGCCGTATACTCTCGAGCATATGAACGATTTGGGCGGCAGCGTGCAGGCTGTGGGCCGCGTCCTCTTTACGGACTATCTGCTCCCCTTTGAAGTGACGTCACTCTTGCTTGTCGTTGCGCTGGTCGGCGCGGTTGTGCTTGGCAAGCGAAGGGTATGATGCAGGGGTCAGGGCTCAGGGTGCAGGGATTCGGGATGGGTGTGGGAGTAGGGGCAGTGCTTGCTCTGCCCCTGGAGGGATAGATGGTTCCGACCGAGTATTTTCTGATTGTGAGCGGCATTCTGTTTGGCCTGGGGGCGTTGGGCGTCTTGATCCGGCGTAACCCGCTGATCATGTTCATGTCCGTGGAAATGATGCTTAACGCGGCCAACCTGGCCTTCGTCGCCTTCGCGCGCCAACTCCAGTCGATGACCGGACAGATCTTCGTTTTCTTCGTGATTACGGTCGCTGCTGCCGAAGTAACGGTCGGCCTGGCAATCATTGTGGCCATCTTTCGCACGCGTGCAAGTGTGGATGTGGACGACATCAGCAAGCTGCACGGGTGAAGCAGGGTAGTGGGTATAGGGTAGTGGGTAGAGGGGCAAGTCATAGAAGAGTTTGGCGCCTCAGGAACGATGCACAGGCGCGTGAAGTGGAGAGCGTGTATGTCATTGCCGAAGACGATGCAGGCTGTTGTCTGTTATGGGCCGGAGGATTATCGGCTGGAAGAGCGCCCGACGCCGCAGGCAGGGCCCGGCGAGGTTGTGGTGCGCGTGAAGCTGGCCGGCATTTGCGCCAGCGACCTGAAGTGTTTTCTGGGCGCAGGCCTCTTCTGGGGAGACGCTGATCGCACAGGCTACTGCCAGCCGCCCGTCATTCCTGGCCATGAGTTCGTGGGCGAAGTGGTCGAGCTAGGCGCCGGCGCGGGCGAGACGTATGGCTTACAGATTGGCGACCTGGCGATCTCCGAGCAGATCGTGCCCTGCGGCGAATGCCGCTTCTGTAAGAACGGGCAATATTGGATGTGCCAGTTTGGCGACGTCTACGGCTTCCGCCAGAACGCCTTTGGCGCCATGGCCGAGTACATGCGTTTCCCGCGCAAGGCGTTGAATTACAAGGTACCGGCGGCGATGCCGCTGGAGCAGGCTGTCTTGATTGAGCCGCTCTCCTGCTCGATTCATGCCGTTGACCGCGGCGACATCAAGCAGGGTGACGTGGTTGTCGTGGCCGGCTGTGGGCCGCTCGGGCTGGGCAGGTGGCGGCGGCTCGCCTGAAGAAACCTGCTTTGCTGATCGCTCTTGACCTGAAAGACCACCGCCTGGATGTAGCCAGGGCGTGCGGGGCCGATATGGGCATGAATCCGGGCACGGTTGACGTGGTGGACGAGGTGCGCAAGCTGACCGACGGCTATGGCTGCGACGTGTACATCGAGGCAACCGGCCACCCGTCGGGGGTGACGCAGGGATTGCAGATGATTCGCAAGCTGGGCACGTTTGTTGAGTTCAGCGTGATGCGTGAGAACGTCTCGGCCGACTGGACGATCATCGGCGACACCAAAGAGATCAACTTGATGGGGTCGCACTTGGGTCCCTATTGTTACCCGCGGGCGATCGACATGCTGCAAAAGGGACTGATTCCAGCGGACAAGATCGTGACACACCAGCGGCCGCTGGCGACATTCAACGACAGCATGGCGATGGTCAAGTCGGCGGAGCAGTCGATCAAGGTTGCGTTGAAGCCGTAGGGGGCAGGGATCCGGGTTTCGGGGTCAGGGATCCGCGATCAGGATAGAGATAGGGTGAGGGTGAAATCGGCGTGTTAGAAAACCTGTGGATCGTACCGGCGTTTCCCCTGCTGGGGGTAGCGCTCAACGCCTTCCTGGGCTATCGCATGGGACGGCGCTTTGTCAACATCGTCGGGCCGGGCGTGGTGGGGCTGGCGTTCGTCGCCGCGGCAATCGCCGTGTGGCAGCTTGTGGGCTTGCCGTCCGACGAGCGCTTCATCAACATCAAGCTGTTCACCTGGATTCCCGTCGGCGACTTCCAGGTGGATGTAGCGCTGCTGCTTGACCCTTTGTCGGCGATTATGATCCTGGTCGTGAGCGGCGTCGGCTTTCTGATTCACGTCTACTCCGCTGGCTACATGGCTGACGATGAGAGCTATGCGCGCTACTTCACGTATCTCAACCTGTTCATGTTCTCCATGCTGACGCTTGTGCTTGCCAATAACTTCCTACTGCTGTACGTGGGTTGGGAACTGGTCGGCGCCTGCTCATATCTGCTGATTGGCTTCTGGTTCACGCGCAAGAGCGCTGCCGACGCCGGCAAGAAGGCGTTCATCGTCAACCGCATTGGAGACTTCGGTTTTGCCCTGGGCGTCATGCTGATCTTCGCTGTGTTCGGAACGCTCGACTACGGCCAGGTCTTTGCTCTGGCCGGGCAACTGTTAAGCGGCGCCACCTTCGACCTGGGTGGCGGGCTGTTGATCGGCACGGCCACGCTGATCACGTTCTTGCTCTTCATGGGCGCTACCGGAAAGTCGGCGCAGATCCCGCTCCATGTCTGGTTGCCCGATGCCATGGAAGGCCCCACGCCTGTGTCGGCGCTCATCCATGCCGCGACAATGGTGACCGCTGGCGTCTATATGGTTGCCCGCAGCCATGTGTTGTTTGAACTGGCCCCGGCAACGATGATGCTGGCAGCGATTATCGGCGCGCTGACGGCGATGTTCGCCGCCTCGATGGCCATGGTCCAGCACGATATCAAGAAGGTGCTCGCCTATTCGACCATCAGCCAGCTTGGCTTCATGTTCCTGGCGGTCGGCGTGGGCGCTTTCGCCGCCGGTATCTTCCACCTGATGACCCATGCCTTCTTCAAGGCGCTACTCTTCCTCTGCGCCGGCTCGGTGATGCAGGCTCTTGGCGGCCAGACCGACCTGCGCCAGATGGGCGGCCTGCAGTACAGGCTGCCGGTCACCTTCTGGACGTTTGTCATCGGCGCGCTGGCGATCTCGGGCATCCCAGGCTTTGCCGGATTCTTCAGCAAAGATGAGATTCTGCTCAAGGCCTTCACGAGCAGCCAGGGCAGCCCCATCCTCTGGCTGGCGGCGCTCATCACCGCTGGCATGACGGTTATCTACATCTGGCGGGTCGTTGCGCTGACCTTCCTGGGCGAGTCGCGTATAGACCATCATACGGAGCAGCATGCCCATGAGTCGCCGCCGGTCATGGCCTGGCCGCTGCTCATTCTGGCGCTTCTGGCGATTGTGGGCGGCTATGTGGGTGTGCCGGCGATTTTGGGCGGCGGCAATCAGTTCGAGCAGTTCCTGGCGCCGGTTTTTGGTGAAGCGGTGGTGCACGTCGAGCAGAGCACAGAGTGGGGGCTGACGCTGGCAGCGGTGGCTGTAGCGCTGATTGCCTTTCTTGCTGTCTACTACGCCTACGTCGTGCGTCCTGAACTGCCGGGGAAGGTAGCCCGGTCGTTTGGTCCCCTCTATACCTTGGTCTATGAGAAATATCACGTCGATGAGTTGTACGTGGCTGTGGTCGTCAATCCGCTCAAACGGCTGGCCGGTTGGCTGGCAGTGGTGCTGGATGTGCGGGTGATCGATGGCGCAGCTAACGGCATCGGCGCGCTGGTCGTATGGTGTGGCCAGCAGTTGCGTGCGGTACAGGATGGCTATGTGCGCTCGTATGCCCTGATGATCTTTGGCGGGGCAATCATCCTGCTGGCATATGTTCTATTGAGGTAAGAGATGAACGGACGATTATTGGCTGCCGTTGTTGTGGTCGCCGCTGTCGTGGTCGTTGTGTCCGTGGGTGTGGCCCGTTGCGGCGGTGGTGGAACGGTGACGCTCCCTCCGGCGACGTCATCTCCGACCAGTGCTGGTTCGACGGCAACCCCGATCCCGGCAGCTACGCAGGTTCCAGTTGCCGCGACGTCAACTGCGACGTTAGCGCCTGGCGCAACCGTGACCGTGGTGACGCCTGTCGCCGCGCCGCCGTCAACGCTAACGGCAACCGCAACGGCAACTGCAACGCCAACCGCAACTGCAACCGCAACCGCAACGGCATCGGCCGTGCCGCCAACAGCCACTGCGACGGCGCTCGCGGCAACGGCGACGGTCGTCCCAACCCTGGCAGCGACGAAAACAGTGGAAGTGTCGTCGGCGTCGTCAACGGTCAACGGCCAGGTGATAGGCTACAGCTACCCCAGTGGTTGGCAGTTGAAGCAGGAAACGAAGGAACGTTACTCCGTGGTAACTCTGGAAGGGCCGGACGGCGCGCTGTTGACGCTGACCATGTACGGCGCAGAGATGGATCCCGCCCAGCTTTCGGCGACGCTACTCGAAACGATGAAGAAGCAGTTCAGCGGCGCGACCGTCACCACGCTGAAGGGAAGTGTAGGCGGGACCGACGCCGAGGGTTACCGCATGACGTTTACGTTCAACGGCGTGCCCATGACCAGCACAATTCTCTCCTTCCGTGGGGGCAAGTCGTCGTTCACCTTGTACACACAGGCTGCCGATGCTTACCTGGGCGGTGTGCAGCCCGGGTTCGACCTGATCAAGAACACGCTTGTGGTGAAATAAATGAATGAACTGAATCTTCCCGTGCTCTCGATTGTCACCTTCTTGCCCATGGTGGGAGCGCTGGTGGTGGCTCTGGCCCCGCGATCAAACGAGAAAGCGATCAAGAGCCTGGCTCTGGCTGTCTCGCTGCTGACGTTTGCTGTCTCGCTGCTCCTGTATGCCTACTTCCGGGTCGGTTCGGCGGAGATGCAATTCACCGAGTCTCTGCCCTGGGTCAGCGATCTGGGCATCAGCTATCAGCTTGGCGTCGATGGCATCAGCCTGTGGCTGGTCCTGCTGACAACGTTCCTGGCGCCGCTGGCGATCCTCTCGTCGTGGACAGGAGTGAAAGATCGGCTCAAAGAGTACATGATCATCATGTTGCTCCTGGAGACCGGGATGATTGGCGTGTTTGTAGCGACTGACCTCTTCTTGTTTTACGTCTTCTGGGAAGCGATGTTGATCCCCATGTACTTCCTGATCGGGGTGTGGGGCGGGCCGCGCCGCATCTATGCTGCGATCAAGTTCGTGTTGTTTACGATGGCAGGCAGCGTCCTGATGCTCATTGCCATCCTGAGCGTCGCCTTCTTGATGCAGCAGTCCGCCGGACTACTTACGTTCTCTCTGGCCATCCTGCTCAAGACTCCCGTGGGCGCAGGCATGCAGACATGGCTCTTTGCCGCATTTGCGCTCGCCTTTGACATTAAGGTGCCGCTTTTCCCGCTGCATACGTGGCTGCCCGATGCCCATGTGGAAGCGCCGACGGCCGGATCTGTGCTACTGGCCGGCCTGCTGCTGAAGATGGGGGTCTATGGCTATCTGCGCTTTGCCATTCCGCTCTTCCCGCAGGCGGCGCAAGACTTCGCC
>CAYOEZ010000167.1:0-11056 GCA_964402955.1 uncultured Ktedonobacterales bacterium | reverse complement strand
GATAAGTATACACATCTTAAGGTTCTGACTATTGACACGACTTAGAACATCTACTTGATGCTCACACGGCGGGTATGGAAACCCGCCCTTGTATACTGCACACTCGGTACTCTCTACCGGATGCGCTTGTAGATCTCGAATCCCTCTTTGGCGATTTCGGAGATACGGACGAAGTGGTAGCCGGCAAGGCCTGTCTCCAGCCCGTCGTTGAGCGGGCCGATCCATTTGTCGGGCAGTGCCTTGACGCCGTACATCATGCCGAAGATCGAGCCGACGGTGGCGCCGTTGCAGTCGGTGTCGAAGCAGGCCTGGACGGCGCGGCAGATGGACTTCTCGTAGTCTCCCTCGCCCCACAGCAGGGCCATGGCTACGATCTGCGCATTGCTGTTGGTGTGGCACCAATGGTGCGGGTTGTCTTCATTCCAACGCTTGTGAATGCGGGCGATAGCTTCCTCATAGTCGATGCCTTCATCGTGCCAGACCATGATCTGGCGAATGTCGGCGGCCAGGCGCGAGGCACGGGGAATCTCTGACAGCCCGATGTCTATGACCTTACGCATGTCACTTACGAACGGAGCCGCCGCGAGCATCGCTGCCACCCACATTTCACCGTAGATGCCGTTCTTGATGTGGCTGATGCTGGCATCACGCCAGGCGAACTCGGCGGCCAGCTCTGGATTGCCGAGGGCCGCGTAGCCGAAGAAGTCGGCGCGAATCTGTGCGCCGATCCACTCGCGGTAGGGGTTACGGAAAGCAGCAGACGCCGGCGGCTGGATCAGGTTGACGACATTCTTGTAGGCGACGCGTTCTGCCGTGCAGCAATGCGTGATGGGGATATTGTCCAGCCAGAACTGCGCCACGTCCTTTGGCTGGAAGTCCTTCCCGTACTTCTTCATAACCGCCAGTCCCGTGACGGTGTAGTTGGTGTCGTCGTCCTCGGGCATATGGCTGACCCGATCAACATAGGCGCGGTTGCGATCAATGCCATATCGCGTGTACAGCGTGTCAGGAACGTCAGAGCGAAAGTAGTTGCTGAGGGGGAAGTGGCCCATCTCGTTGAGGTACGGCCACATGATATATGAGCGCCACCCTTCGACGGGTTTGCCGAGCAGGCAGCCGGCGCAGCGCCCCGACCAGGCGCCCAGGACGCGGTCAGCAAGTTCTTCGTCACTGAGCGAGCGACCGAATGTGCGTTGACCATCGGGACGGGCGCGGCGAATGCCCGCCAGGTCGGACGGCTCATCGAACGGGAAGTCGGAGCGCACGGGCAGGGTGGAGGCTGCATCGAGCAGAGCATTCACGCGGGGCTGGAAACTGAGGTCGTTATCGAGATCAAGCTGTGCCAGCAACTGGAATTCGCTTTCAAGAGCAGAGACATCCTTGCCTTCATCGAGCAGTTGCTCGTGCTCCACTGCCAGATCGGCGCGATTGACATAGAGCCACTTCGGCGTCATAGCCTTGTCCTCACATACAAGAGTGGTCCACGGTTACTGTCCGCAAGCTTACCATAGTCTGCGCCGTAATGCAAGATCAATTGTTGGCCGGCATGCCATCGTTATTCTACCCTGACGATGACATGCTGGCGGTCTTTGTCGTCCTCGATGTCAACGATCTTACCCTCTGCGCCGCTCCTGATGGCGGCAACGATGTCATCGAAGTTGAGGTCGGCAAGCTCCGGCGCACGCTTGATGCCCAGGCTCAGCCCCATCTTGCCTGCCACTTCGACCAGACCAAAGGGGATGTTGAAGTTGACGGTTGTTCTCCCGGTGCGTGTGTCGGTCACATTGACGCGCAGGCTGCGGGCGCGTGTCGCCGTCTGCTCGGGCGACGCTGTGCTGGCTGCATCGAGAGCTTCCAGCAGCTTGGCTGCTTGCTCGGCGCTGATCTTGCCATCGCGTAGCATTTCGAGAACACGGTGCGTTTCTTGTTCCATTGCTGTCTCCTTGATCGTTTGGCGGCCGGCGCTGTGTCGTTTGTGCAGCGAAGGACGCCAGCTATGGGCTGAACAGATCCATCGCCTTACGTTGGGCTGCGACGAGTGCGGCGTGGGCGCCAGCCTTGTCGCGCACCACCAGATCGACGGCTTCCAGATAGATCGTGTAGATGGATTGCTCATTTTGTTGCGTGCTGCTGCCGAGCACGAGCACATCGTCGGGCAAATTGCGCGCGACTCGGAGCGCGTCTGCGGGCACCCGGCTGGCGAAGCCCACTGACTCGATGAGCGACCGGCGCACGGGGATCTGCGCTCCCGCCGCTTCCTGATGATTCAGGAGGAAAGCCAGCCATTGCCACGTCTCATTGCGATGTGTTGACTGGCGCAGTATGTAGTAGGCGTCCATCGACGCAACGGCGAGCGTTGCCTGCCCGCGCGGCAATGGCAACATAACTGGTTTACCCTGCCAGCGCATGGCGGCAGGCCGGTTGCCCTGGCTGGCATACGATCCCAACCAGAGGCCGCATTTGCTGCGCATGCTTGCCTCAGTTACGCCGCGTGTGGAAAAAGCCGCCGCAAATTCGTCGGGATTGGGCGTCACGGCGTATTGAGTGCGTAAGGCGGCGTACCATTCGAGCGCTCGTTGGTTGATCGCGCTGTCCAGCATGGGAACCGTCGGGTTTTGTGGGTCGACCAGTTGGCCGCCGAGCAGGTAGGTGAAGATAATAGGGTCGGAACTCACGGGCACGCTGCAGAAGCCATAGGCGAAGTCAGCGTCGTCGACAACTTTCGCTTGCTGCCGGTTGGCGCTCACGGCTGCCTGTAGGAAGTCGCTCACAGTCCAGTCTGCACCTGGCGGGTTAGCCTGAACGGCCTTGAAGCGCGCCGCGTCATAATATGCTACGATGGGACTGAGGCCGGCCGGAATGCCGTATTGTGCGCCGCCGTTGCGCGTCGCCGCCAGCGCGCCGCTGAGGATGTCGGCGCGGGGAAAGTTCTTGTCGGCGTTGATCCACTCATCGAGCGGCAAGAGTGCGTCCTTAAGCTGTGGGTCAGGCCGGACGGCCACCGTATCTCGAAAAGCGTCGACGCCCAGCGCCGTGAGCGTCTTCAGAGCAGTGCCCTGCATGTTGCTGATGATCTGAATCGTGACGTTCGGATGCTGGCGGTGGAACTTGTCAGCCAGGGCAGAATAGTTGGCAGCGCTCTGGCGCACAGCAAAGCGCACTGTTACGGCTTCCAGCGTTGAAGGCTTTGCGGCAACGCGTCCGCCGCATCCAGCGACGACCACCGCACAAAGCAGGGATGAGATCAGTCGCAATGGAGCCGAAGTCTTGGCGAGCACAAACGACCTCCGATGTTGCTTCTGGCCGAACGTCACTCGATGAAGATCTCTACCTTTTCTTGTTCGTTGTCGTCTTCGACGTCGACAATCCTGCCGACCGCGCCGCTTTTGACGGCAGATACGATCTCGTTCATGTCGATGTTGCGCGTGCCGAAGCGGGCGCCGAGTTTGAGACCAACGTCCACCAGGCTCAGTGGTATGTTGATCACCGCCTTGCGCCGGCCGGTACGCAGATCGGTGACGCGCACGCGCAACCATTTGCCGGCGGCGCCAGGGGTGTCGCTGCCTGCCCCCTGGCCGGTCGTGGCGCGTGTCGCCGATACTTTCAACGCGGCGAGCAGCCTGGCGCCTTCTTCGGCCGTGATCTTGCCTTCTTGAATCATGCGTAGGACCTGCATACGTTCTTCGGTCAGTGTGTCCATGTGTCCCTCCGCAACCGGTGTTGCGTTGTCGATAGTCACTAATGCACAGCGGGTGCTACGTTACGCGTCGTGCAATCACGACGGTCGCATCGTCATAGGCTGGTTGTGCGCCAACGAAACTGGCGACGGCTGCCATGATCCGCGCGATGATTGTTTCCGGCGAGCAATCCAGGTTTGTCTGGACGACGTCGATGAGTCGCTGCACGCCGAACTCTTTAATGCTCTCGTTGACGGCCTCGGTCAGACCGTCGGTGTAGAGAACGAGCAGATCGCCAACCTGGATGGCAACCTGAGACTCCACCACAGCCAGCGATCCGCTGCGGCCAAGCGCACGCCCATGTCCCAGCAGAGAGGCAATGCTGTCACCAGAGAAAAGGAGGGAATGGCGTCCAGCAATTGCGCAGCCTGCTCGGCCGTGATCTGGCGGCCTTCGAGCATGGAGAGGACAGCGAGTCGCTCGTCCTTCTCAGAATCAGTCAGTGTCGCAATCAGCGGAGAGTTCTCCATGTATCTGACCTGCTGTCATTCGTTATCTTTCACTGGTCGAAGAGATGGCTGCACGCGCACACCATCCTGTTGCGCCGGGCTTTCCTCTCGAATGGCAGAGATGGCGATGATGCCTGCCAGAATGCCGATGGCGCCGGCGACGACGAAGATCAAGCGGATGCCCACTGCGTCGGCCAGGACGCCGGCAATACCCATCGATGCCAGGGTGGCGACGGATTGACTTGTGTTCATGGTCCCGCCAACCCGCCCCATCTTGTCGAGCGGGACAATCTTCTGCATCAAAGCGGGAATGGTCGCCTCGATGGGACCGATGACAAGCCCGATCAGCAGCATCAGGACGAGCACAACGTAGAATGTGGGCGCCAGGCCAATCGCGATGATGACGATGCTGGCCAGGATCAGCCCACCGGCGATGATCAGGTTCGGTCGCAGCCGTTGCACCGCCGCCGCTACCAGTGCTCCGCCGATCAGCCCAACGCCTTGCGCCGAGTCTGCCAGCCCGATCGCAGTTGCACCGACGTTGAGCACGTTCATCATGAACGGGACAAACAAAGCGTTGATCGCTCCTGTCGCAAGCGAGATAACCGTCATAACCAGCAGCAACCCGCTGATCGTGGGGCTGGCGCCGATGAAGGCCAGTCCCTCGCGAAAATCATGCCAGAAGGCGGATCGCCCGGACAGTGACTCGCTGTCGCTCCTGACCAGGCGCGCAACGACCATCGTGGCGACCAGCGCTGACGCCATAAGGAACGTTATTCCGTCAAAGGCGAACGCCGGCGCTGGTCCAAACACTCCGATCATCACGCCGGCCAGAGCCGGCCCCACGACGAGCGTGACACGGAAGGTGACTTGCATCAAAATATTGGCAGGCAACAGCTCATCGGGCGCCAGGATCGTTTTCATCACAGCGCCGCGCGCCGGCCCGAAAAAGACGCCGACACTGGCCATAACAAAGGCCAGCGGGTAGATCATCCAGATGTGCTCTGGAGTTGCTGCCCAGATCAAGGCCAGCGTCAGGACGCCGCGCGCGACATCGGAGACCACCATCACCTGTTTGCGGTCCCACCGGTCGACAAGGACGCCGGCAAGCATGCCAAAGAGCAGGCTGGGCACGGTCATGACGATCATGAGCAAGGCAATGGCTGCGGCCGAGCCGGTGGCCTTGTTGATGACGATCATCAAGGCCAGGTACGTGAAGTGGTCGCCGCTCCATGACACGGCCTGCGCCAGCCACAGCGTTCTGAAGTCGCGCCGTTTCAGTAGCGATAGGATGGCCGTATTCTTGGCCGCAGATGGCGCCGTGCTTTCTGTATCCGTCACGACAGCCTTCCTTCTTCGGGGCGAGCCTCTACTATCGCCACTGGCTTTTCGGTCACGGCATTGGCCGCCAGTCCCTCAAGATAGTCTCGATCTTCCACCCGTAGCAGATATGGATTGAACATCTGCCCCACGCAGAAGATAACCAGTAGGCCGCCCAGGACGGCAAGCACGACACCGGGATTGAAGATGCCGCCCACAATGCCGGCCAGCGCTACGCTCAGCGGGCCTGAGAACTGCGCGATCAGGCGCCGGACGGAGAAGACGCGTCCTTGCAGCTCGCGCGGCGTCTGCGTCTGCCAGATGGTCTGCGAATGCGAATTCATGACCGGCATCATCATTGTCCACACGAATGCCATGGCCGCCGTGAGATAGAAGAGCGACGACAGGCCGAAGACAATCTGTGCCAGCCCCGAGATAATCAAGGCCACGACCACGCCATAGACCCGCCGCTTCTTCAGCCCGCCCCAGGCGCTGACCAATACGCCGCCGACCACGCCGCCAATGCCGAACATAGTATTGAGGAACGCCAGCGCGGTCTCGAAGGTGAGTCCCCGCGCGCCCCAGTCTGCTGCCAGATTGAACTTGAGCATGAGCGGCACGAATATCTCCAGCGGCCCACTGACGAAGTTGGCGACGGTGAAGGTGGCGAGCAACCAGAGCAGCGGCCGTCGATGCCAGATGTAGAGTGCGCCTTCCTTGACATCGGCCAGGAGGCTTGTCTTGTGCCTGCCGTTTTCATCTCGTAGATCGCTTCGTTTTGGCGACGGGACGTGAAGAAAGACCAGCGTCGCCGCTGCCAGGAAGAAGGTAATCGCGTCAACCGCGATAGCCAGCGGCGCCCCATCGCGCAGGCTGCCCAGGTATGTGCTGATGCCCGACGGCAGCAAGCCCTGGCGCGCCAGACCCGGCAGCGAGATGATCGTCGCGGCAAGCGCGGGCGACAGGATGCCCGATAGCGACCACATTGTCTGCATCATGCCATTGGCGCGCGGCAGTTGATGCTCCGGCACGATCATGGCATAGGATGTATCGAATGCTGAACTGTGAAATGCCGTCAGAATGGACGACGCCACGAGGATGATCACCAGCATCCACAACTGCATAAGACCAAGGGCGATGAGCAGCGCCGTGAGCGCGCTCACGACGCCGTTGCCGACATCCATGGCCATCATAGTGAGCTTGCGGTCGTGGCGATCGGCCCATGCACCAGCGATCGGCGCGCCAAAGATGATTGGAATGCCAAAGGCCAGGCTGACCGCCGAAAGCGCCAGGGCGAGCTGTGGCCTCTGCTCGGCCGTTGGGTAGAGCACCTGCGTCAGCCAAATAGTCAGGGCAAAGAACGTGAGCGCGCTGCCAAACACAGACACTGATTGTGTGACCCAGACGATCAAGAATGTACGAAAACCATGCGGTGGCGCCTCATATACTGGCGAGGACGATGACATTCTTCTTCGCTCTCTCCGAATTCTGTGTTCTGGGCAGCTATGCCCCTCTGTCAAGCTGCGCCAGTCGGGCAATGGCCTGCTCAACCGTCAATTCGCCTGTCTCCACAGATTTTAGAATCGACATCTCCGGCCAGTCGCGGCTAGCAGCGCTCGGCGCGGGCGCAGCCTGGGGCGCAGGAGCAACGGCGCTGGCCAGGTTCGTGGCGGGAACGATGGTGAGGTTGCCGCTCACCGTCTTCAGTGAGACAGCAGCGCCGCCGCCATTGACCGTCGCCTGCCAGTGGCCGCGCCGTTGTTCGAGGATGTTGCAGGGCAGTGAACAGGATGCGCTGCCGCTGACGGATCTCATCTCGACCGAGGCGCGGCTGTCTGGCGGCACGCTCAGATGGAACGAGCCGTCGACGGAGGCAGTGAGATATGTGCCAGATGGGTCCAGTGTGGTCTCGATCGTAGCGTCGCCGCTGACAGCCTTCAACCAGAACGACGTCAACTTGCTCTGTGTCAGGGTGACACTGCCCGACACGGTCTTGGCGCCAACGGTACCGCCGATCTCGCTGCCGCGAATGGCGGCGTCTACCCCGCTGGTGATGATCTGCCCACTGACCCGGTTGATGGTGATGTCGCCTTCGACAGTGCGCAGATAGACCGCGCCGATGATGTCTGCCACATGCAGGGGGCCGTTGACCGTGCGCACCGATAGGTCGCTGCTGACCGGGACCTTGATGGTGTAGAACACGGCAGGGGGTGTGCGGCCAATGCCCATCCAGCCGAAGATGCCGCCGTCGCCGTGGCGATGGGTGCGTATGCGCACATGCGCTCCGTCCTGTTCCATCTCCACAGCGGTGGCGTCGAAGCTCTCGCGCGCGCCCCACTCAGTGCCGAGTTTTTTGAGCGCCATGACACTGACCTGGGGCTGGTTCCAGCCAATGATCTCCACGCCACCGCGCACATTGCGCAGAGTCACGTCGGCATGGTCGCCAACCGAGAATGTCTGTTCATAGCGCTGCTCATTCGTCTCTGCCATTGTCTTTCTCCTTGATCTCACCGTCAACCGATAACGGTCTTGTCTCCCAAACAAGCTAGTCGCCATGCGCCGTGGCCCACACCACGGAGGAAAGCGACCTCAGAGTTCCGATCTCTCCGAAGAGATCGGAACTCTGGCACGACTATTCTCATACTAGACTTCTTTCATGAGCCGGTGCAGGTGCCGTACCTCGGTGAAGCCATGCTGCCACAGGACCGCCTGGGCTGCAACTTCGCTTGTGCCGACGTGTGCTGTTATGCCGCGACCCGCTGCACCGCACGCTGCCAGCGTGGCCTGGATCAGAGCCTCTTCAACATAGTTGCGTTCATAAGGGGAGATGATAATGTTGGCGCTGTTGCCGCCAAAACGTCGCGCATGCACGCGCACCGCGCCGCGCAGGTCGGCGCCGTCCTCAAGCGCCAGCCAATAGCGCTCCTCCTGCTGCCAGAAATCGCTGAGGCCGTCTGTGATGCGGCGGGCAATGGTCTGCGCGTAGTCTTGCTCTCGCAGCGGATTGATACGATTGGCCAGGGGCGCGCGTGTGCTGCGCGCCAGGTCATACACCTTGCGCCATTCCGCGACACGCAGTCGCCGCACGCTCGGCGCATACGGCAAGGGTTGGGTTGGCCGTCCTGGATGACGGGCCGTGACTGTGCCATCGACGAACTGAAAGCCAAGCCTGCGATAGAGGTCGTATGCCGGCGTGTTGGCAGCTTTCACCTCGAGCACAGCCTGTCCGCCGCCACGTTGCTCCACGCGCTCCAGACAGGCGTCCATGAGCGCCCGCCCAATGCCACGGCGGAGGTAGTCGGGATGGACAGCAACGTTGGAGATCGTCCAAACATGGCGCTCTGGATCGTCGCGCGCCAGGGTGGCATTGCCGACAATGCGGCCGTCCTCAGCCCAGACAAATCCATCCAACGAATCGCGCATCTCGCTGCTGATATTGCGCAGCAGCCAGAGCAGCGGGCTGGTCGCCGATAGCATAGCCAGGTCGCTGTGGACGCTGGCGCCATCCTGGGCCATGTCCTCGGCAAAGGTCACGTCAATCAGATGGCCGACTCCGTCGAGATCACGCAGAACGTCCAGTGGACGCAGTCCGCCATCTCGCTCGATGTCGCGCTCCAAGACCAAGACGGTCATGTGCATCTCCTGGTGCTGTCAGCCTGTCACGTATCCCATGAGATCCGTCGCTCACCTGCCACGCAACTGCCGCGCCGCGTCGTCGGCGCCCAGCTCGCCGCGCGCCAGCCGTTCGAGTATCTCACGGCGCTGTTCGGCGCTGACGGTCGGCTCTTCGGCGGGCTTCACGCGATCGGCGAAGCCGAGAGCGATCAGAACGTCGTTCAGCCCTTTGACCACTGTCGGGTACGACATGCTCAGTTCCAGTCCGATGTCCTTCAGGCTGCCACGGTTCTTGATGAACACTTCCACAAACTGCATCTGCTCACGGCTGAGCCGGTGGAAGAGGCCGAGCGAGAACGTCCCCTCGACCGCGCTATCGCAGTTGGGGCAGTGCAGCCGGGTCACCTGGAGCGCTTCACCGCACACGGGACATGATCCAATGACTTGAAACATGCTATGTCTCCTTAGAACAACAAAAGCATATCATAAAATTGCTTGATTGTCAATAGTCCTTTGAGTTTATTGAGTCCTTGATTAACTTTATTGATGAGTTCGTTAGTGAGGGCGCCGCGGACGGAGGCGGAAGAGTGGGGGCGTCCGTGACAAAGACGGAGGGCTGGCGCCTGTGATGTTGGGTAACATCACGGACGCCAGCCCTCAAAGAAGAGCCGGTTGCCTGTCTCTGGGCAGGGAGAGGGGGCAACCGGTCTGCCCACACGGTACGTTTGTCTCCATACCGTGCCGGACGCAACATATAACGCACGTTCGGTGAAGGAAGGTACGCAGGGAAAATCGGATTTGCGCGTATCTTTCCGTATCACTTGACGGTCGCAGGATCGTGAGGCTGTCAGGGGGCGGCGTGATCTCGCGTGGCGCGCCTGTGGCGCTCTGTCCCTGGCTGCGGAAGCCATAAACGTGCTTCAACACGCCGTTGCTGAGATACAGGCGAGCGTGCTGCGATTCACCGCACTTGGCAAACTTGAATATGCCATCGACGGTCTCACGCGCGTGCTCAGGTTGCTTGCTGCAAGCGCTCGCCGTACCACTTTTTGTAGTAGGCCATGTAGTCGCCGCTCTTGATCTTGCGCCACCACCACTCATTATCGACGTACCAACGCACGGTCTTTTCCAGCGCCTGTTCGAAGGAATGGCGCGAGCGCCAGCCCAGGGCGTGCAGCTTGCTGCAATCGATGGAGTAGCGGCGGTCATGGCCGGGGCGGTCAGTGACGTGACGGATCAGGCTCTCCGGCTTGCCCAGGAGCTTGAGCATGAGGCGGGCCATGTCGATGTTGCGTGTTTCGACCCCACTGCCGACGTTGTAGATCTCACCGGGCGTCCCCTTGTGCAACACCACGTCTATGCCTTCGCAGTGATCGAGGACATACTGGTAGTCGCGCTGCTGGCGGCCATCGCCGTAAATGGGAATCGGCAGGTCGTCGATAGCGTTGGTGACGAAGAGGGGGACGGCTTTTTCCGGATACTGGTAGGGGCCGATGTTGTTGGAACCGCGCGTTAGCGTGGTCTTGACGCCGTAGGTGACGAAGTAGGAGTTGACGAGCAGGTCGCCGCCGGCCTTGCTGGCTGAATAGGGGCTGCGCGGTTGCAGCGGGTCTGTCTCGCGCGAGGAGCCTTCGAGCACGGCGCCATACACCTCGTCGGTGCTGACCTGATGATAGCGCTCCACACCGAGTGCGCGGGCAGCCTCGAGCAGGACGTAGGTACCGTAGACGTCGGTCTTGATGAAGGCGTCCGGCTCCATGATGGAGCGGTCCACGTGCGTCTCGGCGGCGAAGTTGACGATGGCGTCGATCTGATGCTCGCGAATCGTCTTCTGCACGAGGGGCGCGTCACAGATGTCGCCCAGCACAAATGTGTATCGCTTGTCGCCTGCGATGTCCTTCAGGTTGTCCGGATTGCCGGCGTACGTCAACTTGT
>CAYOEZ010000166.1:0-11063 GCA_964402955.1 uncultured Ktedonobacterales bacterium | reverse complement strand
GCCTGAAAGAGAAGATGGGGGCCACCGGGTGAAAGCCCCCCGCAGGAGGCAGCGCTGAAGGTCGCCGGGGAGTGGGCGCAGAAGCAAGCTATGTGGCTTGCCTAGATCGCCACGGGTACGCCCGTTAACGCGTCTGAGCCGTCGTGCTGCGTGCAGCCGGCGGAAACCAAGGTGGCACCACGGAACCCCTCCGTCCTTGTGACGAGAGGGAATTTTTGTTTTCCTGCGACCAACGATTCTAGCACAAAAGGAAGGATGACATGACAACGCCGACGACTGAGATGCCCAAAGCCTACGACCCGCAGAGTGTGGAGATAAGGCTCTACGACTGGTGGGAATCAAAAGGATACTTCAAGCCCACCGGGGACAAGAGCAAGAAGCCATTCGTCATCTCCATGCCGCCCCCCAACGTCACCGGCGAGCTCCACCTGGGCCATGCCATCACCGTGACGATGGAAGACCTGATGATCCGCTGGCATCGCATGCTGGGTCAACCGACGCTGTGGGTCCCGGGCAGCGATCACGCCTCGATCGCCGTGCACTATGTGATCGACAAGGCCCTGGCCAGCCGCGGCCCCTTCATGGACGAGTTGCTACAGGCCATCGGCTTCCCGCTGCCCGCCGCCAAGACACCGCTCAACCGTGACGACCTTGGCCGCGAGCAGTTTCTGAAGCTGGCCTGGCAGTGGCGCAAGCGCTACGGCGGTTTCATCACCGAACAGCATCGCCGCCTGGGCACGTCGTGCGATTGGGAGCGCGAGGCCTTTACCCTGGACGAGCAGCGCTCGCGTGCCGTGCGTGAGGCTTTCGTACTGCTCTACAACAAGGGGTTGATCTACAAGGGCAAGCGGCTCATCAACTGGTGCCCCAAGTGCCGCACCTCGGTGAGCGACCTGGAGGTTGAGCACGAGGACACCAAGGGTCATCTGTGGTTTGTGCGCTATCACCTGGAAGGGACAGACAACGCCTACATTCAGGTGGCGACCACGCGCCCCGAAACGATTCTGGGCGATACGGCGGTTGCGGTCAACCCATCCGATCCGCGCTACGCGGCCATGATCGGGCGCACGGCCATCCTGCCTGTACTGGGCCGCTGCATCCCCATCATTGCTGACGATGTGGTGGACCCGGCCTTCGGCAGCGGCGCCGTCAAGGTCACGCCCGGCCACGACCCAACCGACAACGAGATCGGTCAGCGCCACAACCTGGACGTGATCAACGTGATGAACCTGGACGGCACGATGAACGCCAACGCCGGCCCATACGCCGGACTCGACCGCTTTGTCTGCCGCAAGAAGATCGTGGAGCAACTGAAGCGCGAGGACCTGCTCGTCAAGGTGGAGGACTACACGCACTCTGTGGGTCACTGCCAGCGCTCCCACGACATCATCGAGCCGCTCATGTCCGAGCAGTGGTTCGCCCGCCAGACTCTGATGGCCGTACCTGCGCTCAAGGCCGTGCAAGACGGGCGCATCAAGATCATTCCCGATCGCTTCAACAAGGTATACTACCGCTGGATGGACAACATGCGCGACTGGAACATCTCGCGCCAGCTCTGGTGGGGCCATCGCATCCCTGTCTGGTACTGTGACGACTGCGGCGAGATGAGCGTCACCCGTGAGGAGAAGCTGACAGCCTGCCCCAGGTGCGGCAGCGGCAATATCCGCCAGGACAACGACGTCCTCGACACCTGGTTTAGCTCGGGACTGTGGCCCTTCTCCACGCTCGGCTGGCCCGACCAGACTGACGATCTCAAGCGATTCTATCCTACCAGCGTGCTGGAGACGGGCTATGACATCATCTTCTTCTGGGTCGCACGCATGATCATGATGGGGCTGGCCTGCACCGACCAGGTTCCTTTCGACACCGTCTACTTGCACGGCATGATCCGCGACGACCACGGCGACAAGATGAGCAAGACCAAGGGCAACGTGGTCAACCCGCTCAAGCTCATGGACCAATACGGCACCGACGCCCTGCGCTTCGCGCTTGCCACCGGCTCGACGCCCGGCAACGACATGAAGCTGTCCACGACTCGTGTTGAGTCCAGCCGCAACTTCGCCAACAAGATATGGAACGCCGCACGCTTCATCAAGCAGCAGGCAGCGAGCCGGGGTCAGGGGTCAGGGGTCAGGGATCAGGGGGCGGAGAGCCGTGAATCGGGTTCCGGGTTCCGGGATGCGGGCGCGACGAGTCCCGATACCGGATACCCGACACCCGCGGCATTGGCCGACCGCTGGATTCTCAGCCGCTACAACCGCCTGTGTCAGAGCGTGAACGAGCTGCTGGCCGACTACCAGTTTGGCGAGGCGGGGCGGCAGATCGGGGATTTCCTGTGGGGCGAGTTCTGCGATTGGTACATCGAGATGTGCAAAGTGCGCTTGTACCAGGGAGCAGGGCGTAGCGGTCAGGGAGAAAGCCCTCTGCCCATGCTGCTGCACGTGCTCGAAGGCACGCTGCGCCTGCTCCACCCATTCATGCCCTTCGTCACCGAGGAGATCTGGCAGCAGCTCAAGGGGGAGTGGGGAGACAAGCCCTACGAGGCGCTGATCATCGCCCCCTACCCCACCGGCGACGCCACCTGCTGCGACGACGACGCAGAGCGCGCGATGGGGCTGCTGACCGGCATCGTGCGATCCATTCGCAATGCCCGTTCTGAATTCAACGTCGACCCGGGGCGCTCGATCGAGGCGATCATCTCCGCCGGACGAGAGTTCGACCTGATCAACGCCCAGCAGGATATCTTGATCACGCTGGGCCGGCTCGATCGGGCGCGCCTGACCATCGCGCACAGCATCGCCAGCAAGCCCAAGCAGGCGCTGGCGCTGGTGAGCGGCGACGTGGAAGTCTACCTGCCGCTGGCCGGCATGGTCGACTTGCAAGCTGAGAAATCCCGCCTGGAGAAAGACATCACAGCCGCCCGCAACGAGATTGAGCGCACCGAGAAGCTACTCGCCAATCCGGGCTTCACAGGCAAGGCGCCCGCCGCGGTGGTGGAGAAGGAACAGCAGAAGATCAGCGACGCCCGTGAGCGCCTGGGCAAGCTTGAGCAGCGGCTGGCGGCGCTGGCGTAGGAGCGCTGCCCGACGACAAACCCTCTCTGAGCCATATGCCTCGGGGGGGGGGCGTTCTTCACACCCTTAGGGTCTCAGAGACCCTAAGGGTGTGAATCTTCTTGCTCCGATACTCACATAGAGAGGATACCCAGGAATTGCCTCGGTGAGACGATGGGTACACCACGATAGGACCCAAGTTGCCTGAGATGTTGATCGCCCGAGACAACGTAGTCAGCCTCGCCCTCAATTGCGCAGGCCAGATACATGTCGTCGTCCGGGTCGCCAACAACCGCCATAACCTGTAGTGTGCCCGGCGTAACCATAGCCACCTCAAGTAGGCCACTAAGGAAATCGTCTATCTGCGTGTCGTCCCACGCGTGCCGCTTTCTGATTTGCGGGCGGCGCAACACGTCAGCTAGTTCCGCCAATATGTCGTCTCTGATCAGGAGATCAAAGAGACCCGATCTCCATGCGTCCACTATCTCACCTGGCGCGCCGCGCGATCCAATCGCTGCGCTAACGAGGACGTTGGCGTCAAGTACAGCTTTCATGGCTGGCTTTCCTTCAGTGAGTCGCCTCAGATTTGGCAGCGCGTGTCTGACTGATAGCTTCCTCCACCTCAGCCTCGATCACATCAGGCGCGACCGTCTTGTTTTTCTCTCTAGCCTCATCAATCATGGTGAAGAAGCGCTCGCGTCGTTCCTTCCATTGCAAGTACTGGCTGATGGGCACAACCGCAGCCATAGGCTTCCCCGCTCGCTCAACAATGTATTGATCGCCTTTGTAGTAGACCCCTTCTAGTATCTCTCCCAGATTCTGCCGTGCCTTGAGGGCATTAATTGTCTTTTCCATCTGCCATTGCCTCCTACAGCAACTGTATCAATCGTATCAACCATACTGATTGTACCACTTAGGCGGCCGCTTTGTCAAGGTACAACTGGTGCAGCTCATAGCAGAACCCTCCCCAAGGTTTTGTGTCTCGGGGAGGGTTCTATCATCAGTACATCCTTTGCGAAAGTTGAACTACATCCGCCCTCCCACCAACAGCCCGACAGCGAACAACAGCGGCGTCAGCAGGGTAATCTGCACATTCAGGCCCAGCGTCGGAATCAGGGCGGGGATGTTGTCGGCATCACGCACAGAAGCGCGCGCCGCGTCAATAACCATCGGCAGCGTCAGCAGACCCAGTAGCGCCGTAACCGGGAAAAGACGCAGGACAATCCCCGCTACGATCGCCACGTGCGTCGCCAGCAAGAACGCGCTGTAGATGTAGGCGCTGCGGCGGCGGCCAATCACTAACGGAAAGTGCTTCTTGCCGACTGTGCGGTCAGCCTCCACATCGGGGAACTGATTGATCAGCAACAGGTTATTGACGAGGAAGAAGGGGACGAATGCGGCGACAAACGCTGTCCACGAATACGAACCGGTCAGCGCGAAATGCGCGCCCAGAACAAAGATGAAACCAAAGCCTGTTCCCGGCGTCACCAGACACACCAGCGGATTCTTGGTCAGCCAGTTGGTGTAGACATAGGCGACGATGAAGCCGACGACGGCCACCGGCAGCAAACCCCATCCGCGCTCCTGCAAGAAATACAGTCCGATCAGCAGGGTTACTCCGCCTGCAACCACCGCTTCGGCAAAGACAAAGGGCGCAAGCTCCGGCTTCGCTTGCAGGGTGCCACTGCCGCCGCTGAACGGGGTGCGCTGCGTCCTGGAGTCCAGGCCACTCTTGAAATCGAAGTATTCGTTGAACACGTTGACGCAAATGTGCGCCGCGATGGCAGCAATGACGACGAGGATCACGTCAAAGCTGTTCACACTGCCCTGCTGCAGGACGGCTGTGCCCAGTGCGACCGCTATGCAGGCCGGAGTTAGGATCAAGAACGGGACGCGCATTGGCCCCAGTAGGGCTTTCCAGTCGATGCTCTTCACGATCTCTCCTCGCCGAATCTTTATTGCTCCATCGTCCTCAGAGGGAAATGGAGGTGAATCCGCCCTCAGCGCTCCACCCTCATCCCAGCTTACTCCCTGTACAGGGCGAAGGAGTGGGCGCACCGCATCCAAGTCGAGAATCCGTTGCCAGCAATCCGCGTAATCCGTGTTCAGAATCCGTTGCCAGCAATCCGTTGCCAGCGCTACCCCGGCGCGCTCACCTCGCTGATCGTTCCCTTACCCGGATCCGATGTCACGCTCAGCGTGCCGCCAATCAGTTCGGCGCGTTCGCGCATGCCACGCAGCCCCAGGCCGCGGGCCGACGACAGGTCGGCCGCGCGTTCGCCGGGCACAAACCCCGCGCCGTTGTCACGCACCTGCAAACGCACCTTCTTGTCGGCAAAGGAAAGCCGCACGACCACCCGCGTGGCGCGCGCGTGGCGACGCACGTTGGAGATCGCCTCCTGGGCGATACGGAAAAGCGAGAGCTCCACGTCGGGCTCCATACGCCGGGGAATCCCGATCACATCGAGTTGCCCCCGCACCCCCGACTGCTGGCCCAGGTCTTCAGTCAGCCACTCGACCGCCGGCACCAATCCCAGGTCGTCGAGCAGTGACGGGCGCAGGTCGCGGCTGAAACGGCGCACGTCTCTCAGGATACTCTCGGCCAGCGTGCGTATCTCTTCGGCCCGCTCGCGCGCCGCCGGTTGTTCCTCAACGTCAAGCATCAGTGCATCCAAATTGCGGACAAGGGCCACCAGCGCCTGGGCCGTATCATCGTGCAGCTCGCGCGCCACACGCTTGCGCTCTTCCTCAATGGCACGCGTGACCAGCGTCACATAATCGTGCATCTCATTGCGCCGCTCTTCGGAGAGACGCAGCTCCTGCGTGCGCCTGGCAACCTCCTGGCGCAGCGTCACGTGGGGTGTGATGTCACGTGCAATCCCCTGCTGGCCAATCACTGCGCTATCCTTGCTCAGCCGGCTGACGTTGATTGACAGATAAACCGTCTGGCCGTCCGCATGGGGCACGGCCAACTCGTATGTGGCAGCATAGTGGACAACAGCAAGGGATCGCTGCAAGTGCTCAAGCGCAACCATGCTCCCCTCTTTGCCCAGCAGCACAGTAATCGGGCGTCCGATCAGGTCTTGCGGCTGATAGCCGAGCAGGGTATGCACGCGCTGGCTAATGAAGGTGATCGTGCCCAGGATGTCCAACGAAAAAATGATGTCGGACGCGTTTTCGGTCAGAAGCCGGTACTGCTCAAGAATCTCTGCCTGCTTGGTCTTCTCTTCAAGCAGACTTGTACCGCGTTCCAGGTATTGCGTGACGTCGATCGTATCGTTCAGCTCGCGCTGGCGCAGCGAACCAGCGGCAGGCATCACTTCAAACTGACAAAGCGGGTCCCCTTTTGCAACACATGCTGTCTCGTCGCAGGCCACGTCCTCGCGCCCGGTTATCAGACCCATCAGCGCCGCCAGCACCCCGGCGGAATAGGCGCACACGGGCCGGTCGCTCGAGACACGGTTCTGCTCAAAGGCCCAGCTCTCAAAAGCATCAGGGCACGAGAAGCTGGCGCGGGCAGCAGCCACATCAAGATCGACGACGCTGAACTGCCCGAACCCTGCTTCACTATACGTCTCCACACCTTTGCCGAAACCTGCTTCGTCAGGGGAAAGCTCTCCGTTGGCGCGCATCGAGGCAAAGACTGACCGGCCCCCCTCACACCCTGCCGCGTAGAGCGAGCGCTCCGCCACGTCCACACCGGCGAGGGCTTCAATCTCACGCCGCAAGCGATAGAAGCCGCCGGCAATGTCCAACAAAGCCGTGCGGGTCGAGCTAACCAATACCCACTTCTTTCCCTGGTCCACCTGTGCCATAAGGAACAACACTCCCTTCCGTCCGCTATTATAGCATGCGCGCACGGCAATGGGAAGAAGTCGGAAGCCACGCCGCTGAAGATGACCTGCCTCATTCGTGCTCAGCGATGGCGGCAGGCACAGCGATCAACGTTGCCAGCGCAGCAACAGCCAGGATGATCGCATCGAGGCGGAACATTGCCTGTGCGCCGATGCGGTCATAGAGAAACCCGGCCCAGGCGTTGCCGGCAATGGCCCCCGCGCCCCAAAATGCCGCCCAGAAGAGGCCCTGCCCCGTGGCTCGCCACTCAGTGGGTACAAGACGATTGATGTAGTCCACAAAGGCAACCAGCATCAGCGAGAACGACAGCCCGTGCGTCAGTCCCAACATGACAGCGAGCGCCGGTACATCGAGCACCGAGTAGAGAAACATGCGCAGGGCAAAAACCGACATGGCAAGAGCAAGGGTGTTGCGAGAGCCGAGCCTGCGGATGACCACAGCCGACAACACGAAGACCGGCAGCTCGCTCACACCCTGCACGGTGTAAGACAGACCAATGAGCGGCAGCGTCGCGCCCAATTCGGCCAGATAGACCGAGAAGAACGTGTAGTACGATGCGATACCAAACTGGGCCAAGGCCGCAAGTCCCAGCACAGCCAGTAACCGCCGGTTGCGCAACAGAACAGTGGCGCCGCGCCAGGCCTGCGCCGCCTGCGCCGCTGGTGCGTTGCGGCGTCTCGCCGTCGCGGCCAGCAAGAACCCGGCCAACAGCAGTCCGCCGCCCATGACAAACATCAAGCGCAGATCGCGCCCCACCACCAGCCCCGCCAGTAGCGAGAACGTCATCCACCCCACTGCGCCCCACAAGCGGAGATGACCGAACGACTGCCCCGGTTGCTCGGCCAGGTGATCGAGCACCAGGCTATCGATGAGCGATCCGATGGGGCTGCTCAGGGCAGTGAAGATGATAGTCCAGACAAAGACAAAAGCGATATTGGCCGACGTGAGATAGCCGAACAAACCCAGGCCGCCCAGCAGCAGCGTGAGCAGCAGCACTTGCTGCCTCCCCCACAGATCTGCCGCCACGCCCCAGAACGGCTGGCTGAGCAACATCGCCGCCGGGCGCACCCCGGCCACCAGTCCGAGAATCATGCCCGAGAAGCCAAGCTGGCGGAGATAGATGTTGAAGAAGGACATCCAGGTCACGTTGCTGCCATAATAGAGGACGTAGAGGGCGCTCAAGACAAGCCCGCGCGCGCTGTGCCCGGCAGCGGGGGCTGCGAGCACGGGAGACAATTGCGGCGACGACGGTGTGGTTTTCACAGGCTAGTTTGGAGCCTGCGCTGCCAGGCGGCGCGCCAGCCTGCTCGCGGCCCGCAGCGGCGCCGTCAGCCGCCACGATGGCGACGATTTCAGCGCGGCCAGTTCTGCCTGCGCACGCCTGAGGTCTGCCTTTAGACCGCCGATCTGGGCATACGCCTGGCGCGTCTCCGGCAGCGCCAAATCGCGGCCAATACCCTCGGCCTCGGCCCGCGCCAACCGCCGGCGTAGAGCCTCGTTCAGGTCAGGGTCGAACAGTGTGGATTCGCCGAGCGCCAGCAGTTGGTCGAAATAGTTACGACGCGAGGAAGTCAGAATCTCGACGTTGGCGATGAGCGCAAGATCGAGCGGCGGAAAAGTCGTACACTGCCGATCCATGCCCGTCACCCGCAGGAAGATTTCGGTCAACAGGCAGTTGACACAACGACCGCAGTTGTACTCTGTGTGTGGCTCAACATAGCAGACGCGCAGGGTGCGCTGCACAATCTCGTTGCCGATGATGCTCCTGGCTTTCGGCCAACGCGACAACTCGGCGCCATCATGGACGATCTCCATCGTCTCGCGCCCCCACAGCGGATCGAGGAGCGGATGAGAGCCGTGATAACGTAAGGCGGCGTAGGAATGGGTAGCGCCGATGTAGACTTTGCGGAATTGCGGCGACACAGCCAGAGCAACGCAGCCCAGCGCCACACCATGGCTGTGCAGATTCCAGTCGGTATGGGCGTTGAGCACGATGCGCAGGTTGGTCTCCACCTCCAGCAGCGGCTTACCCAGATATTGCGCCGCGCTGTGCAGCTTGCCCGAGACGAGACTGCGCAGGGGAGCATTACCCAGCGACACATCGAAGCCATGAATGAAGATCAGATCATCGATCTCGACAGGGTGCTTGAGCGCATTGTAGAACGAATCGATGCCACCGCTGAAAAAGCTGCCCACGCGTGCGTCTGCAACGCCGAGCGAGGCTGCGACGGTCTCTGCCTGCACATCCACGCGCTGCATGTCGCCGGGGTACCACGAGGTCATGATGTCCTGCACGCGCCCGATGTGCTTGAGCAGAAGCGGGGAGACCGCACCTTCGACGTGCAGAGGATAGCCCAGGCGCATTGCCGGCAGCAGAGCCAGCGCCAGAAACGGATCGGCGTTGGTGCTCAATGGACCACGCGCGCTGCGAAAATAGACGCTGTACACATGGCCATCGATCTCAATCTCCGCCGAGACTGTTGGCCAGCCAGCCATCACGCTGTGGCGTAGCCCGCGCACGATCACTGCATTCATCGCTCTCCTCTATATCGGCATGGTCGGTCAAGAGGATAGCATAGCTACGCGTTCCTGTCAATCGCCGCCGCTGAATCCCAGACAATTCAGGATAACGTGTTGTACTTACCACGGAGTTGGTCATGCCCTCGTGGGCACAACCGGGCATGAAAATGTCCTGCTATGTGGAGTACGACGAGAGCCTGCCCCGCTGTATCGGGCACTCCTGTCGTCGTAGCGACGAAGGGATTCGTCGCACTCCACAGACGCATTTTCAAGCCAGTCGCCATGCGCCGTGGCCCACACCCACGGATGAAAACGACCTCAGAGTTCCGATCTCTCCGAAGAGATCGGAACTCTAGCACGGTCATTTTCATATCAGACACAGAGTACACGGAGTACATCTCATAGCCAGCCGCTTTGACGCCTCCCGATGCCAGTAGGACCCGGGCGTACTCATTTACGGTTCACTCTGTGTCCTCTGTGGCTCTGTGGTTTTCAAGGGCGCCCTTACCTTGAGCTGTCTGTCTGAATCCAGCTCCACTTGTTACAATATTAGCAACATGCTATAATATGGACACTAAGGTCCATAGCCAGAGAGCAACGATGGAGTATAGAGATGGCAGTCAGCAGTGATCTACCGATTGGCATACACGCATCAGGTACACGTCTGGAAACAGATTCGATGGGAACGATTGGGGTCCCGGCAGCGCGCTACTGGGGCGCGCAGACGCAGCGCTCATTGGTTCATTTTGCTATTGGCGACGACCTGATGCCCAAACCACTCTATCACGCCTATGGTTATGTGAAGAAGGCTGCGGCGTTGGTGAACGCTGAGTTCGGGCAACTCCCTCAGTGGAAAGCCGATCTGATCAGCAGAGTAGCCGATGAGGTGATCGCCGCCAGGCTGGACAGCGAGTTCCCACTCTACGTCTGGCAGACCGGTTCCGGCACGCAGTCGAACATGAATGTCAACGAGGTGATCGCCAATCGTGCCATTCAGCTTGCCGGCGGCATCCTGGGCAGCAAGCAGCCGATCCATCCCAATGACGACGTGAACATGAGCCAGTCATCCAACGACACCTTCCCAACGGCAATGCACATTGCCACAGTGCTCGAGCTGCAGCAGCGCTTTTTCCCCCTGCTAGAGGCCTTGCAGCGGGCCATAGCGGCCAAAGCGCACGAGTTTGACGGCATCATCAAGATCGGCCGCACCCACTTGCAGGACGCCGTCCCGCTCACCGTCGGGCAAGAATGGTCTCGCTATGCCGCACAGGTTGCAGACGCGCTGCAGCGGGTCAGGCAGACGCTGCCCGGTATCTATCAGCTCGCCATGGGCGGCACCGCCGTCGGCACGGGGCTGAACGCGCCGAAGGGCTTTGCCGAAGCAGCCGCGGCCAGGATCGCTGAACTGACGGGCTTCCCCTTCATCACCGCTCCCAACAAGTTCGCGGCGCAGGCGTCCCTCGATGCCCTGGTCGCAACGCACAGCGCCCTGCGCGGATTGGCCGTGGCCCTGATGAAGATCGCCGACGACATCAGCTGGCTCGGCTCCGGCCCGCGCAGCGGCTTGCACGAGCTGATTCTGCCGCCCAATGAGCCGGGGTCATCGATTATGCCGGGCAAAGTCAACCCCACGCA
>CAYOEZ010000165.1:0-11349 GCA_964402955.1 uncultured Ktedonobacterales bacterium | reverse complement strand
ACCGTCGTGTCAGGCTGTCTGCACGTATCAGCAACACAATATGCAACCGAGTGTGTGCGACAGCCCGGGCATCGTGCCCTGTGCCTCTGCCGCGCAGCACATTGCGGTTGGCGGCAGCGGTGCTGTATAATGGCGGCGCACGCAACAGCCTGGACCGACAGACTCATGGAGGATAGATGAAGCCCTGCAGCGTGACACTCGCCCATGACATCTTGATTATCGAGAATAGCCGCATCCTGCGTCAGTATCGCTGGAACGGCGGCAACCTGATCAGCCAGAAGATTGCCGACAAGCAGAGCGGCCAGGTGTGGGAACTGACAGGCAGCGTACCCGATTTCGCTCTTCCCGGTGTGGAAGGCGATGCCAGCGAGGGCGCACTGACCGTCCGCGATGTGCCGCAGACCACGATCGCTCCTACGCACGCGGAGGCGACGGTCGACATGCGCATCGGCGACCTGAGTGTGCGGCGTGTCTTTCGCATCTACGCCGATTGCCCGGCGATCGCCTGCGACTTTTACCTCAAGGGCGTCTGGCGTGCTGGCGACGCGGCGCCTCCTACAAGCACGATCGAGCACATCGTCTCGCCCCGTCCCCACCTCAAGCTAACCGGTGTGCAGTTCTTCGACATCAGCGACCGGCGCAACACAATGGTGCAGACGCACACGGTCATACCCTACCGCTTCGAAAACCAGCTCATCGGCAATCTCTTCCTGTTGCAGGACGCCCTCAGCGACGCGGGGCTTTTCATTCTGAAGGAAGCGCCCTGCTCCGATACACAGCTTGCCTGGCCGGGCTACGACATGATCTACAAGCGCGGCGATATCGCATTGGCAGGCATCGGCGTCGCGCCGCAGGACGTGCGCGAGAGCGAGTGGACGCGCTGCTACGGCTTTGTCAGCGGCGTCGCTGGTGGCAGCGAGTATGCCCTGCTCTCAGCGCTGCGCTCCTATCAAGGCAATATCCGCATGCGCACGGCCGAGCGCGACGAAATGATCCTGCTCAACACCTGGGGCGACTGCAACCACGACGCGCATATCGGCGCAGCGTTTGCCCTGGCCGAAATCGAGGCGGCGCAGCGGCTGGGCCTCAGCCACTTTCAGCTCGACGACGGCTGGCAAAAGGGGCGCACGACCAACTCAGCCTATGCTGGCGGCACGCTGTCCACCATCTGGGAGATTCCGGGGTTCTGGGATGTGCATCCTGAGCGTTTCCCGCGTGGCCTGGCGCCTGTCGTGCAGCGGGCGCGCGAGTTAGGCGTGCAGGTGGGCCTGTGGTTCAACCCGAGCAAAGACAACAGCTACGTCAACTGGCAGAAAGACGCCGCTGTTCTGATCGGCATGTACCAGACATACGGCATCCGCACGTTCAAAATCGATGGAGTGGACATGCTCGACAAACAGGCCGACCGCAACATGCGTGCCATGCTGGACGCTGTGGTGCAGGCCACGAACGGCGACGTCGTTTTCAACCTGGACATCACTGCCGGTCACCGCTGGGGCTATCACCACGGCAATGAGTACGGCAATCTGTTCCTGGAGAATCGCTACACCGACGCCTACAACTACTACCCGCACTGGACGCTGCGCAACCTGTGGATGCTGGCGCGTTACCTGCCGGCGCAGAGCCTGCAGATCGAGTTTCTCAACAAGTGGCGCAATCCCGACAAGTACCCTGCGGGCGACCCATTGGCCCCATCGCGCGTGCCGTTCGACTACTGCTTTGCCATCACGATGATGGCGCAGCCGTTAGGCTGGTTCGAGGCCGCCTATCTGCCCGAAGAAGCGTTCTCTGTTGCACCTCTCATTACGGAGTACCGCCGCCAGCAGGAGCGCATCCATAGTGGGCAGATCTTCCCCATTGGCGAGGAGCCGTCGGGCACGGGGTGGACGGGCTTCCAGTCGATCATCGATAACCAGCATGGCTACCTGCTCGTCTTCCGTGAGCTAAACGATCAGGCCCAGGCGTCTCTCGCTGTCTGGAACCTGGCCGGTAAGCGCGTGCAGTGCACGCACGTTCTGGGGCATGGCGCGGATTTTGCGGCGATGGTGAGCTGTGAGGGCAAACTGGCGGTGCAATTGCCTGAAGTGTTCACGTTTGCCTTGTACGAGTATGCTACCGCCTAAGGGACGCTGAGGTCTTTTGTTTGCCACGGATTGACACAGATGAGGCTGGCAACGGATTTGGCACGGATTCCGAGTAATCCGTGCCAAATCTGTGTAATCCGTACTGAATCCGTTACCAGCTACTTTGGCATCACAGCCTGCTTGTTGAACCCCTTCCATGCCCGCTTGTGCAGCCAGCCCTCGTCGCGCAGCGTGGGCAGATGCTCGATGTGCTCCAGCCAGCGCGCCTCGGCGGCTTTGGCCTCGGCAAAGGCGCGCGCAGAGAACTCAGAGCGTGTGCCAGGATCGCTGGCCGCAATGGCAAGGGCAGCCGCCACCGTCTCCCTCTCGATCACGTCGCGCTCGTCGCTGTAGGTGTGCAGGCGCAGCGCATAGTCGCGCAGGACGGCGCGGTGCAGTCGCTCGTGCTGCCAGAAGAGGTTGGTCGAGCTATACGTTCGAGATGGAGTTGCCCCCATTGGCGGCAGCTCGGCGTCCATCCAGACAGGCTTGAAGATGCTGGTGCAGGGCGCTGCTGTGGCCGTCACGAAGTGCGTGGGATGACGGGGGTGAAGGTGCGAGACCATCGAGCCGGTCGTTTGGCTGCCGCGAATGGGGCCAAAACTGGCGTGCATGCAGACGGTGGCGCCAGTCACACCCTTATCGGGCGGCCTCGTCACGTTTGCATCTTTGTGGCTGCGCAGCGTAGCCATGAGCGATGACACGGTGTTCTGGCCGTTTTCGGCGCGCAGTCTGTCCATCGTAGACTGGCGGCGTGAGCGGCAGGCGCTGAATGTGGTATAGATCGTGTCCGAGTAGCAGCGAGCGAAGTCGAAGTCGTCTTTTCCCTTGCACCAACCCTTCTCGACGGCATAGGCTACCAGATTAGGCGACGCCATGTCCCACTCTTTGCCGATGGTCAGGCCATTGGAGATGGTGTAGACGCCGTGCACCTGCCTGGCTGCCCAGTGCCGGTCGGCCGTCTCCAGCACCCAGGCTTCGTTAGGGTCGGCAATGAGAAAGCTGTTGTGGTAGTAGGATGGATGCGCTAGCCCACAGTTCCCGCTCTGCCCGTACTGCTCCAACATGCCCGTGATCACCGTGACGGCCTGCTGCGCCGTGGCGGCGCGCTCCAGCGCCAGGCGCAGGAAGTCCATGCCGATCAGTCCCCGCTTCTTGTCGTAGGGTATCTTCGTGAACACTGCTTCGTTGCCGATGGCCACGCCGTGCTCGTTGACACCCATCTCCGCGCCCCAAATCCAGAACGGCTTGGCGAGCAGGACGGCGTTGGTGTGCGCAACCTGGGGAATGTCAATGTATGTGCAGCGCACGACGCTGCCGACCTTGTGTTCGGCAGCGGGCGCCATAGTGACGTGGTGCGCTTCGTTGGGCTGGCGGTCAGAGTTCTTGGCGAAGAGAGTGACGCCATCGAGCGATGCTTCCTTTGTCACCACAATCGTGTCACACATGGCTTTCCTCCTGCTCCTTCATGAACGCCATCGCGATCAGGCGTGCTTCGGCGCTGCGAATAATCAGACTGTGCGACCACCCTTGCACAACGTGCAGACGGGCGCCGGGTATCAGAAGCGCCATCTCCTCGCCCCACGCCACTGGTACCTCGCGGTCATTGCTGCCATGCAGTACCATCGTCGGCAAGCCGAGCTGCCGGGCATAGGAGGCAACGTCGGTCTCCCAGTAGGCCCGCATATTACGTAGCTCCGCGGCATAGTAGCGTACGCGCAGCGAGCGCGGCAGGCCTGCTGCCAGTGCGGCCAGTTCCTGCTGCTGTTTACGATAGGCGCCGAGCACGCCCCGTTCTCGCATCTCCTCCGGCTCCCACAGAATCTTGTAGCTGACCTCAACGCCGGGCGGCCTTTGGTCAAATGCAGCATCGGCGCCGTCGCGTTCCAGGATGGCGGCGTGCCGGCGCACCAGGTCGCTGATGTGGTCTGCTCCGCGAAAGAGGCTGACCGATGTGCCGGCGAGCGTGAGCGAGCGCACACGCTGTGGACGCGTCGCCGCAAAGAGGATGGCGATCGGCCCGCCCGCCGACGAGCCTATGATGTGCGTCGAGGTAATGCTCAGATGATCGAGCAGGCATTCCAGGTCGCGCACCTGGTTGGGCAGGCCATAGCCGCCTTCGGGACAGGACGAGCGAAAGCAGCCGCGCCGGTCATACTCTATGAAATGGAAGGCGGCGGCAAAGTCATTTTCCCATGTCCAGGCGAAAGGCGTCAGGTCGCACAGAGTCGTATCCAGGCTGGCAAAGCCGCCGTGGATGTAGACGAGCGGCGCTCCTTGTCCGCCGTCTTCGTAGTAGAGCTCAAGTCCGTTGGCTGCAACCATGGGCATAGGCAAACCTCCATCCGGTAATACGTCTGTTGTCAGGATGTTGTCTGTGCGGCTGCCGGGCCGCGCCGTCCGACAATGATCGTCAGCGCGATGGCGGGAACGAAGAGGACCAGGCTGGCGACAAACGGGTAGGACGGCGCAGCTGCATATAGCCACCCGGCCACATAGGGTGAGATGGTGAAAGCCAGGTTGACCACCGTCTGAAAGATGCCATAGCCCAGGCCCATGCTGTTGGGCGGCATCATCTCGCCCAGCCGGGCCGCGCCCAACTGGCGCACTGCCCCCATCCCGCCACGCAGGAAGAGGGCCAGCCCGAGCAACGGCACGGAGGTCGTGGCCAGCATGAGCAGCGCGTAGGCGGCGATGGTCAGTTCAGCCAGCACAAGTGAGGCTGTGCGGCTGCGCGGCCAGCGGCCCAGACCGAGAATCAGCACCAGAGACCCCAGGCTATTGAACGAGCCAAACACGCCGATCGTGCCCATGCTCAGGCCGCGCACGTCGCGCAGAAAGTTCGGCGACAGAGGAATACCCAGGTGGCCCACCAGGTGAACAAAGAACAGGAGCAGGCACAGGTAGATAAACAACTGGTTGCCACGCAGCCCCGCGCCCGGGTCGTCCACCGCGACGCGGTGGACCGGCTGGTCGCGCACGAACAAGATGAAAACGGTGGAGATGGCGAAGAAGCCAGCCGCCAGGAAGAAGAGCAGGCGCAGTCCCCATTGGTCGGCCAGCCAGCCGCCGATGGCCGGCGACAACATCATACCCAGCGTGAAGCCCGAGAAGACCGTGGTGAACACGCGGCGCATGTCCTGGCCGCTCTTGACCTCAGCCGTCACGTAGGAGTTCAGCGCGGGCATGTTGAAGGCCGAGAGGTTATAGAGCAGCAGCCCGGGAATCGCCATCTGCCAGCTCTGTGCGCTGGCGAGCAGCAAGATGGACATGAACCCCATCACCCAGCCGCCGATCATAAGCACGCGGCGGCTGACGCGGTCGGCAAGCCACCCAGAAGGGATGAGCAAAACAGTCATCACAATCATGGATATGGAGAGGACAAAACCAATCTGCACCGGGCTCGCGCCCAGGCTCTCGATGTAGACAGGGAGCAAATACCACCACAGCCCCTCGCCCACTCCCCACAGCGCTAGTGACCAGAAGACAAGCTTGTTGTCGCGACTCAGGAAAGAGAGCACACTGAACTCCTGTGCCGAGGGAATCCTGTGACGACAGATTCCCTTGATGATAGATCTCAGGACGAGGGATGCCCGATGGCGATGATGTAGACGGGCTGATGATCGGCAGGCAAGCGCAAGACCTCCTGGATCTTCTGCTCATACACTGCGCCGATCGGCACACCGCCCAAACCCAGGGCCACGGCCTGCAGAAGCAGGTTTTGCGCCGCATGTCCGGCTTCGAGGTGCACGTAGAGGGGCGCCCGGTCGCCATACTTCTGCGCTGTGCGCTGGTAGACTGCGGCAATGATGAAGACAGCTGGTGATTGCGCCACCGCCGCCTGCCCCATGGCGGCCGCCGACAACGCCGCGCGCATATCTGCGCGGTCGAGCCGTTGCAGACTATGCCCCTGCGGCACATAGCGACTGACACCCTCAGCCGTCGCCACGTATACCTCGAGCGGGTAAAGAGCGCCCGCCGAGGGCGCTGTGCGCAGCCCGGCGCTGTGCGTGACGCCATTGCAGGCCCAGAGGAGCTGCGACAATTCAGCCGTGGTCAGCGCCTCTTTGCTATACTCGCGCACCGAGCGTCGCCTGCTCAGGGTCTCTTCAAGCGACATGGCGCCGGACAGACGCGGAGCAGGCAGGGATACCTCCTGGAGGGCAAGACTCGCCGCCGCGGAAGCCTGCGTTGGCGCCGGCGTTGCTGTGGGTGTGGCTTGGCAGGCCAGCAGCAGGCAGCCGATAGCAGCCCAACCAATGAACACCTCAATGCGAGCGCCTCTTGTCGTCACGGCAGCACCTCCTTAATCTATCACAGGCAGCCAGGTGTGGCAACATATCAGCGGCCGGGCGTCGCTGCCTGGCCGTTCTTCCACTCCTGCGCCTGCTTCAGTATCTCCCTGGCGTTCTCTTTGCTCAGGTCGGTGGTCGAGCCGAGCATGGCCGCCACTTCCTGGACGCGCTCCTCGCCCATCATCTCGCTAAGGTTGGTGCGCGTCTGCTGGCCCGCCACTTCTTTGGTGACCGTGAAATGGTGGTCGCCATAGGCCGCGACTTGCGGCAAGTGGGTGATGCAGATCACCTGATGCCGTGGCGTCAGCCGCCATAGCTTCTCGCCCACTATGTAGCCGCTGCGCCCGCCAATGCCCACATCGATCTCGTCGAAGATCAGCGTCGGCACGTCGTCGGCGGCGGAGAGGATAGACTTGAGCGCGAGCATGACGCGCGCCGTCTCGCCGCCAGAAGCTACCCTGGCCATCGGCTTGAGCGGCTCTCCCGGATTGGCGGAGATCAAGAACTCGACGTGATCGATGCCTGTCGCGTCAAAGGCGTAACGCCCTGCGCCAATGATCGGATCATTGACAACCACTCCATCGGCTTGCGCTGTGGTCGTCACGGACACGGCAAAGCGCACATGGCGCATATTCAGGTTGGCCAGCTCCTGCTCGAGCCGCCGCGCAATCTCTTCGCCTGCCGTGCGCCGGGTGTGCGACGTCGTCGCAGCCAGGGCGCCAATCTCGTGCAGCAATCTGTCTTCTTGCGCCTGGAGCTCAGCCATGCGCTCTTCGCTGTGCGTGATGGCGTCCAGCTCGGCCGCAGCCCGTTCGCCATAACTCAGGATGTCGGCAATCGTCTGGCCATACTTGCGCTTCAGTGTCTGAATCAGCGCCAGACGCTCCTCTACCTCTTGCAGGCGCTCAGGGTTGAACTCGATGCCATCACGGTACTCACGCAGCGAGTGCGCCAGGTCCGACAATTCCTCGGACGCCAGGGTTACGGTCTTGCCTTGTTCCTGCAGGGTGGGGTCGAGCCTGCCCAACTCGTCGAGCGCCTGGCCGACCTGCCCCAAGAGGTCAATGACCGCTCGTTGCTGCTCGCTGCCCTCGTAGAGCGAAAGATATGCTTCCTCAGTCAGCGTGGCCAGCTTCTCGGCGTTGCCCAGGAGCGTGCGTTCACGTTGCAGCTCCTGTTCCTCGCCGTTGTGCAGGCCGGCAGCGCTAATCTCCTCGGTCTGGTAGCGCAGCAGGTCGACGCGGCGAGCGATCTCGCGCTCGTCGGCTATCAGACTCTGCAGCTCACGGCGCACAGCACGCAATGCGGCGACCTTCTGCGCGATCTGCGCCCGCGCTGCTGCCAGGTTGGCATAGCGGTCAAGAAAGTTGATGTGCTCACTGGAGCGCAGCAGCGAGAGGTGCTCGCTCTGGCCGTGAATGTCGACCAGGATTTGGGCAATGTCCTGCAGCACGCTGGTAGGCACGGCGCGCCCGTTGATGCGAGCGGTGCTGCGCCCTGAACTGTGAATCTCGCGGCTCAGAATGAGTGCGCCCTCTTCGGGCGCCAGGCCATACTCGGTCAGGCGGCCGGCCAGGTCGGGTGAATCGGGCAGATTGAAGATGCCCTCAACGCGCGCACTCTCCGCACCGGTTCGAACGAACTCAGCGCCGTACTTGCCTCCCAGGAGCGCGTCAACCGCATCGATGATGATTGACTTGCCGGCGCCCGTTTCGCCTGTCAGAACGGTAAAGTCGGCAGCCAGTGTTAGATGCAGCCTGTCGATAATGGCAAAGTTGGTAATGGTCAGTTCGGTCAGCACGGCTTTCCTCTTCGTGTTAGAGCAAACGGCGCACAATCGTGGTGCTCAGGCGATTGACCAGCGTCTGGTAGAAGTAGTTGCGTGGCTGCAGGCGAATGAAGCGCGCCACGTACGGGCTGGCAGTGACCTCAACGGTTGCGCCGTCGGCAAGTGGCGCGTCAATTTGCCCATCGATGGAAACAAGGGTCGGCTCCTTTGTATCGACGGTCAGAGAGACTGTCGCCGCCGGCGGGACGACGATGGACTTGATCACGGTCAGGTGCGGCGCAATCGGCGTGACTTGCAGCGTCCGTAACTCCGGGTACACGATCGGCCCGTCCATGGCCAGTGCGTAGGCCGTCGATCCTGTCGGCGTGCTGACGATGACGCCGTCGGCGACGTACGTTTGCAGGTGCTGGCCGTCGACAGAGACGCTGATGCGCACGGCGCGTGGCCGCCCGCCACGTGTGACCACAGCATCGTTCAACCCGTCCTGTGTGGTGGTTGTCCCGCCTGTGTGTATGGTGGCGCGTAGCAGCATGCGCTCCTCAATCCACCCGGCCCCGGCCATAATATCCGGTATCTGCGCCACAACATCTGCCGGCCCCAATTCGGCCAGGAAACCGAGCTGGCCCAGGTTGACGCCCAGAACGCTGGCCTGCTGCGGCGCAGCCAGGCGCGAGGCGCGCAAGATCGTGCCGTCCCCACCCAGCGTAATGAGCAGGTCCAGGCGCGGCAGCTTGAGGTCCGGTTGGTCGAGCTCGATGGCTTTCACCAGCCAGACGTCCTTACCCAGATCGCCGAGCACGCGCTGCAACTGCTCGCTGAGCGTGACCGCTTCGGCGATGCGATGGTTGTAGACGACGGCAATGTTTTGCATCACTGTGCTGACCTCCCGAGAACGTGACCCGGTCGCTGTTACCAGATCGCGACGGCGCGCTCGTTGGCGATCCGATCATACACGGCAGCGGTGCGTTTGGCAATACTGTGCCAGTTATACTCGGTCATGACCCGGCGATAGGCGTTGTCGGAGCGGGCGGCTGCCCAGTCGGGATGGCGCAGCGTTTCCAGGATGCCCCAGGCCAGCGAATCAGCGTTGTCTGGATAGACCAGGAGGCCCGTTTCGTTGTGCACAACCACCTCGGCCAGCCCGCCTACCTGACTGACGACGACCGGGGTTCGGGCAGCCATGGCCTCCAGCGCCACGATGCCAAACGGCTCGTAGAGGCTGGGGAAGACCGCGACATCAGCGACTTTGAACAAACGGTCGCGATCGGCGTCGGGAATGAAGCCGGCAAAGAAAATGCTCTCAGCCACTCCCAACTCTGCTGCTCGCCGTTTCGCCGCCTCGAGATAGCCGCCCGTTCCGGCAATGACGAATTTGGTCCTGGGGTAGCCGGCAAGGACGCGCGGTGCAGCCTCGACCAGAACGCCCAGACCCTTTTCGTGGACGATACGCCCGACATGGAAGACAATACGCTCGTCGATCGCTGCATAGCGCAGCCGGAACGCGCTCAGGTTAGCGCCGGCCAGGGCGTCGAAGCGGGCAGGGTTGATGCCATTGGGGATGACATCCAGCTTATCGAGCGGCGTGCGGAAGACATTGGCGACTTCTCTGGCCATGTAGTCGCTGCAACAGATGACGCGCCACGCTTCATACGTCAACCACCACTCTGTGCCATGGACAGCCTGCGAGATCTCGCTGCCTATGTTGCCGCGGTTGCGCCCGTGCTCGGTGGCATGGATGGTCGCCAGAAGCGGTATCTTGAACTCATTCTTCAAGCCGATGGCGGCGAATGCGATGAGCCAATCATGGGCATGGATGACGTCAAATCCGCCCTCGATCTGGATAACCTGGCGCGCTCGTTCTTGCAGCAGCCAGTTGGTGCGCTGGGTGTCGGTGTAGAAATCGGTCAGCTCAGAATGGGATGGTGGATCGACGCGGTGGATCGTTGCTCCGTCGATGGCCTCTTTTTCCATCCCCCCCAGCCAGCGCGGCGTGATCAGATGGACGTCAACCCCCTGATCTGCCAGCGCGGGTACCAACTCCTGGACATGTTTGCCGAGACCGCCAACAACGTGCGGCGGGTATTCCCAGGACAGCATCAGGACACGCATCTTCTCCCTACTCCTTCTCACCCAGCCACTTACCGTAGATCTTGAACGTCTCTCCTGTGCGCTGAAAGCCGAGTCCCTCGTAGAGACGTTGCGACCGTATGTTGGTGCTCTGTGTGTTTAGCCCGAGTGTGTGCGCCCCGCGCCGGGCCATTTCTTCGATGGCCACCGTTAACAGCTCGCGGCCAAGGCCCAGTCCCTGATAGCCGGGGTGGACGCTGATGCGGTTGATGTGACCCCATGCGCCGCGCACGGCCAGGATCAAGTAGCCGGTAAGCGTCTCTCCCATGTAGGCGACGAGCACCCATGTATCGGGGCGCTGGTTTGTCAGGCAAAATGTCGTCGCGGTCTCCCACCACAGCCAGGGAAAGGCCTCTTCTTCCAACTTGACCAGAGCCGGCAGGTCATTGTCCCGTAGCGGGCGTACATCCATGCGGCGGTCGATCGCGCTAACGGTTGCATTGGGACGCTCGTAGCACATGACGTCCTCAAGCACAACGAAGCCCATGTCCTGGTACAGTTTCAGCGCCTGTCCCACTTCATGATCAGAGAGAACCACGAGAACGCTGCCTGTCTGTCGAAAGCTCAGCAGCAGGCGCTGCACGAGTTCGGCGCGCTGTGTACAGGGGCTGGATTCCATGATCTGACCGATGGCGAGGCGATCCTTCCAGTAGCTGCCCACGATGTAGTCGCCACTCTCATGGAACATCCAGCCCAGGTGTGCATAGCGCTCCAGGTGCTGGCGCAAGAGGCGCGTTGTGAAGTGCGTCTCGGTGACCAGCCATATGCGATTCAGGTCGTCAGGTCGCATTTGTACGATCATTGAGTTTTCAGTCGTGTTTGTATCGCTGCTTCTGTTCTGGCCTGTCAAGGACGGTCGGCGCCTGCACTCAGCCTGTCACGTGCCCACTGCAAAAAGGTTTGGACGGACCCGTCATTGCGAGCGGAGCGAAGCAATCTCCCCCGTTTCGCGCCACAACGGAGATTGCTTCGTCGCAAAGTGCGCTCCTACTCAGAAACTCCCCACTGTCATTGC
>CAYOEZ010000164.1:0-11472 GCA_964402955.1 uncultured Ktedonobacterales bacterium | reverse complement strand
CCGCCATAGAGGTGGACTGCTTATAGTACTTTCTTCCCAGTCGCTCAAGGGCATACTGTTTTTGTATGGGGTCAATCAAGAACGTTCGCGTTTCGTCGTTGGCGATGGCGAGGACAGTAGGGCCTGCACTCTCCATTTTGCCACTTTGGTCAATGAAGTAGTTCATTGCAGTTCCAACTGCAGCGCGCTTTCCTTCGCCTTGTCCGCCTTCTTGTACGTCACATTCACCCGTCCCGACGGTCGTGTGCCTGGCCCCCCGTCCCGCCCCGCCTCACCAGCGGGGCTACGTCGTTTGCATCCTCTTTCCCTACTGCGACGTGAACGATGTGCTCGCAGAGTATCCCCCGATGCTGACGTTCACGGTGACCTGGTAACTTCGCGTCAGGGCAGGTAGTCGGGTCCCAACACCGTTGCCACTAACCATCGCAACAGGATCTTTGCTGGCTCTTGCCCAAAGAACGTGACCGCTGCAGCAGATAAGATAGTGCCCACCCAGATAGCTCCGGCTGACCGTCTTTCGGCTTCGGCATGATCACGACTGCTAAGCGCGGCGCAAGCCACGGTATGGGCGCCCGGGCATCTCGCTATCCACCGTGTGCAAGAATCGTACATCCACTTTCCACCTCACGACTCCATTCTGCTCTTTCCCTTCCCGCTCCGCCAGCACTGAGTAGATATGTTCAGCGTCTGGTCCGAAGTGAGGGAAATGCACAATGAAATGACGGTCATCCGTGACGGTTGTGCTGTAGTCAAGGTGCACCAAGTAGCTCTGAAGCTCCACCGGATTGTCTACTATGGCTGTGACCAGTTTGTGTCTCAGGCTCGGAAATGATGCCTGCAGAATGCCATGCAGCATGACATCGCCGGCGCACGGCGACTCGATCAATGCACGGATCCTCTTGGCGAACTCCGTCCGTACGTAGTCGTAGCCATGGAAATGAAACATTAGCAAGTATGCGGCGCGTATAATGGCGACACTCGCTCTGGTGGGATCAAACCGCAACTCCTCTTCACTCAATTCGAACTCCGGAACTGGGCTTCGGAGGTCACGCACTGCTTGATCAATGGCTTGCATATCGGACGCTTTGTCCACGAAGCGGATCTGCAGTGAGTGCGTTTCTTCATGGTGATCCAGGGCGTTGGCGCTCACGCGATGGCCACCCTTCGTTACGATCTTGACGCGCCTCCAAAACTGCAACCGTCCGGATCTAACATCCTGCAGTTTGATCGCCTTCACCAGCTCCGCATCAAGGTGACTACCGCCACGGCTGTTGCAGGCCTTACAGGTCAGAGTTTTCAGCTTGCCACCGATTGCCTCCGGGATAATATGCTCCATGCGTAGTGCTTCGGTCGCAAGTGAATCACGCCCGAATTTGCTCATGCAGAGTGGACAGACGAATACGCCTTCTTCTGTCGGTTGTTGCAACGCCCATGCCTGAGCGAACATGTCGAACATTGCCTCGCGGCTCTTGTTCTGCAGTGCACGTCTCCTCTGCGCTATTATTCACACCCCGTCTCCGTGTGTTTCGTTCTCTCCTCTTTCTGTTCATCTCTCCACTGCCTCAGACGGATCTGCCCTGCGCTCATCATCTCCATCACCTCGCGCCAGATCGCGCAACAAGTGGTGCAGCCGCTGCTTCTCCTCTCGTGCGCTACGAATGAGGTCAGTGATATACAGGCTAAGCTGGCGGTACGGCTCGAGCGCAGCCTCACGCTCAGCGCGCCGCAAGCGCCTCTGCCGACGATCCTTTGTGGCGTCGGCGACAGAACGGGATGAAGTAGTTATGGCCATAATGGTAGGTCAACTCAGGCACTGGTCGCGACAGGCACAAGCGCCTACTTGGGACGGATTCCTGCGATGAGCTTCCGGATGCGCTCTATCCATCCTGTGGGCACCGGCACCGGAGGCACAAGGAGAGCCGCAAACGCAGCGCACTTACTGGCGATGGCTGTCGCGACATCGGCCCATGACGGGTCAGCGTCAAAGAATGACTCGGCCACCGTCGAGGAAAGGGCGGCCAAGTGCGCACTTTCTTCGGCGGTGAACGGGGCACCCTTCGTTGAGAGTTGGCTGGCAACGACGAGCGCAGTGAAGGCAGAGGGAGTGAAGAAAGCGGTGATCGCGATCCAGTTGTTGTCAACCTGTGGTTCGATCTGGACGGCGGGATAGTCGGTGCCAATACGCGTCAGCCGAGCATTGACGACGTCCATGAGGAGCGGTGGCTCGGCGCTGTTCCTGATGGAGATCCTCATGCCGTACTTATGCCCCGTTCTCTCCGGGTCAGTGTCAGTCCGTTGCGCTGTACCGAACTCGGTGATCATTGCGGCGCTCACCCGGTTGAGGTAGGACATGAGCAGGGCGTCCGGGGCGACAGTGCTGGTAGTGGCCATGTGACCCTCCTGTTTCCCGCCAAATGATGCGAAAGAACATGCTGGCGATCTTTTCAAGCGATCGCCGTATGCGCAGTCCCCGATGAAGAAGCCCCGGAAAACGGTCGAGACGCCGGCGGCTCTGACAGTGGCGTTGCATCTCAGAGAGACACACGCTGGGGGCCGGCGCGAGTGGTCATATCTGATCAGAGATCAATCCGTAATGGGAGCTTGGCGTAGTTGTAGTTCCAGAGGAGCGAGAAGCCTCTTGCCTTTTCTCCCACCTCGAATGGCACAAGTCCTCGCGCCTTGTCACCGCGTGCTAGGTCAATCATTTTGAGAGCGGGATCGGCGGATATATAGGCGCGGTCGTAGATAAACCCGTCCGCGTCACGCACCTTGAACGATGCTGGATTGCTGGACAGTTTATCCATACCCACGTTCTCCACCACAACCTCAACAGCAATGAAGACATTTCCTGCTTTTGGCTTGTCGTAGTCTGTTGGCTTGACAGAGATGACCTGTAGTGCCGTGAGAGCCACACCGTCAAGCTCGACGCGCATTCCCAACTTGGCGACAACGACGGTCGGCGGTACGGTCGCTATGGGCCTGGGCGTGCTGGTCGGTGGGATTGTGGTTGGCGGCAACGAGCTCGATGGTGCGAGCGTTGAGGTTGCGGCAACAGGAGCGGCGGTACCAGGCGCGCTGATAGGACTGGATGATGGAGCAACAGAGAAAGGAGTGGCCGTGCTCGCGGTCAACGCTGACTTGGCGGGCGTCTTGGGTCGCAGGCTACCGAAGATTGTCATGAAGGTTGTCATGATGATGCACAGGCCGACGAGTGCCAGGCAGCCGATGCCGAGCGTGGAGGCCATCGAACGTTTCTTGGCCGGCGGAGTTACCATGATGTTTTCTCCTCGCGTTTGCTTGACTAATCCCCCCGTTGGGTGTATGGTTAAGCAGAACAGGTGTTCGCCAGCGATCGTCGCTTTTTCCACACCAACATTATACCACACAGAACGTCGTTTTTGGCGAAATAGCAACGCCTGTTGCCGAAATTGATCTTCTATTTGGCAAATATCTCCCTTCTAAGGCCCTAAAGACATGCACTGAGGCAGGAGTTCTTCTTGCAATCACCTCACGTTTGTGGCATACTACGCCCGTGGCTGACCACCGGCTTATCCAGGCATCAACTCCCTAAGGAGGCTCCCCACCTATGGATCAGCAACGCATTGCGGCGCTCGCCAAACTCTACCGCGACACCTTGCTTCTCGATATCATCCCCTGGTGGCAGAGCCGTTTCGTTGATCGCGAGTACGGCGGCTATCTCGTCTACCGCGACGCCGACGGCGCTCTGCTCAGCACCGACAAGCCGGTGTGGGTGCAGGCGCGCGGCAGTTGGATCTGGAGCCGCCTCTATAACACGGTGGAGAAACGCCCCGATTGGCTGGAGACAGCCCGCTGCGGCATGGACTTCGTGCTCAAGCATTGCTTCGATAGCGACGGGCGCATGTACTTCAGCGTCACCCGCGATGGCCGCCCGCTGCGCAAGCGGCGCTACCTGTTCAGCGAGACATTCGGCGTCATCGGCCTGGCCGAGTTGGCGCGCGCCACGGGTTCTGAGGACATGCTGCAGCGTGCCCGCGATCTCTACCGCCTGATACTCATGTATCATCGCACGCCCGGACTCCTGCCGCCCAAGATCATCCCGCAGACGCGCAGCCTCAAGGGCCACGCCATGCCCATGGTTCTGCTGGCCACGTCGCAGATCATGCGCGAGATTGACGGCGGCGATCCGCTCTACGACGACACGATCAACCGCTCAATTACCGAGCTGTTCCGCGACTTCGTCAAGCCGCAGAAGCAATGCCTGCTCGAGACCGTGCTGGCCGACGGCGGGATCCTGGACACGCCCGAAGGCCGCACCGTCAACCCGGGCCACGCCATCGAGACAAGCTGGTTCCTCATGACTGAGGGCCAACAGCGCGGCGACAAGCAATTGATTGCCCGCGCCTGCGAGATCCTGCGCTGGTCGCTCGCCCTGGGCTGGGACAAGCAATACGGCGGCATCCTCTACTTCGTGGACTGCGACGGCAAGCCGGCCGATCCCTACGAGCACGAGCTCAAGCTGTGGTGGCCGCACTGCGAGGCGCTCTACGCCTGCCTCCTGGCGCACTACCTGACGGGCGCTGCCGAGTGGAGCGACTGGTACGAACGCATCCACGCCTGGTCGTTTGCCCACTTCCCCGACCGCCAGCACGGCGAGTGGTTCGGCTATCTGCGCCGCGATGGCAACGTCTCCAGCCCCGTCAAGGGCAACATGTGGAAAGGGCCGTTTCACCTCTCGCGCACGCTGCTCTATGGCTGGCAGTTGCTGGAGAAGTGGCAAGCCGCGCCGCATTGACACACCGCACCAACCTTGCTACAATGCGGGCGTGTCGCCCCCAGACGCACAGACGGTTCAAGAGGGCGTGTTATGTCCACCACGGAGGCACACAGACCACAGAGGAAGATCAGGTCACATCGAAAAGGCACCCTGCTTTTCTCTGTGTGCTCTGTGCCTAGCTTGAAAATGCGGATGCGCCAAGTCTGGACTAGAGCCTTCAGGCGGTGTGGGTCCGGCTGAAGCCTCGACTCCGGTGTGAGCATTTTCATCGCTGGTTGTGATCCCGCGGAGCATGATAACTCTGTGGTGACTAAGGGCGCCCGTGTCTTGAAATGCCTGGTGTACGCAGGCAATGCTGGCCCCCAAGCGGAGGTGTGGCGATGACCATCCACCCGGCATTACCATCGAGCAAACCTTGGTCGGTGCGTATGGCTGATTCCGTCATCGTGCGCAACAAGCCCTACCGCTGGCACTATGAGTATGGCCTGGTGCACATGGCCATCGGGCAGGTGTACCTCAAGACCGGCGATCCCCGCTACAGCAGCTACATCATCGGCGAGCTTGATCCGCTGATCGGCGAGGACGGCAGCATCGCTGCGTATCGGCTCGACGAGCTCAACCTCGACCAGATCTGCGCCGGACGCAACCTCTTCACGCGCTACGCGGCCACCGGCAACGACAAGTATAAGAAGGTGCTGTACCTCTTGCGCGAGCAGTTGCGCCGGCAGCCGCGCACGAGCGAGAACGGCTTCTGGCACAAGCAGATCTATCCCTACCAGATGTGGCTCGACGGCGTCTACATGGCCTGCCCCTTCTATACGCAGTTCGGCCAGGTGTTCAACGAGCCTGAAGCCTTCGACGATGTCGCCCGCCAGATCATGCTCGTAGAACAGCACACGCGCGATGCCAAGACCGGACTGCTCTACCACGGCTGGGACGAGAGCAAGCAGATGCCCTGGGCCAATCGCGTGACCGGCTGTTCGCCTCACTTCTGGGGACGGGCCGTCGGCTGGTACGCCATGGCCATCGTGGACGTGCTGGACTACCTGCCACACGATCACCCGCGCCGTGGCGACATCCTGGCCATCTTCGCCCGCCTGGCCGAGGCTATCGCGCGCGTCCAGGACAGCGCCAGCGGCATCTGGTACCAGGTGCTCGACCAGGGCGGCCGCGCCGGCAACTACCTCGAAGCATCTGGCTCGTGCATGTTCGTCTATGCCTTCGCCAAAGCCGTGCGCCAGGGCATTCTGCCCGCCAGCTACCTGGACGTGGCGCAGCGCGGCTATCGCGGTATCCTGGCCAACCTGATCCGCGTCGATGAGCAGGGGATGGTCAACCTGGAGAAGGTATGCGGCGCGGCTGGGCTGGGCGGCGTGCCCTACCGCGATGGATCGTACGAGTACTACACACACGAGAAGATCATCAGCAACGACTACAAGGGCGTTGGCCCGTTCATCCTTGCCAGCGTGGAGATGGCAAGAGCGGCCGGGTCAGCCCTGTAGATCGCTTAGTACTACCATACTTGGAGAGTATTGTCATGCTGAGGGAGCGTTCTGTGCGCCCAGAGGGTAAGGGCCGTTCTCTGGCCCGACCGAAGCATCATTGTGCACCGAGATGAGAGATTCTTCGTCGCGAAGGGCGCTCCTCAGAAAGACAGTCGGCTACATACGGTAGTAGTATCAGGGAGGAAAACAGCGCATGAAACTAGTCAACTTCGCCCGCGACGGGCAAGCGCGGCTCGGCGTCATGGTGACGCACAATGGGCGCGAGCGCGTGCTCGATCTGTCTCTGGCGCTGCCCGGATTGCCCACACATATGGTGCAGTTCCTCAACGTCGGCGACCAAGCCTTGCCGGCCGCGGCTGCGGCCGCCCGCAAGTGCGACGAGCGCTTCCTTGCGCCGGCGGCTGGGGTGACTCTGCTCGCTCCCCTGCCGAAGCCGGGCAAGCTACTGTGCGTGGGGCACAACTACTTCGACCACATGGGTGCGGGCCAGACCGCTCCGCCCGACTACCCGACGTTCTTCTGCAAGACCACCAACACCGTCATCGGCCCGGGCCAGGCCATCATCGTGCCGCGCTCGACCGACCAGGTAGACTACGAGGCTGAGCTGGCCGTGGTGATCGGCAAACGCTGCCGCTCGGTGACACCGGAGGAGGCGCTCGCCTTCGTGGCGGGCTATTCCATCTTCAACGACGTCAGCGCGCGGGACTTCCAGAAGCGCACCAGCCAGTGGATGATCGGCAAGTCATTCGACACCTTCGGTCCCATGGGGCCAGCGCTGGTCACCGCCGACGAGATACCCGATCCGCAGCAGCTCGAGCTGTGGCTCACGCTCAATGGGCTGGAACTGCAGCGCACCAACACGCGCAATATGATCTTCTCCGTCCCGTATCTCATCGCCTACTTGAGCGAGGTGATGACGCTCGAGCCTGGCGACCTGATCTCGACCGGTACGCCCGCCAAGACCGAGCTTGCCCGCGCAATTCCGCCCTTCATGAAGCCGGGCGATCTGGTGAGCATCCACATCCAGGGCATCGGCGAGCTTGCCAATCCCATCGTTGCTCAAGCATGAGCAGAAAACAGAGAACCCACCAGACTTGTCTGGTGGGTTTTTATTTGCTATGGTACCCTCGACAGGATTCGGACCTGTGGCCTCAGCGTCCGCAGCGCTGCGCTCTAATCCCCTGAGCTACGAGGGCACGTGTGACGATCATGGCGGGGAGAGAGGGATTCGAACCCTCGACAGAGGTTTAGAGAGCCCCTGTAACCGCTTAGCAGGCGGCCGCACTCGACCACTATGCGATCTCCCCTCACGTTGACTGGAGCATTATAGCAGGCTCGGCAGAGCATGTCAAGGCGTTTGCGCCCCGTTCCCAGGGCGTGTGCAAAGTCAGCACACGGAGAGCCATCTGTCCGGCAAGTTGCTAGCGGGCCGTCAGGAGGGTGTCTATGGGCAGACCCTGCCGTGTTAGCTCGTACAACAACGCTTCGGCCGTGGTCTGCGCCACACCGGGCGCCAGCCAGATCCAGGCAGCCAGCGCAAGTGCCGGCCCCAAAGTCAGCGCCAGCCCCAGCTTCGGATGATGAGTCAAGAGGTACAGCCAGGCTCGTGCCGTCAGGGGCGCAAGCGCCAGGCCCGCTCGTAGGGCCATCGTGCTCTGCGGGAGAAGCCGTCCAATCGCCCAGCCCAGGGCAATGGTGATTGCCGCCCACGCCACGGCTTGCATCGGTAGCGACCAGCGCCGATTCAGCACCAGCCAGACCCATACGAGCAGAGGCAACAGGCCAACGACCAGCGCCATGTCCGGCGACTGCCCCCCGCTAAAAGTATCCCAGGCAACCTGCCAATCGCCGCGTAAGCGCTCAGCGACCCACCAGAGCATACCTCCCCAGACAAGCGCACTCAGCGCACCCCAGAGGTGTGGCAAACGGCGACTTCCCTGCCCCCATAGCCACAACGCCACAGGTGCACACAGCAACACAAGCGCTGGATCAACCGCCAGGGGAACACTCCCCCACAGCATCTGCCAGGCAGTCGCCCAGAACGGACGTGTGCGATCTGCAATCAGCCACAAGATACCACCTGTGATGACCAGGTTTGGCAGCAGCAGCCACCGATACCAGCGACGGCTGGCACGCGTCCACGTCCACAAGGCAGCCGGGCTACCGCTGACCAGCAGCACTGGCGCGCCCGCAAGAGGCAGCCCCGCTGCCCAGTAGCGCCACGTAGGTTGCCAGGCTGGCTGGCTGTGATACGCTGTCAGCCCCATGAGACCGCCAAAGAACAGCAAGTTGAAAAAGGTAAACGGAACGGGCCAACGCCCAAATCCCCTACCCCATAGCCACAAGGTCAGCGGCAGCAGGAAAACGAGCCAGCCGGCGGGCGGCAGAAGCGGAACAGGGGCCGTCCACTCTGCCCACAGGGGTAGCCAGCCTGTCCAGACGCGCATGAACAGAAACCACAACCCGCCGCCCCAGCCAATGCGATTGAGCCAGCGGAAAACGGCCGGACAGCGCCGGGAAGCCGCCAACCAGATGAGAAGGATGAGCGGTGCGCCAGCTAGCACAAGCGAGAGATCACTCAGCAAGGGGAAGCCGGTTACCCATTGAGACCAGAGGTCTTCCCAATAAGGGCGCGTCGCCTGTGCGAGCAGCCAGAGGGCAGAGCCTGCGCCAGCGGCATTGATCGGCATAAAGACGACTGGCAGCCAGTTGGTCAGCCATATCCATGCCCACGTCGCGGGTACCAGAGCGACTCCCACTACCTGTATCTCGGCGCCAAAGCCTGCCAGGTACAATCCTGCACCGACGATGGCCATGGCGAGGCCGAGGTGCACAAGTAGCATGGCGCGCGGATGGCGGCGGATCAAGTTGCGGTAAGCGACGAAGAGGGCGGAAAGGATCCGCCAGGCTAGCGCTAGCAGCGCCCCAATCACCAGAGCAGCGAACAACACCAGCAGGAGGCTGGCGAGGCCTGCCAGCGCATCACTCGCCCCTGTTGATCCGCCTCCTCCGGAACCAGACGAGGATGCTGGACGGAAGAGCGGAGCTCCGTCCTCAGACTCGATCGCTCCGCCCCAGCCATCATTGGCCTCCACCGGCCTGCCCAACCAATCACGCTCGACGTTGGGTCGTCCAAGCCAGTCAGTGTCCTTTTGCGGGCCAAACAGGCCATCCTGCCGCTGCCAGCCGCCAAACAGACCACGCTCATGGACTTGCCCTTCTTCATCAATCAGGCGCGGCATAAGCTTCACTCCAACGTGCTATGAAAGACCTACGGCAGCGCAGAACGGCGGGCAACGAGAGCAACGGCGCACAGCGTCAGTATCCCTGACAGCAACCCGCAGCGTGTCTCAATTAACTTCTCGATGATCCCCTTGCCCTCGCGCGCAATCAGCTCGCGAATCAGGCGCACCACCTGCTGCACCTCGTGCCCATGCTCACGATTGAACTCGTCTATCAGCGTTTGTATCTTGGCGCGCAACTCGCGCGCCTGCTTGGGCACAGCGATCACATAGCACGTCAGCCTGGGGCTGATGGCGGCGCCGTTATGCGTGATCTGCCAGGTGCTCTCATGAACCGCCGGCAGCGTAGGCGCGCTCACCTCGAAGTCCCAATAGGCCGTCTCGTTGGGCAGCACATTGCGGCTCAGGTTGTAGCGCGTCGCCGCACCGAGCGGGTTCGACACGTTATCGAGCATCACGCTGCCCGGCGTCCACGTGCTTGTGCCGGAGTTCTTGACCTCGAAGTAGAAGAGCACGCGTCCACCCGGCTCGGCCAATGTCATGATCGCATAGCGCACCGGCTCAGCCGCGAAGGGATCAGCGGCGAGCGCCACAGGGGGCGATTGGTGGACAATCAACAACAGGGCGCAGATACTGGCAATGAGATACAGGAGGTATCGTCTCATTTTCTGCCTCCTTTCACTCTAATAGACGTTGCCGGGCTACGGAAAGTTGCGGCCGCGTCGACCGCGCACACCAACAAACAGGGCAGCAATTCCAATTATGAACAACAGGCTCTCACGGCTACAGTCTCCCATCCACATGTGGAATCGCTGCCAGCAGGGGGCGACGCAGCCGCCACGCTGCCTGCTTACCTTCGGCTGCCGCTTGGCGCTGCACCACCCGCCGCTTGCTCAGGGCGCGCCCCAGGCCGCGCAGCCCAGCCAGCCGTCCGCGCAGCGGGTGAACGTCGCGCCGCACGAACAGGTGATAGCACACAGCCGCCAGGTCGCGTCCGACAATGAGCGGCAGATTCCAGAGCAGGGCAGGCCAGGGGTAGTTCTGCACGATCATCCACACCTTGTTGCGTCCCAGGTGATAGCCTTTGAACGGCGAGCCTTCGCCTCCTGTGGCCGAGTGGCGATGGTACACGCGGGCCGCTGGCGCATAGAGACAGCGCCAGCCGGCCAAGCGCGCCCGCCAGGCCAAGTCGGCATCTTCCAGGTAGGCGAAGAAGTCCTCGTCCAGTCCGCCCACGGCATCGAGCATCGCCCGCCGGTAGAGGCAGGCCGCGCCATTGGCCCCGAACACCTCGCGCGGCTGAAGCGGCGCAGTGGGGTCATCGCGCTCACCACCGCCCACATCCCACGCCGTGCCCGAGCGGTCAATCGCCAGCCCCAGCGAATCCACGATGGTATGACCATCCCAGCGCAGGACCCTGGGCGCACACATGCCCACACTGGCGTCGCTCTCGATCGCCCGCACCATCTCCGCCAGCCAGTCCGGCTCAGGCGCGGCATCGTTGTTGAGCAGGGCAAGATAGGGCGCGGACGTAGCGGCGAAGGCTTGATTGTTGCCCGCACTGAACCCACTGTTGTCGCGATTGGCGATCAGCCGCGCCTGCGGATAGTGCGCGGCCAACCATGCCGTCGAGTCATCCGTCGAACCATTGTCCACCACTATAACTTCGTAGTTGGGGTAGTCTTGCGCTAGCGCGGCGGGCAGGCACGTCTCGAGCAGGCGGCGCCCGTTCCAATTGACAATGACAATAGCGACAGCGTCTGTCATGGCGCGCTCATGCAGAGCTACGTCTGCGCTTCAGCGAGCGCCTCTTTGTCGGTCAGGGCCAGAAGCGTATCGCCTGCCTGCAGCACCATTCCCCCGTTGGGGATAATGTACTCGCCGTTGCGGCCAACAAGCAAAATCAGGAATTTCCCAGGTAGCCCCATGTCCACGATCGCCTTACCGTCCGCCCAGCAGCCGGCGGAGA
>CAYOEZ010000163.1:0-11495 GCA_964402955.1 uncultured Ktedonobacterales bacterium | reverse complement strand
GGGTGGGTCAATTTTCAACCGTTGGAAATGGCTCAATTTTCGACCGTTGACAACAAACTTGAGCGATCATCGTCTTCCTAACCTCCACAAGGCAGTGTAGGGCAGAGCATCGGCTTAGTCAAGTCCCGTTACACCACCATCGCCAACGTCGCGCCGCAATGCGGACACGTGTCTCCCCGTAGCTCGTTGCGCACGCTATAGCCGAAACGCCTGATGACCGTTTGCCCGCACGACGGGCAGTGCGTATCCTCATGGCCTGCCCCCGGCAAGTTGCCCACATAGACGTAGTGCAGCCCTTCTTCCTTGCCAACCTCGACCGCCCGCAGTAATGTCTCCTTTGGCGTCGGTCCCACGTCCATCATCTTGTAGTCGGGATGGAAGCGCGAGATATGCCAGGGCATGTCGGGGCTGACGCCGGCGATGAAGTGAGCGATGTCGCGCAGCTCGCTGGGGCTGTCATTCTGTCCGGGCACGACCAGCGTCGTCACCTCGACCCAGATGCCGGCCTCGTGCAGCAGCGTGATGGCGTCGAGCACCGGCTGCAGCCGCGCCCCACACACCTTGCGGTAGGTTGCATCGCGGAACGCCTTGAGGTCCACATTGGCAGCATCGATGACGCCCTTCATCAAGGCAACCGTCTCCGGCGTCTGATAGCCGTTGGTGACGAAGACGTTCTTCATGCCGGCCTTGTGGGCTAGCTGCGCCACGTCGTAGGCATACTCGAAGAAGATGGTTGGCTCGCTGTAGGTATAGGCGATGCTGCGGCAGCCAGTCCGCCGTGCGGCAGCCACCACCTGGTCGGGGGGGAAGGCATCGCCGCTGATCTGGCCGTGCGGCCCTTTGCTCATCTGGGAGATATCCCAGTTCTGGCAGAAGTCGCAGTGGAAATTGCAACCCGCCGTGGCAATGGAAAAGATCATCGAGCCGGGCAGGAAGTGGAAGAGCGGCTTCTTCTCCATGGGGTCAACGTGCGCGGTGATGGCTTTGCCGTAGACGAGGGTGTAGAGATTGCCGTCGTCGTTGACGCGCACGGCGCAGATGCCGCTTTTGCCGGGGGGAATGCGGCAGCGATGAGCGCAGAGGTCGCAACGCACCCACTTGTCTGCCAGGGGATGGGAGAGGACGGCCGGGCGCCGGGGCGCCGTATTGTCAATCATTGTCTGTCTCACTCTCTTGCTCGCACAATACACTCATATGCCTTAGCGGCGACGCGCAGAGTCTTCTCCCTTCGATTCTATCACCGGCTGGCTGTCTTGTCAAACGAAAATCGCTTGCGCTTTGCCCTCGATTGTGCTATCTTTGACTGCATGCCGCTCGCTGCGAGACAAGGAGGTCCCACATGACCAGCATGGACACTGACCCACACCACCCTGTCGTGCTCACCGGCAACGACCTGGCCATCAAGGATGTTGTGGCGGTGGCCCGAGGCCACAGACCGGTTGCCAGTATGGCCAACGCTGCCGGCGCTGTGCGAGAGCAGATGGAGAAGAGCGCAGCCTGGGTCAGGGGCGCAATCGAAGACGTGCGCCGTCACCGGCAAGAGGGGACGAAGCCGCCTGCCTTCTATGGCATCAACACCGGCTTTGGACATCTGGCGGGACGGGCTGCTTTTGTTGATCCGGATGATGCGCAGGGGCTGTCGCGCAATCTGATCGTCAGCCATTCCGTGTGCGTCGGCGACTACTTCGAGGAAGATGTCGTGCGCGCGGCCATGCTCATTCGGGCCAACACGCTGGCTAAGGGCTTTTCGGGCGTGCGCAGCGAGGTCATCGACACGCTGATCAACATGCTCAACAAGGCCGTGTATCCGGCTGTACCGAAGAAAGGATCAGTGGGAGCGAGCGGCGATCTGGCGCCGCTGGCGCATCTGGCCCTCGTCATGAGTTGCCCACCCGATGGGCCAGACGACGAGCGTGAGAGCGGCGAAGCATTCGTGCCTGCTGAACGGTCTGGCTGGACGCTCGTTTCGGGCAAAGAGGCCATGCGGCGCGCCGCGATTGGCCGCATTGTGTTGGGGGCGAAAGAGGGACTGGCGCTCAACAACGGCGCCACATTCTCAGCAGCTATGGCGGCGCTGACGGTGTATGACGCTGAGAACCTGGTTGAAAACGCTGAGATCGCCCTGGCGATGACACTGGAGGCGATGCGGGGCTTCCGCGATCCATATTTCCCGCAGGTGCATCAGGTGCGCGCCCACCCGGGCCAGGGCATCACGGCAGAGCGTGTGCTGCGTCTTGTGCAGGGCAGCACCCTGCTCGACGGCGACCAGGATGCCGATCCCGTGCAGTGCCCGCCGCAAGACCCGTATTCGCTGCGCTGTGCGCCGCAGGTGATCGGCGCCGTGCGCGACACGCTCTGCTTCGTGCGCGGCATTGTCGATGCCGAGATCAACGCGGCCACCGACAACCCGCTCATCTTCACCGATCTGCCGCGCGCCTACAAAGCCGTCTCGTGCGGCAACTTTCACGGCGAGCCGCTGGCCTTTGCCATGGACTTTACCGGCATCGTCGTGTCCGAGTTGGGCAATATTGCCGAGCGGCGCATTTTCCAACTGGTTGACTATCACAAGCGCCCGGGCGAGTCTGAAGCGGATGCCTTGCCCTCGCGTCTGCTCAAAGAAGATGCAGCGAAAGAGGGACTGAATAGTGGCTTTATCATGCCCCAGTATACAGCCGCAGCTCTGGTATCAGACTGCAAGACCCTGGCGCATCCTGACAGTGTGGACTCTATCCCCACCGGCGGGAGCAAGGAAGATCACGTCAGCATGAGCACCAATGCCGCCCGTCATGCACGGGAGATCGTGTGGAACATCGAGCAGGTCATCGCCATCGAGCTGCTGTGCGCCGCGCAGGCTCTCGATTTCCGGATTGACGGCGGGGCGGCGACGTTGGGCGCGGGTACGCATGTTGCGCACAACCACATCCGCGCTGCGGTCAGACACCTGGACGGCGATCGCGTGCTCTACCCGGACATGCGCCGCGTGGCCGCGCTGGTGCAGAGCGGGGACATTGTGAAAAGAGTCTGGCAGGCGCTCGATACGGATGGCGACGCTCATGTCGCCGCTGAGATCGACGCCCTCGATCGCCAGATCGCCTATCTGCAAGCGAGAAAGCAACGCTACGAACGGAAGCGTTGGGTTTCGTACCCGATGCATCGTAAGGAGGGATCTCGACATGTCCGCTGACGTTAAGGTGAAACCCAGGTTACCCAGGGGGATGCGCGACATCTTGCCTGACAAGATGATCCTGCGCCAATATGTCATCAGCGTTATCCAGGGCGTCTTTGAGGAGTTCGGCTTCGAGCCGCTGCTGACGCCTGCTATCGAGATGTCGTCCACGCTCATGGGCAAGTATGGCCCCGATGCTGAGCGCCTGATCTACGACGCGCGTCACAGAGGTGGGCAAACCACGCCAGCGCTTCCGCCAGACGTGGACGAGTACGTCAAGAAGACTGGGCTGCGCGTCACTGAGCCTCCCAGTGAGGCGCTATCGCTGCGCTATGACCTCTCGGTGCCGCTCTGCCGCGTCATGGCCATGTACCCTGACCTGCCCAAACCGTTCAAACGCTACCAGATCTCTCCCGTCTGGCGGGCCGAGCGCCCGCAAAAAGGGCGCTACCGCGAGTTCTGGCAGTGCGACGCCGACTCGGTCGGCTCGGCGAGCATGCTTGCCGACGCTGAAACGATCAATGTCATCTACGAGATCCTCAACCGTCTGGGCTTCCGCGATTTTGTGACCAAGATCAATAACCGCAAGATTCTCACCGGCGTCGGCGCGTTCTCCGGCGTGTCCAAAGAGCAACTCCCTGCCCTCTATCGCTCGATCGACAAGCTGGACAAGATCGGCCCCGATGGCGTCAAGATGGAGTTGCAGCAGAATGCCATTGCCAACGATGTGATTGCGCGCATGCTCGACCTGCTGCAGGTGCGGGGCGAGAGTCACGCCCAGTTGTCTGTGCTCAAGGACAGGCTGGCAGCCTCGCCGGTTGCGTTGCAGGGTATCACGGAGTTGGAAGAACTGATCGGCTATCTTGATGTGCTGGGCATGCCCACGGCCAACTACCAGGTCGACTTCGCCATGGTGCGCGGCCTTGAATACTACACCGGCCCGATCTACGAGACGGTCGTCGAGAAACCCAAGATCGGCAGTATCACCGGCGGCGGGCGCTATGACAACCTGGTGGGTATGTTTCTGGAGCGCAGCTTCCCGGCCACCGGCACCACCATCGGCATCGAGCGCATCATCGATGTCATGGACGAGCTCAAGATGTACCCGCCGGAAGTCGGTCCGACAACGGCGCAGGTGCTGGTGACCATCTTCCAGCCCGATATGGTCAACGCCTCGCTCCGACTGGCCAGCGCGCTGCGCAAGGCCGGCGTGAAGGCGCAACTCTATGCCGATCCCGTTCCGCTGCGCGAGCAGATCAGCTTTGCCAGCCGCAAGGGTATCCCGTATATTGCTATCCTGGGGCCGGATGAAGCTGAGAGCGGGCAGGTCACCATTCGCAAGTCGCGCGACGAGCAACGCACCGTGACATGGAGCGCGGTCGCTGCGCTGATCAAGCAGTGGCAGTAAGAACGCCCGCTCGGCCCTTCTGCTGATGAGCACATTGGCAACATATTGGTTGACATAGATGTGACCTGGTGCTATAATCTGAAGAAAGAGAGAGTACGCAATAAATAAAACACTTGAGGAGAGCATTCTGTGATTGATCTGACACCATCTGCGGCTGACAAGCTGCAGAGCATCCTGACTGAAAAAGGTCTGAGCGGCTACGGCCTGCGCGTCTATGTCTCTGGCAGCGGCTGCAGTGGTATGCAATATGGCATGGGCTTCGACAAGGCGCGCGACGGCGACACACTGGAGACGATCGCGGGCATGCAGGTCCTCGTTGACGCGGCGAGCTCCCAGTATCTCGACGGCGTCAAGATCGATTTTTCCGATGCCCCGGACGGCGGCTTCATGATCGAGAACCCCAACCCCGTTGCCGGTTGTGGGGGCGGCTGTGGCGATGGCGAGCAAAGAGCAGGTGGTTGCTGCCACTAGCACAGGCTTGCTTTGCCTATCAGACCACCGAGGTCTTTGGAGACCTCGGTGGTCTGTCAGTTTGACACCTTTTGATACGTCGGTGTATAATGTGTGGGCCTCATACATGTTTGCGCGTCCTGGTGCCCGGGGTTGCCCGGGGTTTTGTAAGGAGGAGATCATTGCGGGTTCTGCTGATCAACCCCAAATTCCACTTGCCCATCGATACACGCACGACGCCTCATCTTGGCCTGGCCTACCTTGCAGCCGTCTCTGAGCGCCGCGGCGATGACGTCTCTGTCTTCGATATGGATGTTGAAGGAACATCTCTGGCCGAGCAGGTCAGGGAGTTCAAGCCGCACATCGTTGGCATCACCGCCAATACGCCGCAGGTGCAACAGGCATGGAAAGCCGCCCGTGACATCAAGGCGATTGCGGACCTGCCGATTGTCATTGGCGGGCCGCACCCCAGCGCCCTGCCCGACGAGTCGGCAGCCAGGCCTGAAATCGACGTCGTCGTGAGAAGCGAGGGTGAGGCGACCTGGGTTGAGTTGTGTGAGATCGCTGACCGGGCGCGCGGCGCAGGCGACCTGACCGGAGTGGCCCTTCTCGATCCCGCCAGCAAACTGCTCGATGGCGTCCATGGCATCAGCTTCAAGATGCCCGCCGGCAAAGTGCAGCGCAACAGTGATCGCCTGGCCATCGAGGACCTGGATTCTCTACCCTGGCCGGCCTACCACTTCTTCAAGATGGACCGCTACACGTCGCTACAGCCGGCCATGGACAAAGTCGAGGGCGCGCGCAGCTTCAGTATGATGACCTCGCGCGGCTGCCCTTACCGCTGCACCTTTTGCTCGCAGTCCATCATGCCTGAGAAGTGGCGGGCGCGCTCGCCGCAGAGCGTTGTGGCTGAGTTCCGCCATCTGATTAAGGACCTGGGCGCACAGGAGATCGGCGTGCTCGACGATTCGGCTAACATCAACCGCAAACGCCTGAGCGAGATCTCGCAGATGCTGATCAACGAGGGGCTCAACACTGTGCCCTGGAACATGATCAACGGTATGCGCGCCAACCTGGCCGACAAAGAGATGCTGGCGCTGATGAAGAAAGCCGGCTGTATCCGCTCGGCCTTTGGCGTCGAGACCGGCGACGAGGGTATGTTGGTGAGCATCAACAAGAATGAGAACCTCGACCACATTCGCCAGGCCTTCAAGAATGCCAAAGAGGTCGGCATGGAGACGGTAGCCTTCTTCATTATCGGTCTCCCCGGCGACACCGAAGAGTCGATTGAGCGCACGATCCGCTTTGCCATCGAGCTTGACCCGTTGGTTGCCAATTTCTCGATGATGACGCCCTATCCCGGCACGCTCGCCTATGAGCAGATCAAGAGCGGCGGCGGCAAGATTTTGCTCAAGAGCTGGGATGACTACGTATTCTTCGAGGGGAAGGCGCGTTACGAGATGGGGAGTTTGACTGCCGAGCTGCAGGAACGCAAGTTCAAGGAAGCCTATCGTCGCTTCTACCTGCGCCCCAGCCGCATCTGGAAGACGCTGACGCGCAAGTCAACCTGGCTCAACTTCCCGCGCACCGCCAGCATGGCGTTGAAGGTCATCTTCCCCAGGGCGACAAAGGAAGAGCTGAAACCGGTGCTACAGCAAGACGCAAAATAGAAGAGAACGCTGATTTCCGCTGAGGGAGCGCTGGCCGCCGATCTTGTTGCTCGATCAGCGCATATCAGCGACATTTCAGCGTTCATCTGCGTGCCATTGGAGGCGCACTATGCTAACACGACCTTTCGGCAAGACAGGGCAGTCATTCCCGATTTTGAGCTTTGGGGGGCAGCGCATCGTTGACGCGCATCACTGCACCGAAGACGAGGCAGTCTTGATCGTCAATACGGCTATTGATCGCGGTATCCGCTATTTTGACACGGCCTGGGCCTATTCCGATGGCCAGGCAGAGGCGCGCCTGGGCAAAGTGGTCAAGCATCGTCGCAAGGAGATGTGGATCGCCACTAAGGCGACCGACCGCAGCCGGGACGGCGCCCTGCGACAGTTGGAAACGAGCCTGGGCCGCCTGCAGACAGACCATGTCGACGAGTGGCGCCTGCACAATATCTTCGATTACGCCCAACTCGACATGCTGACTGCCCCGGGCGGCGCGCTCGAAGCCGCCATCCAGGCCCGCGCCGATGGCCGCGTGCGCAATATCAGCATTAGCTGCCACACTGACCCGCAGATTCTGGTGGAAGCTGTCAAGCGCTTCCCCTTCGACAGCTCCCTCATTGCCCTCTCGGCGCTCGATCACTTTATCCTGAGCTTTGCCGAAGAGTGGCTGCCGGTGGCCAACGCCCGCGGTGTGGGCACGATTGCCATGAAGGTGCTCGGCCTGGGCAGCCTGACCCACGAGGTGGAGCGCTCGCTGCGCTATGCCTTCAGCCTGCCGGTCAGCACAGTGATTGTGGGCATGGAGAGCATGGCCCAGCTCGAGCAGAACCTGGCCATCGCTGAAGCCTACAAGCCAATGAGCGATGTGGAACGGCTGGCCTTTTTCAAGGACATTCTTCCACTGGTCCGGCCTGAAAAGATGCCCTGGAAGTCAAACAATTGGGGCGCCCCTACCGAGTTTGTTCCACGCAACCGCGGGCGGACGTAGGATCGAATGGGACGCGGATGAACGCTGCAAGAGCACGGATGCCCGCCGATCTTGGTTCTTGATCCGCGCTCATCTGCGCAGTTTCTGCGTTCATCCGCGTTCCATTAAGCTCTAGGAGGATTGTGCGTGCGCATATCGCTCGTCTACGCCGGCATTGCCGGGAAGGGCTTCGGCAGCCTGAAGCAGGGCATGGATTCGGGCTGGATCAGTCATGGCCTGGCATCACTGTCTTCATACGCCAAGAGCCAGGGGTTCACCGACGTGAACCTGGTTGATCTGCGCGCCCTGGACGACTGGGACGAGTTCCGCCGCGAGATCGCGGCCCGCAAGCCCGACGTCGTCGGCCTGACCATGATGAGCGTCGACTACAACCCGGTCTGCGAGTCGGCCAGGATCGTCAAAGAGATCAACCCCAACACGGTCGTTGTCGTGGGAGGCGCACATCCCACAGCCGAGCCGGACAGCGTGCTGGCAAATCCCAACTTCGACTATGTCGTGACAGCCGAGGGCGAGATCACCTTTGCCAACCTGCTCAAGGCGATCAACGATGGCAAGCGACCTCGGGATCGGCTGCAGGTGGGCGTCCATCCCGTACTCGATCGCATCCCCTTCGCCGACCGTGACCTCTTCCTCGATGAATGGCGCAAGTTTGGCTATGATCTGGAATCGCCCGAGGCGCCCTTTGTCGACGAGCTGCCGGGGCCGTTTGTGACCATTATTGCCGGGCGAGGCTGCCGCTACAAGTGCAATTTTTGCAAGCCGATGGAGGATTACCTCTTCGGCCGCGGCACGCGCCGGCGCAGCGTGGATAATGTGCTGGCCGAGCTCAAGGACTTGCAGGACAGGTACCATTTCAAGTCGTTCATGTTCCACGACGACTGCCTGACCGAGGACCGCGAGTGGGTGACAGAGTTCTGCGCCAAATACAAGGCCGCCGGCTTCACGCAGAAGTTCTGCTGCCAGAGCCGCGCCGACATCATCTCGGTTCACGAAGACATCGTAGCGCGCATGGCCGACGCCGGACTGGTCGGCTACTTCATCGGCTTTGAGAGCGGCAACGATCGCGTCCTGCGTTTCATCAAGAAGGGCACGACGCGGGCACGCAACATCGCCGCCGCCGCCGTCTGCCGCCGCCACAACATCTTCATCTGGGCCAACTATATGCTGGGCCTGCCCACCGAGACGGAAGCCGAGATCAAAGACACCATCAGCATGCTCAAGATCATCGACCCGGATTACTACAGCCCGTCGTTCTTCACGCCGCACCCTGGCTCCGACCTCTACGAGTATGCCAACGAGAAGGGGCTGAACCTGATCACCGACTTCGAGAGCTATCGTCGCAACCCGACCGAGCTCAAGATCAAGGGCCACGACATCAACTTCCTGATGTGGGCGATGAATGAATCGCAGCGGCGAACGCTGCCCAATCACGCCCGGCGCGGCTGGCGTAAGTTCAGCCATCGCTTCCTCGTGCCCTCGCAGTGGCCGGCCAAGATCGGCAGGCGGGTGAGACGGTTGACGGGGCGGATGGAGACGCAAGGGGCGAGGTAAGACGGCGGTCGCTCTTACAGACAGATGGGTTGTGCTTAGCTTGAGGAGGTAGCAATGGCAATCGCTCAGAAAATCGAGGAGTATGTTGAAAGGATGCCTGCTTCTTTCCAGACAGAGGTCTTGCACTTTGTCGAGTACCTTGTCGCGAGATCAGAAGGAGAGAAGACGCGCCGTGAAATGGCAGCATGGTCAGAGACATCTCTGGCTGCTGCCATGCGTGGGATGGAGGACGAAGACGGCCCGGTGTACACTACCTCTGATCTCAAGGTGGTGTTCTGATGAAGCGTGCAGGGCAGTTGGTCGGCTGGCAGTCGTCGAAGGAGAGATCCTCACCGGTGCAGTTGGGCACATAGCTCCAGAGAGGCTGCAGCGCATCAGGCAGCGCCTGGAAGATTGGATTGTAGCCGAGCATGGCTGATGCATGGAGGCTGGCATGAAGTTCAATGTGACGATTGATCGTGACGAAGATGGAGCATGGGTTGTCGAGTGCCCCGCGATTCCAGGTTGCATCAGTCAGGGGCGCACCAAGGACGAGGCGCTGGCGAATATCCGCGAAGCGATCCAGTTGTGTCCGGAGGTTCGGTCAGAGCGGGGCATGCCATAGCGCTATCTCGTCCCCTTGCAGTGGCCGGCCAAGATCGGCAAGCGAGTAAGACGGCTGACGCGTAGGATGGAGCGCGCTTAGGTCCTACACAGGAGGCATAACAATGCTCGATGCAGTTAAGCGTCTATTTGGCAAGACTACCCCCAAGGCACGCTTCTCCGATGACAACTATGAACGTAGCTACCAGCTCAAGAAGCAGGGACTAGAGAGGGTCCTTGGGCCTACGCACGATCTGGTGATTCATGCGCTCATTCCGTTCCAGGTCGGAGGGCCGGTCGATCTGTACCGTTTCCAGCATGCGATAGATGGAACGGTATTTGCCACCATGGAGTTGATCGAACCTGATGGTTCTGGCCCCAAACCTTCGAGTATTGGCACATACGAGTTACTGGCTGCCACCAGACACAGACTTTCGGATGCCGGAGATGATCCCAACGAGACGACTGTCATCCACATACGCAAGATCCTGACAACAGCGGCGCGATACTCTCTTGAGGAAGTGCTCAATCCTGGTGATACATGTGAAGTTCCACCAGCCGAGAAACAAGAAGGCGCCTGCCTTGTTCTCGATGAGTGGAAGAACGGCAATGTCGGTTTCACCATTGGTAGCCAGAAGCATGGTTTGCTTCTATGCATGGAGGTCTTCCGCAGCGAGATGGAATATGCCATGCAGCACGGCTCCCAGCCTTTGTTCGAACGCCTGAAAGCAAAGGGGTACTATCCGTATTGTGACATGAATAGGGATCCAGTGGTGTAAGATGGTCAGCAATGAGCTCCGCCCCGTTCATCCGGGTGAAGTGTTGTGTTATTGGAAGAGTTCTTGAAGCCACTGGGGCTGAGCCAGAATCGGGCAGCCCTGGACATAGGCGTTCCAGCGCGCCGCATCAACGAGATTGTGCTCGGCAAGCGCAGCATCACGGCAGACACGGCGCTGCGGCTGGCGCGTTACTTCGGCACATCGCCGCAGTTCTGGATGGGACTGCAGAAGGACTAGGAGCTGGATGTCGCCGCTGACCTCTTGGGAGCACGACTGGAACATGAGGTGAAGGTGCTTGCCTCGTCACAGAACGCTGGTGTTGCTAGACACGGTGGCGATCACGTAGGCTGCACGCTTCTGCGTGGGCCGGCTGACAGGGCGGGTGGAGACGCAGACGGCGCGGTAGCGTGTACGTGGTTGAGCATGAGGTTTCGGAAAGACTACGTTGATGCGTGAAGATGCACCACTGGGAGGGGCTGTCGCAAATGGCCGAATTGCCTCCAATCGTGACTTATCGGTTGTCTGACCATGCGAAACTGGAGATGGCGCGCCGCAGCATTCCCGAAGCTGTGGTGCGCGAGATACTGGCGTCCCCAGAACAGACAGAACATGTCCGGCCGAGGCGGGCCGTCTACCAATCACGGTTTCAGCTAAGTGATCCACCTCGGATGTATCTTGTTCGTGTATTTGTGGATATGTCGTTGTTCAATGAAAATGTCAGGTTAACTGTTCAATGAAAAATGTCGGGGTGGTGACGTCACTGTCACCGCCCCGGCTCTTAGCGCTTCGCCGCTCGGATGTCGGCCGTGGGGTTCTCGGATGGCCTGTAGGCGATACGGCGGCCGTTGTGCAGGATGAAGGTGCTTCCATCGAGGCCCACACAGAACAGTATCCTGGCCTTGGC
>CAYOEZ010000162.1:0-11690 GCA_964402955.1 uncultured Ktedonobacterales bacterium | reverse complement strand
TGCCGCCGCTTGTCTGCGACGTCGCCTACGAAGGAATCCAGTTCGCGCCCTATCCGTACCCGGAAGCCTTCGCCGATCCGGCCAAAATGATGGTCAACGAGCTGCTGCTCGGATTCACATCCATCTACCACGCCGTCGATCTCCACGACGATGCACCCTACACCTTGCGCCCCAATTTGGGCACAGTCATCATTGCATCGATGTTTGGCTCGAAGGTCAGGCTGGTCGAGAACAACATGCCCTGGGCGTCGCCGCTGGGCGGGCTGGACGCGCTACGAGCGGCTGTCGACGCGCCGCTACCGGATGTGCGCTCTGGCCTGGGGCAACGCGTGGCCGATCAGTACGCCTATTGCCACGAGGCGCTGCGCGCCTATCCCAACTGCCGTGAAGCCATCGATGTCACCTTCCCAGACATGCAAAGTCCATTTGATACAGCGGAGATGCTTTGGGGATCGGCCATCTTCGTTGCGCTCCTGGAAGAGGAAGAGCTTGTGCGCGGGTTGCTCGACAAAATCGCCCGCCAGATGATGGCCATGTACCACTTCTGCGAGCTGCTGATCAAGGAATCGTTGCATCCCAACTATCACTTCCAGCATGCTTCGGGCATCAGAGGCAAGCTGTTGCTGCGCGAAGACTCGACGCTGCTGATGTCACCCAAGATGTACCGTGAGATCATCATGCCGTACGATTTGTGGATGGCGAAGGAACTGGGCGGGATGAGCATCCACTTCTGCGGCAACGGCGAGCACCAGTTGGACAACTACCTGAGCATCCCCGGCCTGCACATGCTCGATCTGGGGCAGCCCGAGATGATGGACATGGCGACGGTCTATCGCAATGCCGCCGCCCGCCGCGTCGCCCTGGGGCGCGTCAGTGTGCCCGACGACCAGCGTACGGCCCGGCAGGCGCGCGCCCTCTATCCTGCCGGTGTCATTCTAACCTACACCGCCGCCAGCGTCGCCGACGCAAAGCGTGCATGGGAGCGTTACTCACAATGAACCATCGCCAGCGTGTTCTTGCCGCCATTCAGCATCAGCCGGTCGATCGGCTGCCCACCGATATGTGGGCCACCGAAGAGGTGATGCAGAAGCTCTACAGCCATTTCGCAGTCGACAACCGGATTGACCTGTACGACCGTCTCGGCATCGACGGCATCTTCGGCATTGGCCCGGAGCACGTCGGCCTTGCGCCGCTCAAAGGCGACGATTACTGGGAAGACGCCTGGCACATGGGCTACCGCAAACAGGTGTACACGACGGGGACGTACAACGAGCAGGTCTATTTCCCGCTGGCCAAGGCGGAGACGATCGATGATCTGAAGGCGTTCCCCTGGCCGTCGCCGGATGACTATGACTATAGCGTGATCCCGCAGCGCGCCGCGGAGTACCCTGATCGAGCCATCATGTGCGGCTATGCCGCCGTTTTCTACTGGCACAACAAGCTGCGCGGGTTGGAGCAGTCGCTGATGGATGCGCTGCTCAAACCGGAGTTCACGCAATACCTGCTGACGCGCGTGTGCGACTTCTTTGTTGAGTACCACCGGCGCTGCTTTGAAGCTGGCCGGGGCGTGATCGACGTCACACAGGTGACGGACGATTTCGGCTCCCAGCATGGGCTGCTCATCAGCCCGGCGGTTTTCGAGGAGTTTTACCGCACGCCGATGCAGCGGGGGATTGACCTGGCCCGCTCGTTTGGCGTCACCGTCTTCCATCACGATGACGGCGATCTGCGCCCTTTGCTGCCGACGCTGACCGGCATGGGCATCGAGATTCTCAACCCCATCCAGTGGCGCTGTGGCGATTGGGACCTGGCAGCGCTCAAGGCCGAGTTTGGCGAGAAGCTGTGCTTCCACGGCGGCGTGGACAATCAGGAAACGTTGCCCTTCGGTACTGCCGATGACGTGCGCGCTGAAGTGAAGCGGTTGGTCGGCACGCTGGGACGCGACGGCACAGGCTTCATCATCGCACCCTGCCACAACCTGCAGGCTAACACGTCGGTCGAGAACATCGTCGCCATGTATGAGGCGGCGCGCGAGTTTGGGACGTTCAAGTAAACGGGGCAAATATGAATGCGAACTCTGTGATCACCTTCGATCACGTCTCCAAACGGTTCGTCTTGCGACATGAGCGCGCCCACTCATTCCAGGACTTGATGCTCAATGTCTTGCACCGCCGCAATGGCTCGCGCGAGGTGTTCTGGGCGCTCAAAGACGCCAGTCTGAGTGTGCCGCGCGGCGAGATGCTGGGCTTGATCGGACCCAATGGCGCCGGCAAGAGCACGATCCTCAAGCTGATGACGCGCATCCTGGAGCCGACCAGCGGGACAATCACTGTGCAAGGCCGGGTGGCGGCGCTGCTGGAGCTGGGGACAGGCTTTCATCCCGACCTGACCGGCCGCGAAAACGTCTTCCTCAACGGGTCGCTGCTGGGCTTCAGCCGCCGCCAGATGCAGCAGCGCCTCGACAGTATCATTGATTTCGCTGGCATGGAGCGCTTCATCGATGTGCCGGTGCGCCACTACTCCTCCGGCATGTATATGAGGCTGGGCTTTGCTATCGCGGTCCACCTGGACCCCGACATCCTCATTACGGATGAGGTGTTGGCGGTGGGCGATGAGGCCTTCCAGCAGAAGTGTCTCGAGCGCATGAGCGACTTTCGCGACGAGGGTGTGACGATCATCCTCGTATCACACGCGCTGCCGGTTGTGCGCAAGCTGTGCGATCGTGCCGTCTGGCTGCAACAAGGTCAAGTCGTCATGGAAGGCGCGCCGGATGATGTGGTCGATGCCTACATCGCCGAGGTCGCGTCGCAGAAGGCAGGCGAACACGGCGGGGCTGTGCTCGCGCACCCCCACCAGATGACAGCCGCTGTGTCCGGCCTGGCTGACATCCGCTTGCTCGGTGTGGAGATGATCGGCCCGGAAGGCAAGCCTGGCTGGGAGATCGCTGCTGGAGCGCATACGGCGCTGCGGGTCTATTACCAGGTGCGCAAAGACTATCCCGATGCGGTGCTGACGCTGCAAGTGCATGACGCCGCGGATCACAGCGTCATCTGTGGCTACAATTCCTACCTCGAGCAGGTAACCTTGCCCCTTCACGAAGGCGACGGTGTGATCGACCTCTCCGCTGTGCCCTTGCCCTTGCGCGAGGGCAACTACCTGCTGACGGCGGCGCTGTTTGGTCGGCCCGATGCTCCGGCCTGGGCCAACCCAGATGATTTGCACCACAAGGCCTATTCGTTCCATATCACGTCGGCGCTGACCGCTCCACGGCGGCGCTGGGGAACGGGAGAGGCGCTGGTCACAGATGTGAGACTCTGTGATGCCAACGGTAAAGAACAAGCAGATTTCGTCACGGGCGCACCCATGAGCGTACATCTGCGTTGTATGAAGACGGGAGAGGATGTCGTTGACCCGGTCTTGCGTATCCAGATCTTCGACGCCAATGGTGTACTCTGTCATGCGACGAACACTGACCGCAGCGGAGCAAAACTGGGCGCACTTGCTTGTCCCAGGGAGGTGACGCTGGCCTATGACCACCTGAACCTGCTCGAAGGCAACTACGTGCTCAGTGTGGGGCTGACGCCGGCTGAGGATGTGCGTCGTCCGTACGATTGGCACGACACGGCCTATCGCTTCCGCGTCAGCAGCGAGGACAGACACGGCGCTGGCCTCGTTGCGCTGAGCCACCAGTGGGCGTTCGGCGATTAATAATAGTCCATATGTACTATTGACATACCTGATGCTTTATGGTATTGTACAAGCACGAATTAGTGTGATCCCATCCACAGTGAGCGCAGGGTACGGATGTTCACTTTGGGATTGGCAAGTTGCGAAGCGAGCGTACCCCCCGACCAACGATGCTTCGCCAAGCCGTGTTACTCTTCTTGAGGAGGGAGTCATGAAAAGACTGCTCGTTGTTACTGTCCTGCTGGCCCTGGGTGTGTTCCTGGTCTTCTCCCTGGTTGCCGCTCAGACAGTCGCCCCGACCGGCTTTGCCGTTGACAAGTCGACTGAAGGGCCCGTGTCACCCAGCGCCATCGCCCCGCGCACGTCGCACACGCTCGTGCAGAACATGGAAAGCGTTCAGGCCAATCTGCACATCCAGTACTACCGGGACAATGGGCAGATCGCCAAGGAATTTGACGATGTGCTGCCCGCGAACGGATCCAAGACATACCATGCCAACACGTATCCCGAACTGGGCACCAGCTTCCTGGGATCGATGGTTGTCTCGTCCGATCGCCAGATCGTCGCCGTGGTCGTGAATGCCGGCTCCACATCTCATGACATCTACGAAGGCGCCAGCCAGGGCGCAGTCGAAGAGTTCCTGCCATCTGTCCACTGGAGGGCCGCACAGTATACATTGACCGGCTTCCAAAACACCGATCCGAGTGTAACGGCAACGGTCGCCATCAGCTACTTCAAGCAGGATGGCACATTGCTCAACGCCGTGACGGTGCCGATTGCCCCCAATGCCGCTATCCATCAGGATGCTCGCTCGTACGCCACTGATGCATCGGGCGTCGGCTCCATCAAGGCCACCTCGCTGACCGGCCAGAAAATCGCCCTGGCTGCCATCGAGACTCTGGGTGACGAGACGTACTCCTATCGTGGCTTCATGCCTGAACAGGGCGCAACCACCGTCTTCCTGCCCAGCGTTCACCGCAATCTTGGCGGGCAGTTCAGCCACACGCTCGTGCAGAACATGAGCAATCAGTCCAACAACGTCCGCATCACCTACTACAAGCAGGACGGCACCATGGCCAACACCTTCACCAAGCTGATCCAGCCCAACGGCGCCTTCACATTCCACACCGGCGTCGGTTTCCTCGAGGACCCGACGGCTCTGGGCAATGTTGGCAGCGCTAAGCTTGAGTCGCTCGATGGCCGCCCGATGGTGGCTGTGGTCGTCGAGACTGTCGGCATGTATGCCTATGCATACGATGGCCAGACCTCGGCTGACGCCGCCAACTCCGTCTTGTTCCCGAGCGCTCACCGCAACCTGGGCGGCCAGTTCAGCCACACGCTGGTGCAGAACCTGTCGACCAGCAGCGCAGCCAACCTGACCGTGACTTACTACAACCAGAACGGCACGGTTGCTAACGTCTTCCTAAAGACGCTGCCTGCCAGCGGCTCCTACACGTTCCATACCGGCCCCGGCTTCGTCGAGGATCCAGTCAGCCTGGGCAACGTCGGTTCGCTGCGTGTGCAGTGCACCAACTGCAGCACGGGCGGCACCCAGATCGTGGCTGTGATGGTCGAGACCCTGTCGTCCGCGCAGATCACGGGTGCATACGCCGGATTCAAGGAGAACTAGAGTCCAAACAGGTGGGAGATGCTCTCTCACTGTGTGGATGTGCTCAACGATTCACGGCGGCTACCGGCTCAACCGGTAGCCGCTTGTTTTGTGGGCGAGAGCGTTTGTCGCGGTCCGGCACCCGTGATGTCGAGGGATGACTCAATGTATGAAGCCAGCGGTAGGCCGGGTTTCCATACCCGGCGTCTCGGGCTGCCGGGCCTGCCTGCGAAGCCAACGGGCTGTCGACTATGGAAAGTCGACCTACAACTGTGCAGGCTAACGGGCTGTGGGTAACGCGGACAGAGGGCTGAGAGATGCATCTCTCAGCCCTCTGTCCGCGCGTCCTGCTGTTGTTCACAGGTCCGGATAGATCGTCACCGTCATGAGCTTGAAGGCCTCGGCGTAGCGGGCGCCGTTACGCTTGCCGTGCTCCGTGGCCAGCTCGCGCAGGCGTTCTGCCATGCCTGGCACGCCCGCCATCTGGCCGGCGTGCTTGCGCAAGGCGCTGATCTTCAGTTCGAATGTTTCAGTGACATCGACAAACGTGTCGGGCCAAATAGTCGCGAAGTAGTAGACATCGGTCACTCGCCAGGAGGTCAGCCCGCCGCTCAACTGCTCGGGGAAGTTGAGCGGATCGCGGGCGGCGGAGATGGCGTCGGTCACGCCAATACCCACGGCCCGATGATCGGGGTGGAGCAGATACGGCCGCCACGGATCGTGCGTAAAGACCGCATGAGGCCGGAACAGGCGGATTTGCTGCGCCAGCAAGCGGCGTAGCTCCATGGTCGGGGCAAGCTCGCCGTCCGTCTGGCCCAAATACACGATATCGTGATCGCCCAGGCCGATGACCGCGCCTGCGGCCACCTGCTCCGCATGACGCTGCGAGAGGATAGCCGCGCTGGTGGTGCTTGCGCTGGTCATGGCGTTGGCTGTGCCCTTGTCACCGCTGCTGACAAGCGCCAGCCGCGCCTGCCAGCCCTGGCGCATCCATTTGGCAACCGTGCCAGCGCAGCAGAGCTCGAAGTCGTCGGGATGGGCTGCGATGACCATCACACGTCGTGGTTCGTCTGGCATCTGGGTCTCCTAAGGGCGAATAGGACGCTGATAAGGACGAAAAGGGCCGCGGATGGGCGCGCATCGTGTCGTGATGGTTTCTGGCCGTACAATCCGCGACAATCTACGCCTTCGTCCGCGTTCATCTGCGTTCCCGTTTTCCTACACTGCGGTACGCAGCACAGGGCACAGCTCACCGCCATGTGTCATGACCAAGACCTTAGCATCCGGGCCCTGCCTGTCCAATGCGGTGGCCAGCGCCGACTGGATCGACCCGGCACGCGCCACACCCAGGACGGCGAGATCGTCGTCGGTCAATCCGTCAGAGTAAAGGCTTACCCACGCCAGTTCGTTGAGACGTCCCAGGAAGACGACGACATTGACGCCCGCCAGATCTTTAATGCCACGCCGCCGCGCTTCGTGGCGCGCCTCGCGCCCCGACCAGCCCTGCAGAGCACGCATGGTCTCCGCATGCTCCGGGACAGCAATGCGCTCGGGGCATGGGGTGGCCAGGATAATGTCGCCGCCGCGTTTGATCACGGGCTCGCAGGCGTATAGCCCCTTTGATCCCTGCCAGAAGTCGACGTTGGCCGGGTAGGAGCTGGCAACGATGATGTCGGGCAGCCCGGGAATCGGCACGACCCACACTTTCTCCGACTCCTGGATGGCAAGGCGATGCGATTGGGTGGCCTGGCCGGCGCCGACGTACACAATCTCGGCATGGCGGTTGAGAACAACGTTGATCGAGAAGAAGTTGAGCTTTGCCCGCTCAACAACCTGCTCAACCTCGACCCGCAGCGGATTATCAAGCCGCCCGATGTGTGGCACGGGTGACATCATGGCGATGGCATGGGTGAGGTTCGTTGTTTCAGCGCCGCAGACGCCGGGCTGGATAATCTTAGCCCCACCCGACCATCCGGCCAGGTTGTGGGGGACGATGTTGCTGATGCCGATCACGAGGTCGGCTTCGATGACCAAACGATTGAGATGAATCGGAGTGCCGTTGGCCGTTTTTCCCACGAAGACCAGCTCAACGTCGTTGTAGGCGTCGTGATTCAGGACCGGGTAGTTCGCCATAATCTCGCTGCCAACTTTCGCTGCGAGCTCTTGCGGAGTCATGGGCCGGTGGGTGCCGGCGGCATTGAGGAGTTTGATCTGCAGGGCGTTAGCCTCGGGCTCCATTTCGGCCAGGAGAGCGGGCAGAATCTGGTAGGCGGGCGTCGGGCGGGTGAAATCGTCGACGAGGATCACGATCCTCATGCCCTTCTTGACCTGGTCGCGCAAGGGCAGCGCGCCGATGGGCCGGCGAATGGCGGAACGAACGGCGTCGGAAGGGTTGGCGGTGCCTGGAACGGCGGCCGGCTCGACAATGGCCAGCAGGTTTTGTTCAGGAAGCTCGAACGTCAGGCTTTGCTTGCCGTACGGTAGCGCTATCTGCATGATGTTTCTCCTCATGGTGGTCATTGCTCTCGAGATAGATGCTCAGGATAGAACGCGACACCTCATCCCAACTGTAGGCTTTGGCGATCTCGGCCGCCGCCTGGCCCATGCGAGCGCGCAAGGCGCGGTCGTTGAGCAGCGTCCAGATGGCTTCGGCCAGGGGCGCGGCGTCGCCCGGTGGAACCAGATAGCCGGTCTTGTCATCGCGTACGGTAAATTGCAAACCCCCGGCGCGGGAGGCCACGACCGGCGCGCCACAGGCCATCGCCTCGATGGCTACCATGCCAAACGATTCATAGAATGACGGCATGGCGCAAAGGTCCGCCGCGGAGTAGTAGTAGGGCAGGTCATGTTGATCAACAGCGCCCAGGAAGCGCACTGTTTCGGTCAAATGCTTGTCTTGCACCAGCGCCCGCAGGCGCTGCGCCTCGTCGCCGTCGAGATTGCCCCCGGCGATCAGCAAGCGGGCCTTACTTTCCCGGCGCGCCAGCAGCGACATGGCCTCTATCAGCACGTCTGTCCCTTTGAGCGCCTCCAGGCGGCCCACAAAAAGGACGTATTGGCCGTCATCGAGGCCGAGGCGCGTGCGCGCTTCCTGCTGAGGAATCGGGCGGAAGAGGTCAAGGTCGACGCCGCAGGGGACGATGCGTATTTTGTGTGGGTCGGCGCCGTATAGATCAACCAGGTGACCGTACTCGATCGGGTTGGCGGCGATCAGACGATCGGCGGCAGTGACTGCATCGCGCTCGCCTTGAATGCGCAACGCCGGCTCCATTTCAGCGTTGCTGCGCGCGACGGTATTCTTGAGCAGACCCAGGGTGTGGAACATCTGCACCAAAGGGACGCCCCACATGCGGCGCAGGCGCGCGCCCACCCAGCCCGACAGCCAGTAGTGAGCGTGTACGATATCGTAGTGAATGTTTTCCGAACGGCGAAAATCGTCCAGGTGGCTGAGGAACTGAGGCAAGAAGGTGTAAAGCTCGTTCTTGGGTATCCAGCGAGGTTCGCCAGCCTCAAGGTGGATGACGCGTACGCCTGGCCCGATCTGCGTGATCGCGGTTTGCCCAAACGTCTGGCATCGTGTGAAGACGTCCACGTCGACGCCGAGACGGCCCAACCCCTTGCTCAACTCGCGCACGTACACGTTCATACCGCCGGCGTCTTTTTCGCCCAGGCGAGCCAGCGGGCAGCCGTGCACGGTGATCATGGCAACTCTCAAGCCAGTTGTCCTTTTTGCCAATAGGTATGCTCTCACATGCCCGACACGATGTGTGCGATAACAAAGTGCTAATCATCTTCTATCACATTTCTCATGCCTTGTCAACGTGCGGCTGCTCTGGCGGCTAGTGCATTCTGGTCGCGAATTCGACGTGAAAACCCTTGACAACGCGGCGCAAACCATGTAAAACTACACAATGTGTTGCTGCAAAGTGCTGAGGAGACGAACATGGACATGCTGCGCGTCAAGGGGATGCAGATTGTCGACAGCCAGGGTAGACCGGTCTGGCTGCGTGGGACATGCGTCGGCGGCTGGATGAACATGGAAAACTTCATCGATGGTTACCCGGGGGCAGAGCACAGCCTGCGCGCAACGATGGCAACAGCGCTTGGCCCGGCGAAGGCGCAGTTCTTCTTCGACCGCTTCCTCGATTACTTCTTTGCTGAAGAAGACGTTGCCTTCATGCGACAGTGTGGAGCAACGGTGGTACGCCTTCCCCTCAACTACCGGCACTTCGAGCGAGATGGCGACCCTTTCCACCACCTCGAAAGTGGCTTCGACCGTCTTGATCGCGCCGTCTCATGGTGTACTAAACACGGCCTCTACGTCATTCTCGATCTACATGCTGTGCAGGGCTGGCAAAACAGCGACTGGCATAGTGACAACGGCAACCGCCTTTCGCTCTTCTGGCAGTGCCCGCTCATGCAGGATCGCTTCATTGTGCTGTGGGAAGAGTTTGCGCGGCGCTACCGCGGCAATGCCACTATCGCCGGCTACAACGTAATCAACGAGCCGGTCACGAATACTCCCAATGGCCGCATCAGCGACGTGTACGATCCGGACTGGCCGGTGATGAACGCTGTCTATCGCCGCGTTGTCAGCTCGATCAGGGCCATCGATCCTGACCATATCATTTTCCTCGAAGGCGACTACTACTCCCAGCGCTTCGCTGGCCTGGACGCTCCCTTTGCCGGCAACCTGGTCTACAGTAGCCACAATTATAGCGCGGCCGGCTTTGGCCCCGGTCCCTATCCCGGCGAGATCAACGGCGCGCACTATGACCGCAGCACGCAAACGGAGAACTTCCGTAGCCGTGAGGGCACGCAGTATATGCTGCAGAACGATGTGCCGCTGTGGGTGGGCGAGTTCGGCTCGGTCTACAACGGAGCGTCCCAGGAGGTTCCCGATCGACTGCGGGCCATGGACGATCAGCTCTCGGTCTTTGAGGAGCTCGGCGCGCAGTGGACCACGTGGACGTACAAGGATGTAGGCGTCATGGGCTGGGTGGTGACGGACCCTGAGTCGGACTACATGCAGCGCATCGCTCCCATCCTGCACGCCAAGCGCCAACTGCAATGCGACGCCTGGATCAGGTGGCTGCCGCCGTCGCCGGCGCTGCTGGCGGTGCGAGCGCTAGCGCGCCTGGCCGAAGAGACTATCGCCGACCCTGAGATCACGCCCCAGGCCAATGAGCGCTATCTGGCGAAGGCTGCGCTCGACAACTACATGGGCTTGCTGCTGCAAGCGCCCTACGCCAGGTTGTTTCGTGATCTGTCGGAGAGCGAGATCGATCGTTCGCTGCAATCGTTCGCCTTCAAGAATTGTAAGCCAAACCAGGGGCTGATCGACATCCTGAAGAAGCACATGAGCGCGTAGGCTGCACGCACAAGCAGGCGCTGTCATGTTACCATCGGGAGGACGGAGTATGCAGCCCAAGATCGTCGTCGTTGGCAGTTCAAACACAGATATGGTGGTCAAGCTGCCGCGTCTGCCCGGTCGCGGCGAATCCATCATCGGCGGCGAGTTTGTCATGCCGGCCGGAGGCAAGGGCGCCAACCAGGCCGTTGCCGCCGCCCGGCTGGGGGCAGCCGTGACATTCGTGGCGCGCCTGGGCAACGATGTTTTCGGCGATAGGTCGCTGGCGGGCTTCAAGGCTGAGGGCATCGTAACCGACTTTGTCCTGCGCGACCCCGATGCACCCTCCGGCGTGGCGCTCATCTTCGTCGACGAGCATGGCGAGAATATGCTCGCTGTCGCGCCCGGCGCCAATGCCCGCCTCAGCCCGCACGATGTGGAGCGCGCCGCCGGCGCCATCGCTGCCGCTGATGCGCTTGTCTTGCAGCTCGAAATCCAGACCGAGACGGCGCAGCGCGCGCTGACGATTGCGCGCCGCCACGGTGTACGTACAGTGCTCAATCCTGCGCCGGCGCGGGTCCTGCCCGCCGAGGTCCTGGCGCTGGTGGATGTGCTGACGCCCAACGAGCACGAGGCGACGCTGCTCTCGGGCGAAGGCGGCCAGACGATCGGGCAGGCTGCGCAGCGGCTGCTGGCGACAGGCGTCAAAGCTGTCGTGGTGACGATGGGCGCTGACGGCGCGCTGATTGTGACAGGAACCGTCCAGCAGCGCGTGGCGGGTTTTCGGGTCAAGGCGGTGGATACGACGGCTGCCGGCGACGCCTTCACGGCGGCGCTGGCCTGCGCCCTGGCGCGCGGCGAGGAGATGGCGGCGGCGGTGCGCTTCGCCAATGCTGTCGGCGCGCTGACGGTGACCAAGATGGGTGCGCAGCCCAGCCTGCCCACGGCGGCGGAGGTGGAGGCGTTCCTGGCGCAGCACGAGCCACAGGCACACTCGGTTGCATATTGTGTTGCTGATACGTGCAGACAGCCTGACACGACGGT
>CAYOEZ010000161.1:4895-11712 GCA_964402955.1 uncultured Ktedonobacterales bacterium | reverse complement strand
GGTGAAGGGGGCGGCATTCCCCTGCACATGAAGGCGGTCACGCTCACTGGCCTGTGGGTGACGATCGGCTTGACGGCTGTGCGCGTTGTCTCCTCACCGTGGGCTCGGCTGGCGCTCGTCGCCATCGCCGTCGCCGTGACCATCCACCTGCTCAAGATCAAGACGCTGCGGGCAGACGAGGGGACCGCAAGCAGTGAGGCAGCGCCGGTCGCCGAAGCGGTGCAGCCTGAGGAATGACCATGCCCCGTTTCTTCGTCCCCACCACGGGCCCTGACGACTGGCGCAGGTTGCTCGCTGAACCGGAGAAACAATGGCGCGCAGGCTTCTCAGCACACGCCCTGGCGCATTGCTGGGAACAAGCACAGGGCTTTCCGCCCGAAGTGGCCGGCGTCTTCGCTCAATCCGCTATCCCCGCGTTTGAGCATCTGGAACTTCTGCTTGCCTTCCCCGAATACCGCGTCCCGCTGCCCGGCGGAGCGCGGCCGTCGCAGAACGACCTGTTTGTGCTGGCAAGAGGCGGGGACGGGCAACTTGTGGCGATCATGGTCGAGGGCAAGGTTGCCGAGCCGTTCGGCCCCACCCTGGGCGAGTGGCAGGCTGCTGAGTCCCCAGGCCGGCGAAAGCGCCTGGCATTCCTCACAGCATTGCTGGGCCTGGGCGATGTGCCTGATTACATCCGCTACCAGTTACTGCATCGCACAGCGTCAGCCGTGATCGAGGCGCGCCGCTTCAATGCGCGCAGCGCTGTTATGCTTGTCCACTCGTTCAGTCCGGATGCTGCCTGGTTTGGCGACTTCCAGGCGTTTCTCGGCCTCTTTGGCGTGCAGGCGCAACACAACCAATTGTGTCAGCTACGCCAATTGGATGGCATCAACGTGTACGCAGGCTGGGTGCAGGGGAGACAAGATCGCGCGGCCATGTGACCACCACACGCGTTCATCCAGACAATCAAGTACTACACCTGTCCGGCAGTCAGTGCATCCCTGAGGTAGCGTGATCTGGGTTAAGACATACCGCTTGACGGTATTACCGCTTTGTGGTAATATGATGCCATGATCAAGTCTTTCCGCGACAGCGATACGGAAAGGGTCTTTCGTCGCATATTCTCGCGCCGGCTGCCGCACGACATCCAGCGGGCGGCGCTGCGCCGGCTCGTTTATCTGCACGCAGCGAAAGATCTGAATGATCTGCGGATTCCACCCTCCAATCGGCTTGAGCAATTGAGCGGGAACCGTGAGGGGCAATACAGTATGCGCATCAACGACCAGTGGCGGATCTGTTTTGAATGGATCGGCCAAGATGCCTACAACGTGGAGATCGTAGATTATCATTAGGGGATTTTCGATGGACGAGCAGAGAATGGCGCCAGTTCACCCTGGCGAGGTGTTGCTTGAGGATTTCATGAAGCCGCTGGGTGTTAGCCAGTACCGGCTGGCGAAAGCCATGCACGTCTACCCGCGCAAAGTGAACGAGATTGTCCAGGGCAAGCGCTCGATCACAGCGGATACCGCGCTGCGCCTGGCGCGCTTTTTCGGCACCTCTGCCGAGGTGTGGATGAACCTGCAGGCGCTCTATGACCTGGAAGTGACGAAGGACGCTCTGGAAGAGACTGTCGCGCGCGAGGTGACGCCGTACGCCACCCTGCGCCAGGCAGAGCATGCGGCGGGGAGCGCGTGAGACTTGACGGACGCACCAGGAGGTGCACAAAATGGAAGCAGTACAGGTGCAACAGGTTATCAGCAAAGACGGGGAGCTTGTCGTCACCGGCCTACCATACAAGAAGGGGCAGACCGTTGCGGTCATTGTTGTTCTCCAACCTACGACGGCGACACCTCGCGCTCGTCTCACCGTCGGTCGCCTCCGCCGCTCCGGGTTGATTGGCATGTGGCAAGACCGCAAAGACATTGACGACAGCTCTGTCTACGCGCGCCAACTGCGCGAACAGGCCCAGAAGCGCGGAGACGTCAGCAATGATTCTCCTTGATACTGACGTTCTAGTTGATCTGCTGCGTGAGTATCCCGGAGCGATAGAGTGGTTTGCTGCTTTGGCCGAGAATGAGGAAGTGGCAGTGCCTGGCTACGTTGTGATGGAGTTGATTCAAGGCTGCCGGAATAAGGCGGAGCAGGACAGGGTGCAGCGTCAGTTGGCAGCATACGGCGTCGTCTGGCTCTCCCCTGCCGACTGTGACCGGGCAGTGGACGTTTTTGCGACACATCACCTGAGTCATAATGCCGGCTTGTTGGACGCGCTGATAGGGCAGACCGCGGTCGCTTTGGGCGTGCCACTTTGCACGTTCAACCAGAGGCATTACCGCTTCATCCCTGCCATGCAGACTGTTCAGCCGTATGCCAGGACAAACTGAGCACGTTGCTGCTGCGCCAGGCAGAGCTAGCGGCGACGACTTTCTGATTGCCATGCAGGGGGTAGCTCCGTATGTCTGAAACGCAAACGATCCAGGAATTCGTAGATTACGCCAGAGCACTGAGAGGCGACGAAAAAGGCGAAGCGCAGTTATTCTGCGACCGCCTTTTTCGCGGTTTCGGCCATGGCGGTATTATCGAAGCAAATGGTACGCTCGAAACGCGCATCAAGTTCAGCGACTCGGGCCGCACCAAGTTTGCCGATTGCCTGTGGTCGCCCCGGGGTCGCGACGGTGTCTTGATCGAAATGAAGAAAAGGGCCGAGAAAAACCTGGCCGCCCATTTCGCTCAGGTGCGCGATTACTGGATTGAGATGAACCCGGAAAAGGCCATTGGCCCTGGCGCACAAAAGCCGAAGTACATCATCCTCTGCAACTTCGAGCGCTTTCTCATCTACCGGCAGTTGTCGCTGGTTGATGACATTACCCTGGATCAATTTGTTGATCGCGCCAGCGCCTTCAACTTTCTTCTGCCCCAAGAGAAAGAGCCGATCTTCCACAACAATGTGGAGGCGATCTCATCCGATGCAGCGCGAGCCATCGGCGAGATATTCAAGTATCTGGTGTTCGAGAAGTTCGAAGAGCGCCAGGCGGCCCAGCGTTTTCTTCTGCAATGCGTTCTGGCGCTGTTTTCCGAGGATTTCGGGCTTCTGCCCGCCGACATCTTCACCGAATTGATACTGGATTGCCAGCGCGGGCAGAACTCCTATGACCTGCTGGGCGGCCTGTTCCGCCAGATGGCAAGCGAAACCCCGGCGCGCGGCGGGCGGTACAAAGACGTGCGCTATTTCAACGGAGGCATCTTCAATACCGTAGACCCGCTTGATCTCGACAAGACAAGCATCCAACTGCTGGCAAAGGCCGCTGAGTTCAGTTGGAAGAACGTCAACCCTTCGATCTTCGGCGCATTGTTTGAGAGCACCCTGGGCGAGAGGGAACGCCACCAGTATGGGGCGCACTATACCAGTGAAGCCGACATTCTCAAGATCACGACACCCACCATCATGCGCCCGTGGAAGGATCGCCTGAACAAGGCCCGCACTCTGCAAGATCTCTCCAATCTGTTGGACGATCTGGGCCGCTTCCGCGTGCTCGACCCTGCCTGTGGCTGTGCCAACTTCCTTTACGTGGCGTACCGCTCGCTCAGGGATTTTGAGATGCAGGTCATCGAGAAGATTGCCGCCAGTTTCACCAGCCGCGCTGTCACCCCGCTCCAGTTAGGCATCTCGCGTATTTCCAGCAAGCAGTTCTACGGCATAGACATCCTGCCGGTGGCCGTGGAAGTCGCGAAGGTAACCATGATGCTTGGCAAGGAGGTGGCCGCAGACGAGTGGAATAGGCGCATCAGCCCACAGATGTCCACGCTTGGCCTTGATTTCGACGCCGGGCTGCCGCTCGAGCGGTTAGATAACAACATCCTCTGCGATGACGCCCTGTTCTGCGATTGGCCTGCCTGCGATGTGGTCATCAGCAACCCACCGTACCAATCCAAGAACAAAATGCAGGCGGAAATGGACCGCACCACGATTGACCGCGTGCGCGCCCGCTACCCAGGCGTGCCCGGGCGCGCCGACTATTGCGTCTACTGGTTCCGACGCACACACGACGAGATGAAACCAGGCCAGCGCGCCGGGCTGGTTGGCACCAACACCATCCGCCAGAACTACTCGCGCGAGGGTGGGCTGGACTACATTGTGCAGAACGGCGGAACTATCACCGACGCGGTGTCCACCCAGGTATGGTCAGGCGACGCCGCCGTGCACGTTTCGATCGTCAACTGGGTCAAGGGCGAGGAAGCGGGGGACAAGCGGCTGGCCTTCCAGCGTGGCGACGCCGTGGATTCGCCCTTCGAGTATTTCGACGTGCCGCAGATCAATTCTGCCCTCAGCCTGGCCGTAGATTTGACCTCTGCCCGCCCCCTGCGCGCCAACGCGGACTCCAAAGCCTGTTTTCAGGGGCAGACGCACGGGCACGAGGGGTTCCTGGTAGAGCGAAAAGAAGCAGAGGCAATTCTACAATCTGACCCACAATGTGGTGACGTGCTGTTTCCCTTCCTGACCGCCAACGAAATGCTCGGTAACGTGGATTCGCTCCCCGATCGTTACGTGATTGACTTTCGGAAGCATGACGCTTTCGCTGCTCGCCGGTACACTCGTCTCTTTGAGACAATCCAGGCCGCCGTGCTGCCCGACCGCACGGCCAAGGCAAAGGAAGAGGACGAACGCAATCGCGTTACGCTGGCCGAGAACGCTGCCGCCAAGGTGAACCACCACCACGCCAACTTCCTCAGGCAGTGGTGGAAGCTCTCATATGCCCGCGACGAACTGATGGACATCCTGGCAACCTTGCCCCGCTATTGTGCGTGTGGGCGAGTCACCAAACGTCCCATCTTTGAGTTCGTGTCGTCCAGCATCCACCCCAATGACGCGCTGCAAGTGTTTCCCCTGCCAGACGATTACTCTTTCGGCATCCTGCAGTCTATTGTGCATTGGGAGTGGTTCACGGCCAAATGCTCAACGCTGACTGAGAGATTCCGTTACACGTCAGATTCCGTCTTCGACACATTCCCCTGGCCGCAAAGCCCCAAACCAGCGCAGGTGAAGGCCGTTGCACGGTGCGCCGTGGATCTGCGCGTCGTGCGCGCCAAGGTCAGAGCCGCAAGCAAGCTCAGCCTGCGCGATCTGTATCGCATCGTCGAAGAGACGCCGACCAACCCCGTCAGCGAGGCGCAGGAGAAGCTCGATCGCGCTGTCTTTGCCGCCTACGGCATGAAGTCGAGCGACGACATCCTTGCTTTCCTGCTGGCGCTGAACCAGAAACTGGCGAAAGAGGAAGCATCCGGAGGCGTGATCACTGGCCCTGGCCTGCCGCCAGGCATCAGCAATCCTGAGCAGTTCATCACCAACGACTGCATTCACATGCCCGCGTGAACCGATCATGGCACTTCACGCGGCGTATCCTTGGCCCAAACTTGATGGCACTGTCCTGGCTTCTAGGCTCAACTGTCTCAAGAATGCGCTGCTGCGGTGTAACCAGGGGGGACGACATGTCGAAGAAAAGGTTCTATGTTGTCTGGAAGGGGCGCCGGGCCGGCGTCTTTGAGACCTGGGATGAATGCGCAGTTCAAGTGAACGGCTACCCAGGCGCCGAATACAAAGGCTTTGATAGTCGGGCAGATGCAGAGGCCGCGTTGCTTGGTACATATGCTGACTGCACCACAACAGCGAAGCAACCAGGCGTGCTGTCCACGACGGAATCGCCGAAGCAGTTGACCGACCATGAGTTGCGCCGCATCGGCAAACCTATCACTGAAAGCTATTCGGTTGACGCCGCGTGTAGCGTGAACCCTGGAGTGGTTGAATACAGAGGCGTTCATAACCCGACAAGGGACGAGGTCTTCAAGCAGGGACCATACGCAGTTGGCACGAGCAACATCGGAGAATTCCTGGCAATAGTCCACGCCCTGGCTCTTTTCAAACGAAGAAGAGTGGCTGCTCCCATCTACTCCGATTCCGAAATCGCCATTGGTTGGGTAGAATGCAAGAAGTGCGGCACGCGCCTGGAGCGGGTCGAGGACAACGCTCGCATTTTCGACCTGATAGAACGGGCCGAGAAGTGGCTGATTGAGAATGACTACCAAAACAGAGTTCTTAAGTGGCACACTGAGATCTGGGGAGAGATACCTGCCGACTTTGGAAGGAAGCGGTGAAGCAGCAGGCCACGGCGGAAAAGCGATAGGGCATCGGGTAATAGGTGCGGGTGGACCCGTTTTATTCGCGCTCCTCTCGGTCCGGTTCTCCATCCTCGTTGCCTTCCATTCCCTCCAGGAACACACGCGGCGGCACAATGGCAATCCCCTCAAAGCTCCCAAGCTGGTGCTCACAAAGGACTACTCCATCTTCCGCCGTTCACGGCGGGCTTCCGCCAGGTCTGCCTCGATCTCCTCGTCAGGAGTGTCGCGGTGGAGGTGTGCCATCTTTTTCAGCACAGCGTCGAACGCGGCCATCACCTGAGCGTCACTTGTTCCCGGCGATCTTGACTGTCTCAGAAACGGGCTGAGCACTCTCCCAACCATGCCTCTGATCAACCGCATTATCCTACCCTCATCCCCTTCCCCATCTCCGGATACTGTATCTCGATCCCCGTCCCTCTCACCTGATCTTCCCACCATGTCGGCTGTTCCGTATGTACAGGAACGAGCGTGCGCGGGCGAACGGTGTGCACAAACTCGGCCAGCTCGGGGCCGGAGGCGTGGCCGGATGAGTGCAGTGCGACGCCCTGCGCGTCATCGGGGTCGCCGTGCAGCGTCAGACCCATGTGCTTGACCCAGTTGCGCAGGCGGTCCAGATCGGCGGCCTGCTCATCGTCGTAGGCGCGGCTGTTCGAGTAGATGTAGA
>CAYOEZ010000161.1:0-4885 GCA_964402955.1 uncultured Ktedonobacterales bacterium | reverse complement strand
CAGGATGTAGTCGCCCGGCCGGGCCGAGACCTGGGCCGGGGTTACGGTGCGCGCCGCCCATTGCTGGCGCACCTCTTTCTCCCACGCTCTGGGCGCGGCCTTGGGGTCGGCATAGAGGGCGAGGCTGGGCAACGTGAACGGATCGGGAAAGACGCTGCTATCGGCCAGCGACATCATCCGCAAGAGGTAGATGTCCTTGGGCAGGACGAGCAGCATGCGACCGGTGGCGGCGGCAAGCTCGATGAACGAGAAGAGGCGGTCAACGTTGCGCGGCCCAAAATCGGCTACTGCCAGCGCGCCGGCGGCGGCTTGCAGCAGGGGCAGGGCGTTCTCCTGCACCGTTGCTTCGGTCACAGGGGCGTGTGTGACCGTGTGCGTGCCCTCGCACAGCAGCGCTGCCGGCTTGAGCGCTGCCAGGTCTGCAGCGAAGCGACGGGTCTGCTCGCCGCGCTTGCCGTGGAAGCGGATATCGCCGGTGTAGGCCACCCAGCCGGCCGCCGTCTCGATGGCCATGCCCGCCGCGCCGGGGATCGAATGATCCACCGGCCACCAACGGTAGCGCAGCCCGCCCACCTGACCGCTCGCTGCGGTCGTGGTCGCGTCTTCCAGCGCCTTGCGGCCCGGCGACTGCGTCCACGCGGCCTCAGCCGCCGCAGAGAGCGCGCCGTCGAAGAAGGCGTGGGGGCGGGCGCGGTAGACCCCCTTGCTGTCGCTCTTCAGATCGCCGGTCTCTTCGTCCACAAAGCGCGGGTTGGCAATGATCATCTCGCGCTCGAAGGTTGTCACTCCGGTCATTTGCATGGCGCGGGCAATGAAGGCGCTCGTGCGCGTGCAGTGGATGGGGATGTCGAGCGCCAGGTACGAGAGGTCGCCATTGTGGTCGAGGTGGGCATGCGAGAGCAGCACGGCATCGAGCGCCGGCCGCCCGACGCGCCGCAGGTCGCGATAGAGCGGGTTGCGGCGCAGGCGCGGCCACAGGCCGGGGAGCGCCAGATCAGCGCGGTAGATGCCTTCAAGCGGAGGAATAAGCCCCAGGGCGAGCAAATCGAGCAGGCCGCGTGCGCCGCGCGGGCGCAGTAGCTCGTTGAAAAACTGCTCCTGGCGGCCGAAGGCAATACCGAAGTCCAGCATCACGCGGGCGTCGCCGTCTTCGAGCAGAATCTTGTTGCCGCCGATCTCGCCGGCCGCGCCGTAGAGGGTGAGGGTGACGGACACAGTTTTTCTCCTTCAGGCGAACATGCGACAGCGGACATGGGCGAGCTGATACGATCCGCACCACAGAGTTATCGTGCTCCGCGGGATCGCAACGCAGAATGAAAACGCCCGCCGTGTGCTGTGGAGTGCGACGAATCCTTTCGTCGCGGTGCCGCCGGCCGCATTTTCAAGCTAGTCGCCATGCGCCGTGGCCCACACCCACGGATGAAAACGGTTCATGCGGGACAAGAGGCTTCAGCCGGTCGCACGCCGCCTAAAGGCTCGAGTCCAGGGAAAGCGGGGTGCATTTTCATATCAGCAGGCCCTTGACATGCTGCATCACATGTTGTATATACTTAGTTAATGACTAATATTTAGCGCACAAGAAGGAGAACCTGCCATGAAAGCAGATGAACTGTCGCCACGGGGCAACCGGCTGATGTGGGCGACAGCAGCCGCGTTTGCCCTCATAGGGCTGGTCTTGTTCGTTGCGCCATCCTGGTCGGCCGCCAACTTCGCCTGGAGCATCTCGCCCATGGTGGCCATGACCATGGGCGGCTGGTATCTGGGCAGCGCAGTTTTGGCCGGGCTGGTCGCCCTGCGGTGGCGCTGGAGTCTGGTGCATTCCTGCGCGCTTTTTGTGGGCCTGTTCGGGCTGGCTGAGGCAGGCGTCTTGCTGCTGCACAGCGCCACGTTGAGACTTGACGCCCTGCTCACCTGGCCCTACATCGCTATGCTTGCGCTCGCCATTGCCGCGTCTGTGGTTGCCCTGCTCGGCCGGGTCAGGCAACGCCGCCCGATTGTCGAGGAAGGAGCGCCCGCGCCGCGCTGGGTGCGCGCCACTGTCCTTCTCTTCGCCGTGTTCGTCGCCTTTCTGGGTATTGTTGCCCTGACCGGGCGCATATCCGGCCAGTACGGCGAGATCTTCCCCGAGCCGCTCTCGCTCTTCACGCTGCAGAGCTTCGGCGCATTCTACCTCTCGCTGGCGCTTTCCGTACTGCCGCTGCTTGGCGCACGGCGACTGGGAGCGATCACCCTGCATGTGCAGGGCGGGCTGGCGCTCATCGTGCTGATCACGTTGGCCGCGCTCCTGAATCTGGGATCGTTCAACTTCGCCATCTACCCGCGCCAGTCAATCTACCTGGGCGTCTATCTGGCGGCTGGCGTGCTGGCTGTGTTCTACCTGTGGTACGAACGTAGCCGCCGCGCCCCTTAGTACTACTGCCGTACATTGCGCAAGGATGACCTCACTCACCGCGGAGACGCAGGGATCGCAGAGAGAAGATCAAAACTCAGCGCTCTCTGCGGCTCTGCGGTGGCATCGCACCTCCGTAGGCCTGAAGTACGGAAGCAGTATCATGGGCGGGTAGACGTCTACGTGGCTGCCGGCGGGCGCTCCCGCGCCGCCAAATCCACGCCGCGCAGGCTCGCCGGTCGCCACAGCACGCTGTCCTCCGCATCATGCTCGTGCGTGCGCTGCAAAGCGGCGGCGCGGCTGTTGGTGGCGTAGCAGTAGGTGCAGCCGAAGGCACAGGTATCATACGCGCCGATGTCGGCGGCAGACAAGCAGCCGCAATCCTGGCGCGACGGGGCAGACGCGACGCGCAGTTGCGGATCGCCACGCACGCGCCTGATCAGGTCCAGGTGTATGCAGTGCGCCCGCTGCACGCCCTCGCCCACAAGCTCCTTGTCGCAACACGAGTAAAGCGTGATGCCGCGCCCGGCGGCAATCCGGCGCAACGCCTGCACGAGGGAGCGCTGCTCGTCTACCAGCGGACGCTGGAAGGTGAGGCCGTTTGCCAGCGAGAGCTGCTTGAGGTTGCGCTCGGTCTTGCCGTAGAAATCCACAAATGCAAAATAGCAGCGTTTCGTGTAGCCTTGCAGTTGGCGGCTGAGCGCGTCGAACTGCTCCATATGGTAGGCGGGAGGCGTCAAGTCGCTCAGTACGATCGGGTCGTAGCGCCAGAGGGACAGATCGGGCGAGATGCTATCGGACAAACGCTGGAAAGCGGCGACAGCAGCGGCCTGGGGTGGGCCATGCGTCTCGATCGGCAGGGGATAGCCGTTGATGGTGACGTGAAAGTAGAAGTGGTAGCCGCGCTCGTGCAGATCGTGCAGATGGGGCAGCAGGGGCGCCGGGTTGCGCGTCCAGAAGACAATTGCCAGGCAGTCCTCCGGCCGCAGCGACAGGCGATAGACCTGCCCACCGAAGGGATTGATCCAGTGACAGAAGCCGGCGCGCAGGCGGTTGAGCAGCCACCTGCTGTAGAAGGCCGGTATGTCGGTGCGGCGGCTAGCGCTGATGATACGCATGTGCGGCTCAGGGCGTGATCTCGCCCAGAATCGTTGTGATGCTCCGCTTCAATGCAGGCAGATCATGCTCGACGGTGTCCCAAACACGCTCGACATCAATGCCGAGATAGTCATGGACAACCACGTTGCGGAATCCGGCGATGATGCGCCACTCTACTTCCGGATGTTGGGACTTCACGATGTCGGATAGGCGTTGCGTGGACTCAGACAGGACATGCAAATTGCGCATGACAGCATCCTGCGTCATCATGTCAGCCAGAAAGATATCCTTTCCGCCCTGTGTGTAAAGCTCGATACGCTGAATACACTCGACAATGAAGACAAGGTATAGCCTGTCATCCTTGATCACAACTGCACCGCCTCCTTGAGAACACGGTCGCGGATGTACCAATGGAGAGCGTTTTCAGTCAGCACATCTACGTCGCTGTCTAGCAACTGTTGCAGGTCGGCGACCAAACCAGACGGGAACCATGAAGAGTGAACGGGCTTGACATCTACCAAGAAGTCTATGTCGCTTGTAGGACCAGCTTCACCTCGAACCACTGATCCGAAGACGCGAATATTGTATGCTCCGTGTTGCTCAGCGATACGAAGAATTGCCGCCCGTTTGCGTTTCAGGATTCTCATTTTGTCTATTGCCATGGCAACCTCTCCTCGACCGCCCCAGAGCACAAACGGCGCCCAGTCAAGCGCGAAGCGTCCTAACGGTGTTACACCCGATGGCACAAGCTATGCCGCCACGTACTGGCGAATATCCACCTGAGCCCCCACACGCGCCATGTCTTCGGCAGAACGTAGGAGCCGGGCCGCAATGTCATCCTCAACATACTCTTCGCCACAGTTGGGGCAAACACGCGCCGGCACGTTCTTGACCACATAAGTGAGGCTGCCTCTCTCCAGGGTCACTGTAACCGTACCCGGACGCGGGTCTGCCTGCTTGCAAATCACGCATCTCATGATTGTCTCCTGATTCGGAAGCCTGGTTCCCAGAGATCGGGCGTCGGCTCATACTAGATATCCAGATTGCGTACGCTCTTCGCGTGCGCCTGGATGAAGTGCTTGCGCGGCTGGACAGATTCGCCCATCAGGATATCGAATGTCTCGTCCGCCTTCACCGAGTCTTCGACAGTCACCTGTAGAATGGTGCGGTTCTCGGGATTCATCGTCGTTTCCCAGAGCTGCTCCGGGTTCATCTCGCCCCGGCCCTTGTAACGCTGGATGATGACGTTCTTGTTGGCGAACTTCTTGACCAGCGCGTCTTTCTCCTCTTCACTGTAAGCGTAGTAGTGCTCTTTGCCGCTGGCGACGCGATAGAGCGGAGGCTGGGCGATGAAGAGATGCCCACCATCAATCAACGTCGGCATGTTGCGGAAGAAGA
>CAYOEZ010000160.1:0-11727 GCA_964402955.1 uncultured Ktedonobacterales bacterium | reverse complement strand
TGCGCCGGGCCTTCGCCAAAGACGTCGTCATCTTTACCGAAGGCAGCCCCGGCAGTACACTCTTCATCATCGAATCGGGCCGGGTGCGCATCTACCTGACGAGCAGCGCCGGCCACGAGATCTCGCTCAACATCTATGGCCCAGGGCAGATTTTTGGTGAGATCAGTCTGCTCGATGGCCGCCCCCGCTCGGCCAGCGCCATGGCGCTCGAACGAGTCAGCGCGTTTAGCCTCGAGCGCGAGGATTTCCTCGCCTACATGGACGCCCATCCCGTTGTGGCGCGCAACGTGATCACAACGCTTGCCAACCGTTTGCGCCACACCACCACCTATGCCGAGAGCCTTGTCTTCCTCGATGTGCCCGGCCGCCTTGCCGCCAAGCTGCTTGAACTCGCTTCGCGCCTGAGTGACAGCGATAGCGACAGCGTTGAGCTGACCATGACGCAAGGCGACCTGGCTACCTGGGTCGCTGCCTCACGAGAAACCGTGAACAAGACCCTGGGCGAGTTCCGCGAGCAGGGACTCATCGAACTGACGGGCCAGCGCATCTCCATTCGTAACTGGCGCGGCTTACAGGAGAAGATCTTGTTCTAGCACTTCCCCACAGCCGGCCACTCCCGACGCCATTTGTGACACACATCACAACCTGTGTGTGGCGCGCGTCACAGCGTGGTAGCCCCTTTCGTGCTATTGTTTTGCTGGAGTCCAGGACACTGTGGACCCAGCAGCAGTAGAAAGCGGAGGAGTTGCCATGAACGGGAAGAGACTCGCACAGACAATGCAGGTCATTGTCGCTCTGGTTATGGTCCTCGTGGTCGCTGCCCAGTACGGCGCCGGCGCGTCCGCCACACCGAGTAGAAGCAGCCCCACGACCAGGCCACGGGAGACACTGCCAGTGCTCCCTGCACCCCCGCGGCCAATCGTAGCGCCCGACGCCTTGCCCTCGGTGTCCGGAACCTTCGATGTAGGCGGCTATGCCCTCTTCATCGCCTGCGTTGGTTCCGGCCGGCCGACCGTTGTCCTCGATGCAGGCCTTGGCTGGGCATCGGACGAATGGGACGCGATCATGCCCGATCTGGCCGCCATCACCCGCGTCTGCGCCTACGATCGCGCCAGCCTGGGCAAGAGCGAGGCCTCGCCCTGGCTGCGCACGGCGGAGCAGATGGCCGACGAACTGCACGTATTGCTGCTGGCCGCACAAATCGATGGCCCCTACGTTCTTGCCGGTCATGGCCCGGGCGCAGATAATGTGCGCATCTACGCCGCGAAGTGGCCCGGGGATGTGGCAGCGCTGGTTTTGTTGGGCGCGGAGTTGCCCGACTATGCAGAGCGGCAGACAGCATTGCTGCCAAGCACACTGGCCGTCTATCCGGGTGATTTTTCGAAGATGCTGGCATGGCTGAAGCTACCCGACGCCAGTCTGTGGTCAGAGAACCTCGACGTGGCAATCAGCGCAGCGCAGGTGCGAGACAGTTCGCTGCCGGCCAGCGCGCTACTCAGAGTTGTCGCCCAACCGCCGGTGAGCAACACTGCACTGGCCTTTGAGGAACCGCAGTCCCACGACGTGAACACCGCCTTGCGCACACAATGGTACGCCATGCAGCGCGAATTGGCAGCGCTTTCTGGCAATAGCCTTCTCCTGATCGCGTCCTCGTCCGGCCACGATCTGCCGATCGAAGAGCCGGACCTCGTGGCAAGCGTGATCGCAGAGACGGTATGGGCAGCGCGGGCGATGGAGAGGACGGGGAGATAGCCTGCTCAGGAGCTCAAGCGCCGCGCCAATCAACGAACGCCTCTGCGAGGCTCGCAGAGGCGTCTTTTCTCAACGGGATACCCTTCCCCCTACAGCTTCGCTGCCTCGCGATCCATGATCTCCCACGCCTTCTGCACATAGAAGCGGTAGTTGGCGATCGGCGTGCCGTTGGGGATGCGATGGTCAAGGCCGAGCACACAGCCGCCCGTGCGCACCATGGGCGGAATCTTGTACTCAAGCTCGGCCACGATCTCTTCGTTGCTGCGGCGGATCACATGCTTGTCGATGCCGCCCAGGAAGGCAAGCGCTGTACCGTACGTCTCGCGGCACTTCACCATGTCCATACCCGCGGCCGGCTCCATTGGGTAGAGCAGATTGACGCCGCCGGCGATGAAATCAGGGACAATCGCGTCGACGTTGCCGTCGGTGTCGCACATGAAAAGCCGCGCCCCGCGCGAGCGCACCAGATCCCAGGCGCGCCGGTAGTAGGGGGTGACGAACTCCTTCATCTGCTTCGGTCCGATCAGCGGGCCGCTCCGTCCGGCCAGGTCTTCGTGAACGCTCAACATGTCGACCTGCACGCGTGACGAGACACGATCGAGAACCTTGTACGCCGTGTCGGCGATCGTGTCGAGAATATCGTGCACCATTTCCGGTTGTTCATAGTAAGCCACGCACAGATCGCCATCGCCCATCAGTTCACGCGTTTCGTCGAAGCCGCCCGGAATTGAGACGGTGACGACGCGCCCCTCCGCCAGGTGTGCGCGGGCAATCGCCTCCCAGTTCTCGCCAAAACGCGCTTCGGAGAATTCATAGTGATGCTTGACCTTCAACCAGTCGTCCATTGTGCGTACAGGGAAATCGAGCGGGAGGGGAACCGTCGCATAGCCCTTGAGCAGCTTGATGCGCCGCCCATAGCGGTCGCGGGCGATGATGTACTCGTCCGTTTCCTCCAGCACCGCCTCGTCAGCTTCGCCCAGCCACCCGGTGCTCACCGGAATGTTGCCTGCCATCGCCTGCCGGTACGTAAAGGCCGACATATCCAGCTCGGCCGGCGTCGCCCCCTGCGCCTTCCACTCCTCTTTCAGGCCAACGATGGGGCCAAACGGCTCGATGAAGAGCGGTCGTTTGTTTGTCTTGAACGTCATGTAGTCCAGGTATTCGTCGCGGCGCACGCCCATCGTGCGCGCAATCGCCAGTTGAGCGTGCAGATCATCGATCACCTTGATACCCATACTTGAAACCTCCGTCAGTGTGATGAAGGGGAGTGGGTGCAGGGTGGAGGGTAGCGGGCCATGCCGGAACTCAGAACCACCACCGCACCAGTAGCCACTTTCCTCTACCCTCTCCCCGATACCCACCACCCTACTTGGAATTGCTCCGCACAAACGCGATGATGTCTTTGGCGTCGGCGTAGTCGTCGCATTGCACGTTCAAGAAGACGTTGCGCGTCGTCAGATCGCCGATGTGGGCCCTCACCTCGTCGCTGCTGGCATGCAACATGAGATTGGCGGCGCCGGTGGCTGCCAGGACACGCGGCAGGTCGTCCAGTGAATGCGGCGCCATGGGATCATTGGTGACCTCGAACAGCGCCATGTTCGGCAATTGAGCAGCGCGCGGGGCAAAGTGCAACTTCTGATTGTGCACATGATACAGCACAGAACTATGGCCGTCGCACAGTATCTTCTCGTAGGGAAAGGCAAACTCATCGTAGATCGCTGGCCCGCAGAGCATGGCAGCATCGTTCGTAATGTGCCCCAGCCCCAGCGGCCCCATCCAGCCGCCGGTGTACATGAAGATGTGGCCTCCTTCCACCTGGTCACTCCAGCTCAGGATGCGCGGATACCACCACACGAGGGCACGCGTGCAAAAGGCCATCAGCCGATGCACGCCCTGCGCATCGAGCAACACATCGGTGAAGAAGTCATCGCCGCGCAGAGCGTTGGCCAGATCCATCGGCCCCAGCGCGCCGCGCACCGACAACACAAACGAACCATCCTTGCGGCTACGCAGGTACTCATAGCCCTCTTTCATGTAACGGTACCACTTCGTTCCTTCCCTGAGCGTCAGTTTATCCACATCGTTGAGATCGCTGAGCAACGGCACAGGCAGGCACGTCGACTCCTGCAGCCGCATTTCCATACCTAACCACGCCGAGTGCTCGCCGATGCCAAACTGCGGGCAGATGCAGGGCGTCGTGTCATCATCCAGGCCGTCCTTGGCCTGCCACGTGGCGCGGGCTGCCGCCAGCTTGAAATCCAGCCATTCCCCCAGTTGCCTGCCCAGATCAAACGAATTGAGCGGCGGGATGGGCGGCGCCTCGACCGGCACGTGAACCTGGAGCAGAAAATGGCCCGGCTCCTTTGCAGAAAAGAAATTGCGGTAGCGGGGCACGATGCGACTGATTCGCTCCGATGCACTGATCACGTTGGCTCCTCCTCGACGTTTATGGTGTGACGAACGTGCCGTCTTGCAGGTCACGCAACGCCTGAGTGATCTCCTCGCGCGTATTCATGACAAACGGGCCATAGCGGGCAATGGGCTCGCCCAGCGGCTTGCCCGACACGAGCAAGAAGCGCAGCGGCGTGTTGTCGGTTCGCACCCGCACCACGTCGCCATCGCCGAGAATAGCCATCGTTGTCGCGGCGACGATTGCGCTGGAGCTTGCATCGCTATCGCCGAAGACCCCGCCGCCCTCAAAGACATAGGCAAAGGCGGTGTGCCCGCGTGTCACGGGCTGCTCAAACACCGAATGCGCTGCGACTGTCACGTCCAGATACTCAGGATCAGCAGCGATCTCAGTGACGGGACCGCGCACGCTGCCGACCTGGCCGGCGATGACGCGAATCACACTTCCATCGTCCCGACGCGCCTCCGGGATGGTTGCAAATGGAATCTCTTGATAGCGGGGCGTGGTCATCTTGAGCTTTGCGGGCAGATTGACCCACAACTGGAAGCCGCCCATCTTGCCGTCGACCGGTTTTGGCATCTCTTCGTGCATAATGCCGCGCCCCGATGTCATCCACTGCACATCGCCGGCGCCAATCACGCCGCTATTGCCCAGGCTGTCGCGATGTTGGACGGCGCCGGCAAGCATATATGACACTGTCTCGATGCCACGGTGCGGATGCATGGGGAAACCCGCCAGATAGTCCCGCGGATCGGGCGATCCAAAATGATCGAAAAGCAGGAATGGATCAAGATAGTCGAGTGTCGCAGTCGCGATGCTTCGCTTCAGCCGCACACCGGCGCCTTCGATCACGAACTGCGGCGTAACTGTCTTTGCAACATCTCGTATGAGTGATGCCACTTATCTTCCTCCTCGTCAGGACACTATGAACGCACTTCCTTGTCCGAGCATCCGCTACAGTATACACCAAAATGGGCCCGCTGCAAATGTGGAGATTGAGCATCCCAACTCTTCACAGGTGTCCTGTGATAGACCCTGACGCCGTAGGGGCGCTGCTTGCTGCGCCCGTCTGTGTTGTGTCAACGGAGCGGGTCTGGCGCAGCAAGCAGCGCCCCTACGGCCACTCCATGACCGTTAGCAGTTGTTGAGCGCCGGGCTGTTCACAAGCGGCCCGCAGTGTGGTAGAATGGAGATCAAGCTGGAATGGTCAGCGCTGTAAAAAACACGGCAGGCCGCATGTGCCCCACACCTACAGCCACGGGAGAGTCACGCATGAGCACATTCACGCTGGAGAACGCATCGCTGCGCCTCAGATTCGATCGCGAGAGCGGCGCGCTGGTCAGCCTCACGGCGGTTGAGACGGGCTGGAAGATACTCGATCGTCCGCACCTGGGGTTGTCGTTTCGCCTCTTGCTGCCGCTGCTTGCCCAACGCAACAACCCGGTCTTCGGGGAAAAGCAGAAACTGACGTCCCTGGAGATCAAAGACGGGCGCAGCGCACACATGATCTGGGACGGCATACGCTCCGAGCAAGGCGGGCTGCACCCGATCAAGCTGACGATGGAAGTGAGCCTGACCACGCGCCAGGCGCTCTTTACCATGACGATCGAGAACCGCTCCGACCTGGTGGTGGAGAACGTCTACTGCCCCTACCTGGGCGACGTGCAACACCCGGCGAACGAGGACTGGTTCAAGTCATTCTCGTACCAGTATGCCACGGCCCAGCAGTTCTCGATCTGGCCTACATTTGAGAACAACCGCGGCTACTTCGGCGTCGACTACCCCACGCAATGGGGCCGCTCCAGCCATAGCACGGGCGCGCCCATGACGCCGTTCATCCTGCTGCACAGCGCCACCCAGGGCCTCTATGCCGGCATCTACTCGCCCAGTTCCGAACTGGTGACATGGAATATCGAGCTACGCCCTGGCTACAGCAGCGCCATCGACTCTCAGGCGCCGGTTGGCCCAACCATTGGCGGCACGGATGTGGCGACGCGCTTCGCCGCCGTTCATCTGCCCTATGTGCAGCCCGGCGAGAGCCGCACCCTGACGCCGATCGCACTCGAAGCATTCCAGGGTGGGTGGCAGCAGGGCGTCGACATCTACAAACGCTGGCGCAGCGGCTGGATGAGCACACCAAGAATCCCACAGTGGGCGCTGCAGCCGCATTCGTGGCTACAGTTCCACATTAACTCCCCTGAAGATGAGCTACGCATGCGCTTCAGTGCCCTGCCGCAGATCGGCGAGGAATGCGCCCGCTATGGCGTCAAGGCCATCCAACTGGTTGGCTGGAACGCGGGCGGACAGGATCGCGGCAACCCCTCGCACGACCCCGACCCCAAGCTTGGCTCCTTCCAGGAGTTGAAAGATGCCATCGCCCGCATCCAGGCGCTGGGCGTCAAGGTTGTCCTGTTCGCGAAGTTCACCTGGTCAGACCGCGCCAGCGAGCGCTTCCGCAATGATCTCATCCGCCTGGCCATCAAAGACCCGCATGGCGACTACTACCAGCACCCGGGCTACCAGTACCAGACAGCGACGCAACTGCTGGACGTCAACACCACCCGCCTCATCCCCATGTGCTTTCTCAGTGAGGACTACCTCAAGGTCTGCGAGGAAGAGTTCCAGAAGACGGTCGATCTGGGCGCCGATGGTATCCTCTTCGATGAATGCCTGCATCACACGCCGGCGCTGCTCTGCTTCGACACGAGCCACGGTCATCGCTACGCCGCTCCGGTCTACGCCAACGACCGCGAGCTGATTCACCGCTTCGCCCGCCACCTGCCGCCGCACAAGCAGGAGTTCCTGTTCTCCGGCGAGGCCTGCTACGACTGGGAGTTCGACGCTTATCAGCTCTCCTACCATCGCAGTTGGGACAAGCAGCACGTCCCGCTCTCGCGCTACATGCTGCCCGAGATACCCCTCATGACGGCGATTATCGGCTTCAACGACCGCCACATGATCAACCAGTGTCTCATGTATCGTTACATCATCAGCTACGAGCCATACAACTTCAAGGGCCGCCTCAGAGACTTCCCGCTGACGATGGCCTACGGCCAGCACATGGACGCACTGCGCAGCGAGCTACGCGACTATTTCTGGGACGGCGAGTTCCGCGATGAGGTCGGTGCAGCCGTTATCGCAAATGGCCAGCCCCACCAGCCATATGCCGTCTTCACCAACCGCCAGACAGGTAAATGTGGTCTTGTCATCGCCAACTACAGCGACACAGAGACGATCGTCGTCGCTGCGACGCTTGCGGGCGGCCAGGCGCTCAAGCGCTATCGACTGGTGGATGATCCTGCCTGGCGACTCGTGGCGAACGGCATAACCATTCCGCCGGCGTCTGCGGCAGTTATTATCTAGAAGGAGAAACCATGCCTCAGCCCACACAGCTTCCCGAATGGGACAATCGCGAGCTTCTGGGACGAAACAAAGAACCTGCTCACGCCACACTCTTTCCCTTCGCCGCTGCTCACGCAGCCCTCGGCGCAGAGCGCGACGCGTCGCCCTACATTCTGTCGCTCAACGGCGCATGGAAGTTCCACTACGCGCTCAACCCCGCCGCGGCGCCACAGGGATTCGAGGCGGCGGCGTTCGCCGACAGCGGCTGGGACAACCTGCCCGTGCCCAGCAACTGGCAGATGCACGGCTATGACCAGCCCATCTACACCAACGTGCGCTACCCCATCCCGGTCGAGAATTACCCGCACGTGCCTTATGACGACAACCCGACGGGATCGTACCGCACGCACTTCACCGTTCCCGACGAGTGGAAAGGGCGGCAGGTTTTCCTCGTCTTCGATGGCGTGGACTCTGCCTGTCACGTCTGGCTGAACGGGCGCGAGGTGGGCTACAGCACCGACTCGCGCACGCCTGCCGAGTTCAACATCACCGGCCTCCTGCACGCCGGCGACAATGTGCTGGCGGTGCGCGTCTACCGCTGGTCGGCGGGCACGTGGCTCGAAGACCAGGACTTCTGGCGTCTGTCCGGCATCTACCGCGATGTCTTCCTGCTGTCCACGCCGGCCGTTCACCTGCACGATGTGTCTGTCGTGACCGATCTCGACGCCGCCTATCGCGACGCCACGCTCAAAGTGAGCGCCAAAGTGAAAAGCTATAGCGGCGCGTTGCCCGCAGGCGCGCGTCTTGACGCGCAGCTTCACGACGCCGGTGGCACGGCGCTCTGGAGCAAACCGCTTGCGCTGGCAATTCCAGCATCCGGCGGCGAAGCGACGGTTGCATTCGCACAGCCCGTCGCCAACCCGCGCAAATGGTCGGCTGAGGATCCCTACCTCTACACCCTCGTGTTCACGCTATGCACTGCCGATGGAAAGGTCATCGAAGCCGAAAGCGTGCGCGTTGGCTTCCGCAAGGTGGAGATTCACGACGGACAGCTCTGGATCAACGGCGTTGCAGTCTTGCTGCGCGGCGTCAATCGCCACGAAATGGACCCGGATTCGGGGCACTATGTCAGCCGTGAGTCGATGATACGCGATATTCTGCTCATGAAGCAATTCAATATCAACGCCGTGCGCACCTCGCACTACCCGGACGCGCCGCTGTGGTATGACCTGTGCGACGAATACGGCCTTTACCTCATCGACGAAGCCAATCTGGAGAGCCACGGTCTGGTCGGTCTGCCTGGCCTGCCGGCCAACGACCCTGTCTGGCGCGCCGGCTTTGTTGACCGGGCGCGCAACATGGTCGAGCGTGACAAGAATCATCCCTCGGTGGTCATCTGGTCGCTCGGCAACGAGTCGGGCTACGGCCCCAATCACGACGCTATGGCTGAATGGATTCGCTCCGTTGATGCGACGCGGCCCATCCACTACGAAGGCGCCTTCGACGCGCCGATGGTGGATATGGTCAGCGTCATGTACCCGCGTATCGCCGACCCTGTCATCTCAGTCAACGATCCGCGCAAGCGGCGCAAGAGCCTGATTCAACTGGCTGAAGACCCGCATGACAATCGCCCGCTGCTGATGTGCGAGTACGCCCACGCCATGGGCAACTCGCCAGGCAACATCAAGGAATACTGGGATGTCATCGAGTCGCACCCGCGCTGCATTGGCGGCTTTGTCTGGGAGTTTGTCGACCACAGCGTCCGCCAGCGCACACCTGACGGCAAAGACTACTTCACCTATGGCGGCGACTTTGGCGAGAGGCAACACGACGGCAACTTCTGCATCGACGGCATGAACTGGCCCGATCGCCAGCCCCACCCCTGCATGTGGGAGTACAAGAAGGTGCTCGAGCCGGTGCGTGTCGCCGCCGTCGATCTGTCGGCCGGCACGGTACAGATTACCAACAACTACGATTTCTCCGGCCTGGAGCATCTGGCGATTGCGTGGAAAGTGAGCGCGGACGGACGCGTACTCGAGCAGGGTACGCTGCCCACGCTGCAGCTTGCCGCGCGCGCCAGGGCTGTCGTGCACGTGCCCTTCCATATGCCGCAACCGGAACCGGGTGTCGAGTACTGGCTAACGCTCAGCTTCACGCTGAACGCAGATACGCTGTGGGCGAAAGCCGGACACGAGGTCGCCTGGGCGCAGTTCAAGTTGCCCGTCATCGCCGCCCGCCCCGTCGCCACGGTATCGGCAATGCCTGCCCTGCAAATGGAGCAAACAGAGAGCCGTGTCTTCGTGTGCGGCGTCGACTGGGACCTGACGTTCGACAAGACAACAGGACACATCAGCGAATGGACATACCAGGGGACGAGGATCGTACGGACAGGCCCGGCCGTCAACCTGTGGCGTGCGCCTACCGACAACGACCTCAACCTCTGGGGCGAAGAGCGCATGGCCATCCACTGGCGCAAGGCAGGTCTGAACAGGCTGCACGAAAAGGTCAGCGCGGTCGCTGTCAAACGGCTCAGCGCACAGGCTATCCGCATCGTCGTCCAATCACGGCTGGCTGCGCCGCGGCGCAAAGATGGCTTCGACGTCGCCGCCATCTACACCATTCTTGGCTCCGGCGATGTCCTCATCGAGACAAGCCTCACGCCGCAGGGCGACTTCCCGCCGCTGCCGCGTTTCGGCCTGCAGATGACACTGCCGGGCGTCTACAACACATTCACCTGGTATGGGCGCGGCCCGCTTGAGACGTACGTCGATCGCAAGCATGGCGCACAGATCGGCGTCTATAGCGGCACGGTGGACGAACAGTACGTGCCCTATATCTTCCCCCAGGAGAACGGCAACAAGTCCGACGTGCGCTGGGTGGCGCTGACCAACCGCCAGGGGACCGGACTGATGGTCGCCGGCGCGCCGCTGATCAACGCCAGCGCTCACCACTTCACGACGCGCGATCTGGAGCGGACAACGCACCGCCACCTGCTCAAGCGACGGCGTAACATCACCGTCAGCATCGACGCCTGCCAGTCTGGGCTGGGCAGCGCAAGCTGTGGTCCCGGCCCCCTGCCGCAGTACGTCATTCAACCCGGGCCAATGAGCTTCAGCGTCCGTCTGCGCCCTATCAGCGGAGGCGCAGGAATGGCGATCGAGCTAAGCAAGCAGGATATCAAAGGGATATAGCAAGCAACCCCCGAGGTTTCGAGAAACCTCGGGGGTCTTTCTTTTGCGCTGGCAGGCCGCCCTGTGTGACTGCTAGAACGTGAACGGCACGCCTTCGGCGCTCAGACTTGCCTTGAAGGCATTGAACCCTGCCACCATGAAGCCGGTATCACCGCCGGCGCTGATGACGTTGGCGCCAAGCTCGCGGAAGTGGTTGATCGCTTTGGGATCGGTCACAGCGGCAACGGCCACGGCGTGCCCGGTTGCCCGGCAGCGGCGGATGATGTCTGCCACCACCTTCTGCACCTCAGGATGGCCCGGATTGCCCAGGTAGCCCATCGAAGATGACAGGTCTGCCTGCCCGATGAAGAAGCAGTCGATGCCAGGCACAGCCAGAATTGCATCGAGATTTTGATAGGCAGTGTAGCTTTCCATCTGCTCCAGAACGACAATCGAGTCGTTCGCCTCAGCCAGATAGGGCGTGATGTCGCGGAAGTAGTCGCTGGCCCGGCGCGGCGAGAAGCCGCGCGTCCCCTGCGGCGGATAGCGGCAGAAGCTGACGCCTACGGCTGCATCTTCGGCGCTCTCGATCATCGGAATAAGGATGCCGGTCGCGCCCAGGTCGAGCGCCCGCTTGATCTCACTCATGCTGTTGTCGCCGACACGCACGATCGGCACGCAATCAGTGCCGCGGAATGCCATCAGCACGGTTTGCAGATCATCCACAGTGTAGGTCGAATGCTCAGTGTCGATGATAAGTCCATCGTAGCCCCACGATGTTTCCATCTCCGCAACAGACGTGTCGCGCACGGAAAGCCAGCCCAGGAGTGAGAAGTCGCTGCCGCGTTGCCACTTCTGGCGCAGCGCCGCCGTGGCGCGTAGTGTACGCATACTCGTTGATTCCATCGTATCTCCTTCGGTCGTGTCTCGCGTAGTGCCAGGCGATGATATTCCCTTCGTGCGCCTTTGTCAAGGCCTGCGCCACACCTGCCCAGGGCGTGTGCATAGTCGCCCGTCTGTGCGTAGGGGCAGGTCTGAGACCTGCCCGCCTGC
>CAYOEZ010000159.1:0-11728 GCA_964402955.1 uncultured Ktedonobacterales bacterium | reverse complement strand
CACCTGGGGGGCGTCTACCCCTGGTTTGTGCGTTGGATCAATCACCCCATTCGCCGCCTGGTTGTGCGCTTCCTGGCCGATCGCATCATCGCCCTGGGGCAGAGCGGCAAGGACTTCTACACCAGGATCATCCATTCCTCACCGGCCCAGATCGTGATCATCCCGTCGCCCTTTCCTGTCTATCCCGAACATCCTGCGCCTGACAACCCTGACCCCATCATCGGCATTCCCGCCGAGTTGACTGAGCGCAAGGGGTTGGCCTATCTGATCGCTGCCGCTCCCCTCGTTCTACAGAAATATCCGCGGGCGCAATTCCTGATCGCCGGGCAAGGACACCTGGAGCAGGCGCTCAAGCAAAAGGTTGCTGAGGGCCGCCTGGGCGAAAGTGTGCGCCTTCTCGGTTTTGTGCCAAATGTGTCCGCGCAAATGCCTGGCTGGGATATGCTTGTCCTGCCATCATTGTGGGATCCCTTTCCGCAGGCTATTCTCGAAGCCATGGCGCATGGACGCCCGGTCGTCACGACGGCGGTCGACGGCGCTCTGGAGATGGTCGTCGATGGCGAGACGGGCCTGCTCGTCCCGCCAGGCGACGCGCCGGCGCTGGCCAGCGCTATCCTCCGTCTGCTCGATGATCGTTCGCTTGCGCAGCGTATGGGCCAGCAGGGCCGCCAGCGCGTGGCCGATCTCTATGACCTTGTCCGCATCGTGCGTCAGTTGGATGCGCTCTATCAGGCTGTCCTGGCGGAGAAGCGATGAACTCCTTTGATCGGCGTCCCATTCTACCGCTGCGAGGTCTCCATGCGTGAGGCTGCAAGCGGGCAGCAGGTGGCGCGCACAGCCAGCCTTCTGGCTATGTTGTCGCTTCTCAGCAAGCCCATCAACTTCATCAAAGATATTGCCGTCGCTGCCATTTTCGGCACGTCGGCTGCCAAAGACGCTTTCCTGGTGGCATGGGCGTTGCCTGACTTGCTCTCCGGCATGGTGACGGAGGGGTTGAGCGGCGTCCTTGTGCCCATGTTCAGCGAGTTTGTCAGCAAGGGCGATGAGAAACGAGCCTGGCGCATTGCTTCCAGCATCACCAATGTGATTGTGATCGTTCTCAGCCTGGCTGCTGTTGCGGTGACCATTGCTGCGCCGCTCCTGATCTCGCTCCTGGCCCCGGCGTTCCCGCCTGCCACGCAGGCTCTGGCTGTACGCCTGACACGCCTGATGGCTGTGAGCATGGTCTTCATGGGCCTGCAAGGGCTGATCACCAGTGTGCTCAATGCCCACCAGCGTTTCATTGCCCCGGCGCTGGCGCCTGTTGCGTTCAACCTGGGTGTGACTGGCTTTGTTCTGGCCACGTCGGGCCGCCTGGGCATCGACAGCCTGGCCCTGGCGATGGTGGTTGGTACGCTCTGTACCATTCTGGTGCAATTGCCGCGTTTGCCCTGGCATCGCCTGCGCTACACGCTCACAATTGACATCCACGACGAAGATACGCGCCGCTTTGGTCGTCTTATTGGCCCGCTCTTGCTCGGCACCCTGATTCTCAGCTCAACGAGTATCATCAATCGTATCTTTGGCAGCTTCTTGCCGGCCGGCAGCCTGGCGGCGCTCGACTTCGCCCTGCGCACGACCGGCCCGGCGTATGTCATTGCCCCCGCGCTCTCGACCGTGTTGCTGCCGACGCTCTCACGGCAGGCCAGCCTGGGCCAGTGGGACGACTTTCAGGCGCGTCTCTCTCTTGGCGTGCGCATGCTGTTGCTGGTGACCCTGCCCGCTGCGGCAGGATTCATCTTGCTGAACGAGCCAATCGTCCGCCTGCTCTTTCAGCGTGGCGCATTTGATGTGCAGTCAACGGCGATGACGGCAGCGGCGCTCGGTTGGTACTCTCTGGGCCTGGTCAGCTACGGGCTGTACTATCTGCTGATCAATACCTTCTATGCACTGCAAAACACGGTCATTCGCATCCAGGCGGGGCTGGTGTTGGTCTGTACATACGTTGTAGCCAATCTGCTCTTGCTCGGTGTGATGGGGATGAACGCCATTGCCCTGTCGTATGGGCTGGCGCATACAGTGGCCTGTATCTTGCTCCTGGCGCGCCTGGGCAAGCGGCTAGATTGGCACGTTGAGCGCGAGGTGGCGGGGTTTGCCCTGCGCCTGCTGGCGGCGGTGGCCGTCATGAGCGTGGCCATTGCGGCGATGCGTCTGGCGCTGGGCGCGGGGGTGTGGACGGGAGGATTCCTGACGGTGGCGGCAGCCACGTCTTGCTCCATTGTCGTGGCAGTGACCGTCTACGCGGCAGCGCTGTGTTTGCTGGGCGTGAACGAAGTGCGCACTCTACTCGATGTCCTGCGCCGCAAGGCATAGCCTGGGCGACGGCTGGCCGGATCGCCGCTATTCTTTGCCCGGAGCGCTATTGTTCATCCGTATCAATGCTTCGGCAGCGGCAAGTTGCTCAGCCTCGCGCTTATTGTGGCCGATACCGCGACCAAGCACTTGCTCGCCGGCGCTCACTTCAACCGTAAACAGAGGCTCGTGGTGTGTGCCGCTGGTCTCGACGATGCGATAGGTTGGCGTGATGCCGAGCAGTCCCTGTACCATCTCCTGGAGAATGCTCTTATCATCGCGATCAAGCCGGTCGCGCACCACATCATCCAGCAGCGTGTCAAATCTCTGGAAGATGAAGCAACGTGTCTGCTCAAGGCCCTGATCGATGAGCAGAGCCCCAACCAGAGCTTCGAAGGCGCAGGCAAGAATGGCCTGGCGCGATCGTCCGCCCCCGGCTTCCTCGCCCCGGCTCATCAGCAGGTAGTTCCCCAGATGCAAGTCGGCAGATAGACGGGCCAGTGTCGGCGTCTTGACCACAGCCGCGCGAATGGACGTCATTTCGCCTTCGCTCATTTCAGGGTAATGATGATAGATGTGCTCGGCCACAACCATGCCCAGCACCGAGTCGCCCAGGAACTCCAAGCGCTCGTTCGAGGGCAGCACGCTATCAGGGTGTTCGTGCAGGTACGAGCGGTGCACGAGCGCCTGGGTCAGAAGCCCCCTGTCGCGGAAGGCGAAGCCAAGGGTTCGTTCGAGAGAGCCGGGGCTCTCAGGGTAGGACGTTGTCGTGTTCATATAGTTAGTAGACCATCATAGAAAACGCTCGACGCTCGTGTTGTGCCATGTTCTCTGCTCGGCAATGCCGGGTGGCTGGCGCAAGAAACGCCACCACACAGCGCTAGTGTGACTCACAACAAGCAAAACTCTTACTCTTGCCTCTCAGCGACTACGAAGCGGTGGTGTGCCCAGATAGCTTTCACTTGCCACGGTAGGGGCAGATGCTCCAGAAACGCATAGCGGATCACTTTGTCGCGTAGCGCGAGGTTCTTGCCCGTGTAGTAATCCATCGTGCTCCACAGCCACGACGATCCCTGGAAGCGCCCCTGCATGCTTTTGCTCTTAATGCCCAGGCGCTGCAAGAATTCAGCCGCCGGCATCACCGTGTCCGGCCAGGGCGGAATGTCCACCACGCCGTTGCCGGCCAGACGCAGTCCGGCAGCCTGCAAGATACGCCGAATGCGCCCCATGTTGACCCAGCGCTCGTCGATGGTGGAGAAAAACGGCTTGTCCACAATGTACTTGCGCATCAGATAGCCCACCTGCCAGCGATTGGGCATGGCGACGAGAACGGCGCGCCGCGCTACACGCGCCATCTCGCGCAGCAGCGCCTCTGCCTGGGGGCCAATGTACCACAGAGCGGCATGATTCCACACCATGTCGATCGATTTGTCGGCAAAGGGCAGGCGCGTCATGTCGGTCTGATGAATCAAATTGGGCGCGAGGCCCAGTTCTCCCCACACGCGTTTGATGTCGCCCAGTCGATCAGCATCGCTGTCAACAAGGGTGACGTCGCAGCCCGCCCTGGCGAGCGCCACCGAATTGATACCCGACACGCCAGCCATGCCGTAGATGGGCGCCTCCAGCACGCTGCTCACGCCATAGCGGGCGCGCAGGCTCTCGAGCAGGTCATTGAGCACAAATCGCTCATAGACCAGCCCCAGTCCTTCATTATAGTCTGTCATCCACCGTTTCCAGGGTGGAGGCGTGTCGCTCGGTTCGGGCATGTGGCGTTTTCCTGTTGCTCTGGATACGGCAGGGACTGCAACTATTGTCCGTTCACAATCACCGTGATGTGTGATGTCAGCATGGGCAGGCGTCCGAAGAAGGCGCGCTCCAACTCGATCTGTGGCGGTCCAGCCAATGGCATCTGCGCCAGAGCCTGCAAAGCGCTGTCGATTGTCTTGCCGGCGGCGAGCTGCTGCGTCTCTTGGACGCTGATCTTGGCCTGGCTGCGCGCCGTGGCCACGATCTGCAGGCTGACAATGCCATCGCTGAACTTCACATTGGCAGGCGCCCCGTATGTGACACCCTGAGGCAGAACCACAAAGCCGGGATTGACTTGTTTGCCTAACTGCCCGGCCACCATGCTCTTCAGATCGGCGCCATTGAGAACGAGGCCGCTGACGGTGGCGCGTACTTTTCCGGTCAAGAAGGAGCCTTCAGCATCGATCGCCTTGTCGAATATCGCTTCGTTGACGGCCAGCGATAGCGTTTCGGCTGCCAGGATGTCGTCGGGCTGGATGGCTTTGCGCAATTCGTTGTAGCTGTTGGTCTGAATCTTTTTGGTGATGGCGTCGCGCAGGTTATTGCGATCTCGCTGCGTGACATAACGAATCTGCTTCTCCGTCCCGCCGCTGATATCCTCGTCATTCAGCACGCCGACCTGAAACGTGAGCGTTCCTTCGACGATGTTGATTGTCCCGGCCTTGACGTTGCCCAGTGGCCCGGGTTGGACAGCCGTGATCGGCACGCGTGCAGACGAAGATGCGCCTGCCCCCAGCGTGGCTTCTTCGTCGGTGCGGAAGCGCAGACCCTGACCCGACGCGGTGCTCACCGTGGTGCCTTTAGGGATCGTCACTGCGCTCTGGCTGCGGTTAGCAAAGACGACGTTGCCCCTGGCCGTTGCATCGGGGACGCGTTTCTGGCCAGTTGTCTCTACCTGTCCGGTATCTTCGATCAGGATCTGCACCGGCTTGGCCGGGAACTGCCCCTGGGCGCTGTCGATGACACGTATCTGCGGGCTGGCCAGCAGGTTGAGTGTGATTTTCACCGGTTCGGTGGCCGGCACGATCGTAATAATCGCGGTCGGCGCAAGAAACGCGGCAAGAAGCCCCAGGACAATGACAGCGGCAGCGACGACTGCCAGCGCCACAACCCAGCAGCCCAACCGTGCCACATGGCGATATGCCGGTACGGGAGGAAGCGAAGGAACGCCGGCCAGCTTATCCTTGCTCAGTCCCCCCAGACTGCGTGCAGGTATCTTCTCCAGAGCAGAGTAGACGGCAAAACCCTGGCGGCGCGCCAGTTGCTCGGTGGCGCGGTCTCTGCTGACGATAACGAGCTCCATTGCCATCTGGTCTGCATAGCGGCGCATGAGCCGGACATTGACTGCATTGCGCAGGACAATAACGTCATTGGGCACAATCAGGATAACTGTTTGCGCCCGGGTACGGCGCAGCCGTTCACGCAGGCTGGCCAGGTCGTCGTCTGCGCTGAGGTGCAAGATCTGGTCAGCACTCACGATAGTCCCATCCCATGAATAACCTGTTGCAGAATTCGCTGTGACATATTGGCTGTCTGGGGGCGCGTCGACTGCACAGCCCAGGCGGCCAGCGACACAGGCCCAACATGGCCCGGCCCGCCCGGATGACGCGTACTGTCGGTCAGCCCGGCGGATTTAGCCTGAAGCACCGCCACCTGTGGCGAGCGCACAAACGACAACACACGCAGCCACGGGTGCAGGCGGACTGCCCGCTCGAGGTCGGGCAACGCTACTCCCCCGCCAGCCAGGTATATATGAGCCGGCAGATCCTCGTGCCTGGCCATCTCTTCGAGCAGCGCCTGCACGCCATCGAGCCAGGTGTGGATGTCGGCGGCCATAGCGGTGTGAAGCTCTGCGGCGCGCTCCTGCTCCAGGCGGGCATTGCTGTAGTCCTTCTTGATGTCCTCCGCCGCGTTCATTGGCACGCCCAATGTTCGGGCGATACGCCGCGTGAAGGACATGCCGCCCATCAGTAGCGATTGCACATTCTCGACGCCACCCTGCCTGACGAGCACCAGATCGGTACATTCGCCGCCGACGTCAATGATCAGCCCATCGCCGCGCGCCGCGATCGCAGGCATATGCGTCATGGCGCTGCATCCGGCCAGGATCGCGATCGGTTCCAGTTCCAGTGTTGCCACGAGAGAGTTGACCATCGCCAGGTAGCCGACGGGAGCAAGAATGTTCGACAGGCGAACATCAATCTGCGCCCCGCTCAGCGCCATGGTTGTCGTCAGCGGGACGCCATCCACGTACACGTGCAAAATATCGGCGTCAACCAGCCCGACTTCGACGTCGGACGTTGCTGCTTCCTGCGCTATCGTCTCCCGCGCTTTCTGCAAAACCAGTCGCTCAGCCCGTTGGATCACGGCGCGCAATTCGGCTTCATTCAACTTGTCTTGCGGGCGCGGGCGGCGCACGGTCATTGACAGGCAGGTGGACGTGAGCATGGGGCCGGAGATGCCGACCACAGCCCGATCGGCCACCAACTTCTCGCCGACAACTGTCTCAGTCTGCGCCTCGGCCTGCGCCAGCGCAGCCTCGCAGCTCGTGGCTGCCAGCCTGGCATCGGCCACGCTACAGTTGGCAATGGCGCCGGGCTGGTGAGCTTGCCGTCCGGCGCCGACAAGGGTAGCCTTCTCTCCCTCGATGAGCACAAGGAGAGCTTTGGCCTCGACGGTGCCGATGTCGAGAATGGCGTAGAGGTCCGGGCGATTGCCCGCAAGCATCGTACGTAATCTACTGATCATGTCATGTAAACTCTATGACGTATGCCGACCTGAGCCTGCCCCGCTCTATCGAGTATTTTGTCTGGCCGTGTCCTCTGACGTCAGCTTGCGTTGGCGCAGAACCTCGTAAAGGATGACTGAACCGGCAACCCCCACGTTCAAAGATGACACTTTACCGCGCATGGGCAGCCGCACCAGCGAATCGCAGGTCTCTCGCACCAATCGGCCCAGACCGCGCCCTTCGCTGCCCAGCACCAGCACAAGCGGACCTGTCAGGTCGGCGTGATCGTAGGTTGGCGCCGCCGGCTCGTTCTCCACACCGATCACCCATGCCCCGGCTTTCTTCATGTCGTTCAGTGTGCGCACCAGGTTGGTGATCTGGGCAATGGCCAGCAAGCGCGCGGCCCCGGCAGACGCCTTTTCCACGAGCGGCGTCACCTGGACGGCGCGCCGCTCGGGCAGGATGACGCCGTGGACGCCGATGGCCTCTGCCGAGCGCAAGAGTGTCCCCAGATTCTGGGGATCTTGCACGGAGTCGAGCGCAAGCACAAGCAATGGTTCATTCTTGGCCTGTGCGTGCGCAACAATATCATCGATGTCGGCGTAGTTGTATGGCTCGGCGATGGCAATGACGCCCTGGTGCACGCCCCCGCTGCTGCGCAGGTCGAGCGTGCGCCGGTCGGTGAACTCAACCGGGATGCCATTGTCCTGGGCCAGTTGCATGATCATCTGCACGGGCTGCGTCTCGTGAGCGCCGCGGGCGATCAAGATTCTGCTGACGCCGCCGCCGTGGCGCAAGGCTTCCAGCACCGGGTTGCGGCCATAGATTTCTGCCATGTTCCTCTCGTCGACCGTCGTGTTGCGTTCTAACGGGCGCAGTGACGGATGCACTCAGGCGCGTTGCGCCGCAGCAGCAACGGCCTTCTGCGCGGCTTCGGCCAGGGTGCTGGCTGTGGCCATGTGCGCCTCGGACAGAATGCGCCGGCCTTCTTCCTCGTTTGTACCGACGAGCCGCGCAATCATGGGCACGCCGGTTGGCACGTCTTTCAGCGCGGTCACGATGCCGCGCGCCACCTCATCGCAGCGTGTGATCCCGCCAAAGATATTAAAGAGGACGGCTTTGACATTTGTATCCGAAAGGATGATACGCAGCGCGGCTGCCACTTTGTCTGCCCTGGCGCCGCCGCCAATATCGAGGAAGTTGGCCGGAGCGCCGCCGTTGAGTTTGATCATATCCATAGTGGCCATAGCCAATCCGGCGCCGTTGACCATGCAGCCCACGCTGCCGTCCAGCTTGACGTAACTGAGATCGTTCTCGCGCGCCTGGCGCTCGTAAACGTTCTCTTCGGCGACATCGCGCAGCGATTCCATGTCCTTGTGGCGGAAGAGAGCGTTGTCGTCGAGCACGATCTTGGCGTCGAGGGCCACCAACTGGCCCTGGGCCGTTATGACGAGGGGATTGATCTCGGCCAGCGAGGCATCGGTCGCCATGTACGTGTCATAGAGCCCACGCACAATCTTGACAAAATCACGCGTCAGGGTAGCGGGAATGCCCACGGCAAAAGCCATCTGGCGCGCTCGATGATCGGGGAAGCCAAGCAACGGGTCGGCGGCGGCGCGGATGATCTTCTCCGGCGCGGTGCGTGCGACTTCCTCTATATCGATACCGCCCTCGGCTGAAACCATGAAGGCCACGCTTTTGTTGTCACGGTCAAAAACGGCGCCCAGATAGATTTCTCTGGCAATGTCGGCGGCTTCGGTGACCAGGACGCGCAGGACAGTTGTGCCTTTTATATTCATGCCCAGGATGGCAGCCGCCGCGGTTTCAGCGTCATCCGGTGTGGCAGCGTACTTGACTCCTCCCGCCTTGCCGCGGCCTCCGACCAGCACCTGCGCTTTGACCACGACGGGTTTGCCGATGGCTTTGGCAATATCGCGCGCTTCAGCAGGCGACGATGTGACCTGTCCCTGTGGCACGGGCACGCCGTAGCGGGCCATAATTTCTTTGGCCTGAAACTCGTGAATCTTCATCTCTCCCCCCGAGAGCATCTCGTTTCACGCACAGAGGCTGACTCTGCACCAAGTATACACCATGGGACGTACCTGTCAAGGGCAATGCCGCGCATTCCAATTGTAATGCAACGGGGGGCAACGATGTCACCGCTTGTAACACCACGGAGGCACGGAGAACACGGAGTTTTCGCTCTTTCACTCCGTGTTCTCCGTGCCTGATACGAGAATGCGTGTGTGGAGTACGACGAAGGGATTCGTCGCACTCCACACACGCATTTTCATGCCCGGTTGTGCCCACGAGGGCATGAAAACTCCGTGGTGTTAGGGTCCGCCTGGCTATGCCTGGATAGGTTCTTAGCGCGGCTTGTAGAAGCGCGCGTAGTCGTTGTAGAGCAGGTAGAGCGGCGCCTCGTCTTCTTCGATGGTGGGGAATCGTCCGACGGGATCGAGGAAGTGATTGTCGATGCGGTCGTCGTTGACTCTCGAGACCTCGCCGACGAGAACAGTGCCTTTCCCCGGCTCGCCCCAGAACTTGTGGTAGACACGCTGCTCGAGCGCGATGCTCTCACCCGGATGGAGCGTCACTGTTGCACCCGCCTTGACGATTGTGCGCACGCCGTCCATCTGCACGGTCACGTCTGTTTCCATGAGGAGGTCGTTCTGCGGGTTAGAATTGTACAACTGGACGATGAGGTTGCCCCCGCCACGGTTGATGATGTCTTCCATCTTCTGCCAGTGGAAGTGCATGGGCGTCACCTGGTTTTCGCCGGTGATAAGCAGTTTCTCAGCGTAGATCTTGCCGGTCATTGTCTTGAGGTTGTCGAAGTTGCCATTGCGAATGGTGAACAAGAACAGGCCGAGCCGCTTGTAATCTCCCGATCCGAAGTCGGTGATGTCCCAGCCCAGTTGGTTGGTCACGATCTCCGACACGTCGTCTCCCTTTGTTTGCCAGTCTGCCGCAGTCCAGAAGGCAAATGGCGGCAGGTAAAACTTGTGGGCGGTGGCGAAGGCAATCGCTTCGCTCATGATGCGGTTAATCTCTGAACGTTTCATGTCGTCTTTCTCTCCCGCGCGGGATGTGGCGTCGGTGCAGTCTGCTTCCGGCCGACCTGGTGTGCATTATACACCTATGCAACGAGCGATTCAACGGCGTGCGCTCTGTCAGCACATTTTCGTTGACGAGGCGGGCCATTGGGTGTATGATACCGGTGTGTTGTGGCATCTCACAACAGACAAATTACCAACGGAGAAACTCAGATGCACACCGTCCAGGTGATTGCCCACCGCGGCGCCTCGGCCTATGCTCCAGAGAATACCATTGCCGCCTTTGACCTGGCTTTGGACATGCGCGCCGATGCCCTGGAAACCGACATCCGCCTCACCCGTGACGGCGTCCTGGTGCTGTGCCACGACGCCACGGTGGATCGCATCAGCGACGGGCAAGGCGAAGTGGCTGCACTGACCATCGACGAGTTGAAGCGCCTCGATTTTGGCATCCGCTTTGCGCTCGAGTTTGCAGGGCAACGTATACTGACTGTCGCCGAATTCCTGGAGCGCTATGGAGCGCGCCTGCCGCTGGCGTTGGAGATCAAAGCCGACGATGTGAACAAGCCGCTCTGCGCCATGGTGCGCAGATGGGAACTCATGAACCAGGTTACGTTCACCTCATTCAACGACATCTGGCTACAAGGCTTGCATCGCCTCGATCCTCAGGCCGAGATTGGTTTCCTGACGCAGGTCTTCGACAACAATGTCATTCAGCAGGTGAAAGCACGTGGCTTCGCGCAGATCTGCCCTGCCGCTGCGCACGTCGATGCTGATCTGGTGGAGAAGGCGCATCGCAACGGGCTGTCCGTGCGCGCCTGGGGCGTCACCTCGGACGAAATGCAAGAGCGCGCCCTCCAGGCCGGCGTCGATGGCATGACCACCAATTGGCCTGATCGTCTCACTACCCGCCTGCTCGCATTGGGCTGGCGCTAGAAATATGCAACGAAGGAGTCACTGCATGCAATTCGGATGTTGTAGCTCTGCAGACATGGCCGGCGTGGTGAAGGCGGCCGGATACGACTATCTGGAGTGCGCGGTCACATCGCTGCTGGCCGGCGAGGATGACGCGGCGTTTGCCCCTGTTCTGGCCACGTACCGGGCTCTCCCTCTGCCCACGCCCGTGTTCAACATCTTCCTGCCGCGCGACTTGAAGATTGTGGGCCCGCTCGTGGACGAGGAGCGCATCAAAGTCTACGTGCAGCGCGCCATCGCCCGTGTTCAGCTTCTTGGCGGGAAGATCATCATCTTCGGCAGCGGCGGCTCACGCACCATCCCTGATGGTTTCTCGCGCAGCGATGCCATGCAGCAGATCGTCGCGTTCCTGCACACCGTCGCCGACGCTGCGGTCGGGAGCGGGGTGACGGTTTCGATTGAGGCGCTCAACCGCGGCGAGTGCAATGTGTTGAACAGCGTCGCTGAGGCAGCCGAGCTGGCGCGCCAGGTTAACCGCCCGTCCATCAGCGCCATGGCTGATCTCTATCATATGATGTTGGAGAGCGAGCTGCTCGAGCACATGGTGACGTACAAGGACTGGATCAAGCATATCCACGTGGCCGACACCGACCGCCAGCCCCCGGGCAGCGGGCAGTACCCGTACACCAAGCTTGCGCGCCTGCTGGAGCAGATAGGCTACACTGACAGGGTATCGGTCGAGTGCCGCTGGACGAACATGGCCGCTGAGGCAGGGCCTGCTCTCCAATACATGCGCAAGGTGTTCTAGCCGGGCGCGTCAGATTTCACAGGGGCATGCGGGGCGCACTGTTTACCGCCCGCATGCCCCGCTGCTGCCACCATGAAACAGGCG
>CAYOEZ010000158.1:0-11736 GCA_964402955.1 uncultured Ktedonobacterales bacterium | reverse complement strand
CCAATGCGGTCGGCAAGGTGGCGGTCGACGTCGTCTTCCTGGGCACCTGCACCAATGCGCGCATTGACGACTTGCGCGCCGCGGCCGACATCATGCGCGGCAAGCACATTCACCCGCGCGTGCGCATGATCGTGGTGCCTGCGTCGCACCAGGTTCTCGAGATGGCTGCCCGCGAAGGCGTGTTGACCGATCTCCTCGCTGCCGGCGCGACCCTGGGCACGCCGGGCTGCGGGCCATGCATCGGCCGCCATCTGGGCGTCCTGGGGGCAGGCGAGGTCTGTGTGTCCACGGCCAACCGCAACTTTGCCGGGCGCATGGGGTCGCCTGAGTCGCGCGTCTATCTGGCATCACCGCAAACCGCCGCAGCCAGCGCACTGGCGGGCTACATCACCGACCCGCGCGAAATCGGCTAACGGGACGGGGTGTGCAAACGAGCAGGCGCTGGCCTGTCCGCTCTTAGTCTTGTTCCATTCTAGCCTGGGAGGATCTCATGGCGCGAGTGTGGAAGTTTGCAGATGATATCGATACTGATCAGATGGTGCCGGGACGCTACGCGCCCATCGTGACAGGCGACGATAACACAGGGAAGTATTGCTTCATCGAACGCCGGCCCGATTTCGCCAGGACGGTCAGGGCGGGCGACATCATTGTCGCCGGCAAGAACTTTGGCTGTGGCTCGTCGCGTGAATATGCTCCCCTTGCCATCAAACAATGCGGCGTCGCGGCCATTGTCGCCGAGAGCGTCGCCCGCATTTTCTTCCGCAATGCTGTCAATCTCGGCATTCCGGTGTTCGTCGACCCGGCTGTCGTGAGCGCGCTGGCGGACGGGGAAACGGTTACGTTCGACATCCAGAACGGAACGATCCAGCACGGCGACGTCGTGCTGAGCCTGGAGCCGCCTGCCCCATTCGTGCAGGCCATCGTGCGCGAGGGCGGTATCGTGCCCTATTACCTGAAGTACAAGCGCTTCCCGACCGGCGAGTAAGCACAGAACGGCGCGTCGTCAAACAGACCCTTAGGGTTTCAGAAACCCTAAGGGTCTGTTTGACTGTCTCTCCCAACACCTTCGCGCTGAGAAAAACTAGACGGCGACCTTGACGACGATCTTCTTGACCACGCTCGGCGCTCCTGCTGCCAGGCGCGGCGCGTGGGCGTCGGTCGGCCACAGCACAGCAGCCTGTCCAGTCGTGACAACGACGGGCGTCATGCCCTTCGCCGGCATTGTGCCAAGCCAGAAATCCTTCTCTGCGTTGTAGGACACGGTCTCGGTCAGGTTACTCGTCAGCGCCCAACCGATCACTTCCTCGCCCTTGGCAACGTACTGCACATCGATGTACTTCTTGTGCGCCTCAAGCTTGGCCGGGTCGCTGTGAACCAGTGTATCATAGCTCTGAACCATGGCGTACACCTTGTCGCCGTCGATCGGGATCCTGCCGTCGGCCAGGTCCTTGCCAACGGAGGCCTTGAGGAAATCCAGCGCCTTCTGCATCTCGGGGGTCATCTTGACTTGCTCTGCTAGGTGCTTCAGATCGGTCACAACCATTGTCGTTCCTCCTCGTATTTGTCGGCGGCGCGCCCGGCCGCATTGCCTGCACATACATCATAGCCTTTTCTTGCCCGCTCGTCAACCCCAACGATCGGGGAGAAAGGGAACGCGGATTTGCACTGAAACATCACGGATAAGCGCAGACATATGTCTAGCAGCTTGTCGGAGAGCCAATGCCGGAGGTCATTTCTACCGCAGAGACGCAGAGATCGCTGAGAAAGAGCACAGAAAACCATCAAGACCTCTGTGTACTCTGCGTCTCTGCGGTGAGACAACTCTCTCCGACAGGCTGCTAGACAGATCAGCGGGAATCCGCGGCATCTTCCGCGAAGATCCGCGTCCCATCTGCCCTCATTGCATCCGCGGCCTGCGTCTTGTCCGCGTCATCCGCGTTCCATTTGGGCCGCCGGCGTGGTATAATGTTTGCCACGGAGGAGACATGGACGTTTTTGACAAGCTCAACCCCGCCCAGCGTAAAGCAGTGCAGGCAATCAACGGCCCCGTGCTCATCCTGGCCGGACCCGGATCGGGCAAGACGCGCGTGATCACACACCGAATCGCCTACCTGATCAAGAATTGCGGCATCAACCCGTACAATGTCCTCGCCGTTACCTTCACCAACAAGGCCGCCAAAGAGATGAAGGAACGCCTGTTCCGCTTGCTGGGCGAGACGTCGCTCAAGTCTCTGACCATGGGCACGTTTCATGCCGTCTGCGCCCAGATTCTGCGCCGCGAGATCCAGCACATGGAGCGCGACCAGCATTTCGTCATTTATGATGACGGCGACCAGATCGCCACGACCAAAAAAGCGCTGCAAGACCTCAACCTGAGCGACAAGCAGTACTCGCCGCGCCCCATCCACAACGCCATTTCGCGCGCCAAGGATCAGATCATCGAGCCGGATGACTTCGATACCCCGACCTACTGGCACGAGATCGCCAAGCGCGTCTACAAGCGCTACCAGGAGCTGCTCGTCGAGAACAACGCGGTCGACTTCGATGACCTGATCATGCTGTCGGTGCTGCTCTTTCGCCGCCACGCCGACGTGCTCGAGCGCTACAAGAAACGCTACGTTCACGTGATGGTCGACGAGGGCCAGGACACCAACCTCGCGCAGTATGAACTCATCAAGATGCTGGGCAGCGAGTACCGCAACGTCTGTGTTGTGGCCGACCCCGACCAATCGATTTACGCCTTTCGCGGCGCTGAGTTCCGCAATGTCTTCAAATTCGAGCAGGACTATCCCGACGCGACCAAGGTCGTTCTCGAGCAGAACTATCGCTCGACGCAGACGATTCTGGATGTGGCGCACAGTGTCATCAAAGTCTCTCCGACCCACGAAGAAAAGAAACTGTGGACAGACAACTCGCGCGGCGTCCCTGTCGTGAGCTATGAGGCGTACGAAGAGCAGGCAGAGGGCGAGTACGTGGTGCGCGAGATCCAGCGCATGGTGCGTGAGGGTGCAATCACCTACGGCGGCGCGGCCATCATGTACCGCACCAACTCCCAGTCGCGCGCGCTCGAAGACGCTCTTGTACGCGCTCAGTTGCCCTACCGACTCCTGGGCGCCACACGTTTCTACGAGCGCAAAGAAGTCAAAGACGTCATCGCCTATCTGCGCCTCGTCTTCAACCCATTCGACAACCTCAGCCTGATGCGCGTCATCAACGCTCCCACGCGCGGCCTCGGCCAGAAAACGGTCGGCGATCTGGAACGATGGGCTGAGGGACTCGGGCTGCCTGTCTACGCTGCACTGCAACTGATCGAAGGCAGGGTGGAGGGAGGGCGTCGCGAGCAGGGCGTAGGAAGCAAGCAACAGGGAATAGGGAGCGAGAAGACGGGTGAGCTCGCAGGAGACAGCTTGGTCCCGTTGCCCGATATGCCCTATCCGTTCAGCGGTCGCGCCGAGCAGACGCTGGCCGGCTTCCTGCGCATGATCAACGACTTCATCACTGTACGCGACAACAACACGATCACGGCCTTGCTCACCGAGGTGCTGGACAAGTCGGGCTATGCCGCCGCGCTCCAGGACGGCAGCGAAGAGGGCAAAGAGCGCTGGCAGAACGTGCAGGAATTGGTCAGCGTGGCAGCCCAATTCGAGACGGAGAACCCGCAAGGCGACCTGTCGACATTCCTGGAAGGCGTTGCCCTTGTGTCAGACGTTGACAGCTATGAGCAACGAGCCGACGCCGTCACACTGCTGACGCTGCACGCGGCCAAGGGGCTGGAGTTTCCGGTCGTGTTCATCGTGGGCGTCGAGGATGGCCTGCTGCCGCACAGCAACACGCTGGATAATCCCGACGACATGGAAGAAGAACGACGCCTCTTCTACGTCGGCATCACCCGCGCCATGCAGAAGCTCTATCTCGTGCACTGCTTCCGGCGCACCATCTTTGGCAACAACCAGCCACGCGACCCGTCACGCTTCCTCAAGGACATTCCCGCCACGCTGCTTTCTGGCAAGCCGGACTTCGGCGCACGCCAGGTGCCGCTCGGCCTGGGACGCGGCTGGCCTGCCGCTCCCGCCCGCAAGTCGAGCTTCTCGCCGGCCTCAACTGCCCGCCCGATAGGAACACCCGCAGCGGATGCGCCAAAGGTGCCCCTCAACTGCCCGTTCCAGAAGGGCGATCGGGTGCGGCACAAGATGTTCGGCGAAGGCATCGTCGTCGCCCTCAACGCCATCAAGGACGATGTAGAGATCACGGTCGCCTTCCAGGGCGCAGCGGGCATCAAGAAGCTCTCGCTGACCTTCGCGCCCATGGAACGGGTCGAGAAAGACAAGTAGACGCGTAGAGAGCCAGGCGATATGCCTGGCTCTCCACACACACACGCCGGGGGTTATCTCGGCAGCCAATCAACAGGTACAAGCGATTCCACTCTCTGAAAATCAAGGTCGCCAGTAACAATCGTGGCTTTTTACGCCAAAGCGAGGCTTGCGGTGAACGCGTCGAGGTATGGCAAACGGTGCACTGCCTTCAGCTCCGCGGCTGCCAGAACAAGCTGCTCCGTAGGGCGACTGATGTTGATCGGCAGCCGGCCGAGGTCCGTCCACGCTTTCTGGGCGAGGGCTTGATTGTACCTGACACGCACACGATAGTACACTTCGCCGCAGTTCATCAGGCTCATGTAGAGGACAGTGTCCACCGACGCCTCAAAAAGCAGCGCCGAAACACGGCTGTATCCGAGCTCAGAAAGAAATACGCCAGCAGAGCGTAGGAATCAAGAATGTAGACCTTCTTCTTCATGAGCACTCTCCTCGGCGCGATCCTGCAGAAGCTGCCCGGTCATAGATACTTGCCCGGGACGCGTCGCGTAGGGAAGCCACTCCTCTGCGATCTGAGCAACGATTTGGTGCACCCGATTGAGCGGCTCTGGTTCAGGCCCTGTGGGAAGCGGTCTTCGCACAACATGCTTCATTTGGCGATATGCCATTTGTATCTCCAGTCCTGCCAGTCACAGGCATCCAATCCAGCGTGCGTACTCATTCTAACAGGTTTGGACCATCCCTGCAAGTGAAAAATACTGAGTAACCGCCATGTCGACATGGGCCAGGAAGTGCACCCGGAATCAGGCGCACTACCGCAACGGTGACCGTCGCTAGCGTCAGCGCCTCCACCTATCAGCCTTCATGAACGCATCAAGCATAATCTTCTTCTTCTCTATCGGCACCCCGATTGCCTCGCCGTCGCCGTAGTCCGACAGGATGAAGCCCCCGCGCGGCGTCGCCCACTCGTCGAGCAGCAAGCGCGCCTCCTCTCTGATCTCATCCTCGCCCTTCCACGGCAGCGTCGCCTGGATATCGCACAGCGACTCGAAACAAATGCGCCCGCGCGCCTGCTTGCCGATCTCCTCGATACCCAGGGCGCGCGGCTGCTGCAAGTTGAGCACGTTGAGGCCGATCGCAATCAGGCTGTCGATGATGGCGTTGACCTTGCCACAGGAGTGCATCCACACGTGCCAGCCGTAGCTGTGCGCGGCATCAAAGATGCGCTTGTAACGCGGCCTGAAGAACTCGTCCCACAGCCTGGGGCTGACAAGCGTTGCGTTCTCGCTGCCCCAGTCATCGGTAAACGCAAAGCCGTGAATGCGGCCGGGAAAGCGGTCGGCTGTCTGGCGCATAATGCCAAGATCGAACTCGACGATGCGATCAGCCAGCATCTCGATGCGCTCACGCTCGACGTAGAGATCGGTCAGCGTTTCCTCAAACCCGTGCAGCGAGTGCATGCGCTCGAAGAGCAGCATGAAGATGTCGGTTGTGACGTATCTGCCCTCCGAACCGGCGAACCTGGCTTCCATCCCCTCGTAGAAACGCGCATCGTCAGCATCGGGCCAGCGGTAGTGGTCGAGCGCCGCCCAGTTCTGCAAGGGATGGCCCTTGACCTGGCCCATATTCTTGGCCTCAGAACGCTGCCACATGCAGCCCCACTCATCGAGCGTCTCGCGGTAGGCGTGATCGCCCGTGCCGATCTGGTTCCATTTCACCGTCTGCACATCGCTCTGGCCGAGCGAACTGAAGCGCATGGGCAGGCGATCCGGATTGTCGAACTCGATGGCCCGGCGCACGACCTCATAAGATGACATCGCCATGGTGCATCCTCCTGTTTAGACTCAGCCCGCCTCGACGACCAGCAACTGATGTCCATCTATCCTCGGCACGCGGCAGCGCACGTAGCTCCCGTCATAGGCGAAGGGCAGCGTCTCTAGCTGCGGGGCAAGGTAGACACGCGCCGGCTTGAAGTCGCAGCGCACGGCCACGCTGACGTCGAAGAGCGGCACCACATTCTCGATGATCTCGACTCTCGCAGAGCGCCGCTGCGGCGTGTAGTGCAGCAGGTGGCAGATGAGCCGCGACGGATGCAAGCCGGCCGCCTGCTCGAGCACGGTCACTTCGCCTGCGCTCGGCAGACTCGTGCGCACAAGCGGAGCAGGCAGGAGCATGTTCAGCGCATTGAGGAACAGCGCCTTGTAGACATGATTGCCAAAGATGCGGTAGGTGTGGAAGATGGGGCTGGCGAAGTAGACTACCTTGCCGCGCTTCGTCACCATCGGCAAACCGCTGGGCCGGTCATAGGGCGTGTGCTGGTGCGAGCAGAAATGCTCCCAAGTGCGGTTGAAGTACGGGATACCCTCTTCGACCAGCATCTCCGTGCCCGCGCGCTGCGTCACCTTGCAGCCCTGCTCATACATGACATAGTCGGTTGCGGGAATGCCGCAGGCGATTTGTGCGTCTGTGGCGGCGGTGATGTGGAAGTAATTGGGCGCGTAGGCGGCCGGGCCGCCGTAGTCGAGGCCAATCTCATCCAACGCGAAGCCGCTCTCGTCCAGTTTCAGGCCGGAGCGCGCTGAGAGGAGTAGAGCGCCGCCCTGCGCCAGGTAATCCCTGACGTGTGCTGCCAGATCAGCCGTCAGCACAGCGTCGTCCGGGGCGATGATGACACGATAGCGGCTGAGGTCGGTCGCCGTGTCGATGATCTGGAACTGATGGCCGCCCTCCGTCAGCATGTGCATGGCGCCTTCCAGCGTCTCGCGCGTGCGGCTTTCACCCTTGCGCGGGAAGTCGCCCGGAATGAGCAGGCCGATATCGGCCAGCGGTTGCGCATCCGCGCACCACGGCTCGACGGCTTCCACCTGGCGATAGACGCTGCCGATTAAGTCATACGTCGGCTGATCGATCTGCCCGCGCGGGTGCAACTGGTCGCCGATGCTGTTGCCCGCGCCCAGGGCGAGGTGGCGGAAACACTCATACTCTAACGCCGGCTGGTTCTTCATGCCACCGAAGTCGGCCCAGGACAGATGAAACCGCCCGGTCATGCCGATGAATTCCTTGCCGGTTGTCTGGAAGTAGCGAGCAAACAGGGGGAAATGGTCGTAGCCCCACCCGCCCGAGGGCAGCGACTCGATCTCCCAGTGCGTGTACGCGTCGGCCTCACCCTTGACGCCCGTCTCCGGGTTGGGATCGAGCCGCATGCGCGAATTGTAGAAGACGCGCGCCTGCGGATGGCTTGCGTGCACGATGCCTGTCATGCGTCGCATAAAGGCGCGAGCGACGATCAGCGTATGCTTCTGCAAGTCAGCGTCAGAGGCTGGATCGAGCCCCAGTTTCTTCATGCTCGTCAGACAATTGGTGCACACACAACCGGGGTCATTCTGCATCACGATATCGTAGAAGACGCCGTCAACGGGGTAGAGACTGCATAGCTCCTGCGTCTGCGCCGCCATGTAGTCGGAATAGGGCGAGTTCATACACAGCCACTTCCAGCCCCATTCCTTGCTGAAGGGCGGCCGTCCTACCAGCGCGCCGCTGGGGTCAACCTGCCGCCACTCCGGGTGCTTTGTGCCCGCATCCTCATCCCAGACGACCGTCAGGTAGATCGGCGCCTGAATGCCCTCTTTGTGGCAGGCCTCGATCATCTCGCCCAACAGATCGCGCCTGAGCGAGGGGTGAGCGGTTCCGACTTTGGTGGGATAGTAGCTCAGCCCGTGGTGGCAGCGGGCGAAGATAGTGACCGAATTGACCGCCGCCGCTTTCAGCGTGCGGACAAACTGGGCTGCGTCAAAGTCAATGCCGACATCGGGAATGTCGGGGGATGTATGGAAGTCCAAATGGACCTGGCGAAAAGGAAGAATGGCCACAAACGCCTCCTGTAAGATTCGTCCGACGTTTTAGCGACGTCGGACGTCTGATCGCCTATCTATTTCTTTGTGCGCAACGCCGCCATGACGCTCTTGTAGATGCCCGAGCCCTGCAGGCCGTACTTCTCCAGCAACTCGTCGGCCAGACCGGACTCGCCGAATTGGTCGCGCACACCGATGCGGGTCAAAGGAACGCGCGCCTCTTCTGAAAGCGTCTCCGCCACCGCGCTGCCCAGGCCGCCGATAATGTTGTGCTCTTCCACGGTAAAGACCCGTTGCACATCTTTGGCCGCAGACAACACGCCGGCGACGTCCAGCGGCTTGATGGTCGAGACGTTGACGACACGCGCCTCGATACGATCTTTCGCCAGCCAGTCGGCGGCTTCCAGAGCTTTCGCCGTCATGTGGCCACAGGCAAAGATGGTTATGTCCTTGCCCTCGCGCAGCATCGTGTTCTTGCCGACTTTGAACTGGTAGTCCGCTCCAAACACCCTGGGCGTCGGATAGCGGCCCAGCCGGAAGTAGACCGGCCCCGGTACATCGGCGATAGCGGAGGTGGCCTGGCGCGTCTCGATCTCATCAGCCGGCACAACGACGGTCATGTTGGGCAGGCCGCGCATTAGCGTCACATCTTCGAGCGACTGGTGGCTTGCGCCGTCAGGTCCTTGCGTCAGGCCGGCCGAGGATCCGACGATCTTGACCGGCAGCGACGGATAGGCGATCTGCACACGAATCTGATCGTAGCAGCGCGCCGTGATGAACAGCGCAAATGAGTTGGTGTAGGGAACGAAGCCGCTTGCTGCCAATCCGGCCGCGGTGCTTAGCATGTCCTGCTCGGCGATACCCATGTCAAAGAAACGGTCCGGAAACTGCTGCCCGAAAACAACGCTGCGGGTTGACTTGTAGAGATCCGCATCGAGGACAACGATGTCTGCGCGCTCCTTGCCGAGGTCGGCCAGTGCGTCGCCATAGACCATACGCGTTTCAACACGTTCCATCAGGCAGCCTCCTTCAGTTCCCTGACATGAGCTTCCAGTTCGGCTACGGCCTTAGCGTATTGCTCATCGGTGAGCGCCGCGTTGTGGAAACCTGCCTGGTTCTCCGTAAACGATATGCCCTTGCCCTTGACGGTATGGGCGATGATCACGGCGGGAGCACTCGTCTGCGCCGTCGCCCAGTCGAGTGCGTCACAGACCTGCTGCATGTTGTGACCGTCGATCTCGCGCGCCAGCCAGCCAAAGTCGGTCCAGCGGGCGGCCAGGGGCTGCAGCGATTTGCCGCAGGCGACAGCATCCATTGCCTTCAGTCCGTTCTGGTCAACGATGGCCGTCAGGTTGGTCAGCTTGTTGTGTGGCGTGGTCATCATCGCTTCCCAGACTTGCCCCTCGTGCATCTCCCCGTCGCCAATCAGACAGTAGACATGATAGTCGAGTTTGTGCAGACGGCCGGCCATGGCCATGCCGTTGGCAAACGACAGCCCCTGGCCCAGCGAGCCGGTGCAGCCTTCCAGACCTGGCGTGTGCTGCATCGCCGGATGGCCCTGCAACCTGCTGCCCAGCTTCTTCAGCGTGGCCAGCTCTTCCATGGGAAAGACGCCGCGCATGGCCAGCGCCACGTACTGCGCAGGTACGGAATGGCCCTTGCTGATCAGGAAGCGATCGCGCTCAGGCCAGGCGGGGTTGGTCGGATCATAGCGCATCTTGTAGAAATAAAGGGCCGTCACGAGATCGGCGGCAGAAAGCGAACCGCCGAAATGGTGCGCCTTGTTGGGGCCCATCATGCGCACCATCTGCAGCCGCATCTCTGCCGCTCGCAGCGTCAGTTGCTTGACGTCAGTCATGTTTCTCTCCTCCGGTCAGTTCGTTGTTTCACCTACACAGCAGTCCAGCCGCCATCGACGAGTAACGTGTGCCCCGTGACCATGTCCGAGGCAGGGCTGGACAGATAGACCACAGCGCCGATGACGTCCTCAGGCTCGGCAACCCGGCCCAGCGGGATGCGGCTGATCACATCCTGCCGTAGCTCAGCATCTTCCTGCAGGAGCTTTGCCACAAATGGCGTGTTGACAAACGTCGGCGCCACGGCGTTGACGTTGATCTTGTACTTTGCCCACTCATACGCCAGCACGCGCGTCATGTTGATGACGCCGGCCTTGGCGCAGCAATAGGCGATACGCGAATGATAGGCAACCAGGCCAATCTGTGAGGACATGTTCACGATCTTGCCACCCTGGCCGCGGGCGATCATGTGCTTGCCCACGGCCTGGGCGCAGAAAAAAACACCCTTCAGATCGATGTCCAGAACCCTGTCCCAGTCGTCTTCCGTGACGTCGACCGCCATTCTGCGCACATTCATGCCGGCGTTGTTCACCGCAATGTCGATCTGGCCCCACTCGCCGACAACACGATCGACCATGGCCTGGATCATGGGCAAGCGGCAGACATCCAGAGGAATGACGAGCGCACGGCGGCCGGCGGCGCGCACCTCGGCCGCGGTTGCCTCGGCCCATTCTTCCTTGCCCGGAAGCTCGGTGACGGCCACGTCGGCGCCGGCCTGCGCAAAAGCAATGGCAAAGGCCTTGCCCATGCCGCTGCCGGCGCCGGTGATGAGTGCAACACGCCCATCGAGGCGGAAAGACGGGATGTTCATCGGTGTGATCTCCTTGTGCTATAGTTTGGTCGCGGGGCGTCCATCTTGCAGCAATTGCGCCCGCGCTGTTCACGGCTGATCGGGTGCTGGTCGGTAGCCCGGCGCTTCCACGTCGCCGATGTCTGCCAGGGTTTTGTCAACGAAGCCCGCCACAAAGACAAGGAAACGATGCACGTCGGTAAAATTGCTGGCCAGGCCGACCGAGATTCGTACAGCGTTGGCTGTCTTGCCGTAGTTCGCCTTCACAAAAGCAGTCATCTCGTCGAAAGACATCGCATTCTTGCGGCCAAACAGAGCCCGCATCTCGGCTTTCGTCAGCCCGAGCGCCGTCTCTCCCGCGCCCGGATTGCAGAAGCAGCCCGTGCGCAGCGAGATCTTCGCTCTTCCGGCCAACTCCTCGATGCGGCGCGCGTCGATGACCTGACTATTTATGTCCAGATAGTTGCCCGAAATGGCGCCGCCGCGCCGGTCGACGGTAGCCGGGCCGTGCACGCGCACGAGCGGCTGCCCGTTGCTGTGCTTCATCGCCGTCAGGCTATCGAGCAGCCAGCCGGTCAGACAGCGCACGCGTTCGTGAATCATGTCAATGCCAATCGAGGCGATATGGCGCAGCCCGATTTCGACGGCGGGCAGATTGAGATAGTTACACGTCCCGTCTTCGAAGCCGGCCGGGGGCAGCGCCAGGTAGTGACCATCGCCAAGAACGGATGCGATCGTGATGGTGCCGCCTGCAAACCAGGGGCGCTTCAGCTTGCCGAGCGCCGTGCGGCGGGCGATAAGGCAGCCTGCGCCCGTCGGATAGCCAAACATCTTATAGAACGAAATCGGCACAAAAACGGGGCGCCAGCGGCTCCGGTCGAGGCAGTTGCTGGGAACAAAGGCAGCACAGTCCACCAGCACATCCCACC
>CAYOEZ010000157.1:0-11736 GCA_964402955.1 uncultured Ktedonobacterales bacterium | reverse complement strand
TTTGGCACCAAAGCAGCAACCTGCCCCCTACCGGAGCCATGGGGCGGCGGAATGTTCAACATCACGTCCGTTTCCGGCCTGGCGGGCAATGCCGGGCAGGCCAACTAGGCGGCATCGAAGGCCGGCATCGTCGGCTTTACCAAATCGGTGGCGCGTGAGCTTGCATCGCGCGCGATAACGTGCAACGCCGTTGCGCCTGGCTTTGTGCCCACTGCGCTGACAAACGTTCTACCCGACGATCTGAAAGCAAAAGCGGTCGAAGCTATTCCGCTGCGCCGTCTGGGGACGGCAGAAGAGATCGCCGCGGCTGTCGTCTACCTGGCCTCCGACGAAGCTGCCTATGTCACAGGCCACGTCCTTACGGTAGACGGCGGCATGACCATGATGTAGCGTAGCGAGCCTGGCCGCACGTGCAGCGTGCATCCGAGTACTGACTGTGCGCTTCCCGGCTGTGCGAGCATCCCGTGCCGCCGCTGAGGCGAGGAGGAAACATTGACGTCCCAGAATGCCCGGCCCGCCGCCGAGCGAGAAGCTGTCGCGGATGAGGAAAAGATCGGCGCTGTTCGCATCGCTCCCGATGTGTTGGCGACCATTGCCGCGCTGACTGCCCAGGCCGTTGCGGGTGTTGTGCGTCTGGAAGGCGGCCTGGCCGGAGAAGTCGGCAAGCTGATCGGCAGGACGCGCGCTCCACATGGGGTGAAAGTGACGGTTGTTGGCAACGAAGTGTGGGTCGAATTGCACATCGTCTGCAAGCCCGACGCCAGCATGTACCACGTCGGTCGCGAGGTCCAAAACTCCGTAGCCGAGGCGCTCGAAACAATGGTCGGCATGCCTGTGCATGCAGTCGACGTGTATATTGAGGATGTTGAATAGCCAGCGAATAAAGCACCGGTAACCAGATAGTGCACATAGATCGGGTTATCCATGACACATTCGTTGCTACCCGAGGTAGCGTTGAAAGTTCGCCGGCAAGCACGGGTTGTTGCCTTTCAAACACTGTTCGAGGTTGACCTCGTTCACCATAATCCCGAGGCGGTCCTGCTGGTTCGTCTCGAGGAAATTCCTCTGCCTGAGGACGCGCAGCAGTTTGCGCGCGACCTTGTGTTGGGCGCTATTGCGCGCCAGGACGAGCTGGACCAACTCATCGGCGCGGCCGCCCCGCAGTGGCCGCTGCAACAGATGGCCAAGGCCGACATCAATATTCTGCGCCTGGCTGTCTTTGAGCTATCCTCTGGCCAGGCGCCACTGAAGGTGGTCATCAACGAGGCCGTGGAGATGGCAAAAACGTACGGCGGCGAAAGCTCGCCACGGTTTGTTAACGGTGTACTGGGAACAGTTGCCCAACGTTTGCCTCTGTGACAGCATGGCAGGGCCCACTGCAAAAAGGTATGGTCGGGCCCGTCATTGCGAGCGGAGCGACGCAATCTCCCCCGTTTCGCGCCACAACGGAGATTGCTTCGTCGCACCTGTCCCGCGCTCTTGCGGGAAAGGGCGCTCCTCGCAATGACGGTTGGGCGAACACAACCTTTTTGCAGTGGGCACATGGCAGACTCCGGGCCTACTTGCGTTACGCCATTGAAGCACAACGTCCCCAAAGTTCACCCGGAAGCGATGGCTCAACGAATGACGGCACCCGGTGCTGCAACGGCTCAACAGTGTCACGATCGCCTGCCTTCCTGACACTTCGACGCCAGGTCTGATACGTGGAGGAACGAACAATGGCGGCGACTGTCTACGCTCGCCTCAAGCAACTGATCACCGAACAACTCGGCGTTGATGAGGACGAGATCGTGCCCTCGGCCTCGTTCACCGACGATCTCAACGCCGACTCATTGGAGTTGGCAGAGCTCACCAGCGCCATCGAAGAAGAGTTTAACATCGAGATAGCTAACGATGATGCCCGCAAGCTTCATAGTGTCCAAGACGTCATGGAGTATCTCGACGAGCACGTGGGGTAGGCCTGCATCTACGCGGGCAGACCGGCGTCGGAGGGCGCTCCAGACGCTACTACGACACGAGACGCCATCAGGACGGGTGCATCACAGAAAGCGAAACCTTATGGGAGAAGATATGAGTGACACGACAACAATGTGGCTCAAGCTCTGCGGAGGTCGACCATGTTTGGTCTGAGCCCTCTGATGTTGTTTGCGCTGGTTGGCCTGGCTCTGATCATTCTTGGGCCCAAGCTGTTGCCAGCAAGCGTGGAATCCATTTGGCTACTAATCACGAATCTACAACGTTCGCAGCGCAATGAGCCACAGCTTAGCCTCGAAGAGGCGCGCCTGGGGTGGAAAGCTAGCCGCAGTGTGATCTACCAACTGGTCGAGGTGCTCAATGCTGTCGTCGAGCATCTCGAAGAGATGCGCAGCCGTATCATTCACGTCGTGCTCGCTCTTGCCGTCGGCACAACCATCTGCCTTGTCTTTTATAATCAGATTTACGTTTTGTTGCTCAAGCCTATCTCGGGGCTGACCATGCCGCTCGCCCCGGACGAGCCCAAAGTCACGACCACGACGTTCACCCTGCACCAGGATCAGGTCATTACGACCACGTTCAACCTGCCTGCTGCCATCGGTACGGGCACAACGCCGATTACGACTCAGATCACCCTGCCCAGGGGAACGATCCTTTCGCTCGACCAGCCAACGCAAGGTCAACGCGTGCGGCCGGTCTTCTTGCAGCCGACTGAGATGTTCATCACCACCTTCAAGGTCTCCTTGCTTGGCGGCGTGACGCTGGGACTGCCGGTCATCATCTATGAAGTGATTGCCTTCATCTGGCCCGCGCTCATCTACGAGAAAGAGAAGCGCTGGGTCTATCTGATCGTGCCGTTCGCCTCGGTGTTCTTTGCCAGCGGCGTGCTCTTCTGCTACTTCTTCCTCCTGCCGTTTGCACTCAAGTACTTGCTCACCTTCGGCGGGGGCATCGCTGTGGCAATGCCATCGATTGGCTCCATCATCTCCTTCATCACGAACCTGATGTTCTGGATCGGCATCGTCTTCGAGACGCCGCTGGTGGTCTTCTTCCTGGCCAAACTCAAGATTGTCAGCTATCAAAAACTAAAGAGTTTCTGGAAGTATGCCGTCTTGGTCGCCTTCGTGGTGGGCGCCCTGATCACACCAACGCCCGACCCGTTCAACCAGTTGCTTGTGGCCGTACCGATCTTCCTGCTCTACCTGCTGGGCGTTCTCCTTGCCCGATTCGCATAGCCTGCTCAGAACAATGACGGCACGGGGTGACGACACTCCGTGCCGTTGCTGCACACTCTGCCATCACCTATTACCCATCACCAGGAGATGCCACATGCCAACCTCAACCCTGACGCCGCGTGAGCGCATAGGCATGGCCATTGCGCACAAAGAAACCGATCGCATCCCGATCTGCGATAGCGTGTGGGCAGCCACAGCCAGCCGCTGGCGTAACGAAGGTCTGCCGGGAGATATCCCCGTTACCGAGTATTTCCACTACGAGATGGCCGGCTTCGGCGTCGACATCACGCCGCAGTTCCCTGTCCGTATCGTCGAGCGCACCCCCGAGTACGTGGTCAAGACGACGCCATATGGCAGCACACGCAAGAACCACTGGGACTACTCGACCACGCCAGAACTCATTGACTACGCCATCAAAACGCGCGAGGACTGGGCGCAAGCCAAGAAGCGGCTGCAACCAGGCTACACGCGCGTGGACTGGGTGACGCTGAAGCAAAACTACGAGCAAGCGAAGTCCGACAACCTCTTTCTTACGTTCAATGCTGTTGTCGGCTATGACCTCTGCCAGGCCTACATCCGCGCCGACGAGTTGCTGCCCCTGCTGATCACCGATCCCGACTGGATTCAGGACATGATCGAGACCAGCGCCGACCTTGTGATCGAAATGGCCAAGATCGTTATGAAAGAAGGATACATCTTCGATGGCGCCTTCCTGTACAACGACATGGGCTACCGCGGCGCCCCGTTCTTCTCGCCGCGCATATACCGTGAGCTGATCAAGCCAGCCGACCGCCGCGTATTCGAGTTCTTCCACAGCCACAATATGCCCGTTCTCCTGCATTCTTGTGGTTATGTCAAACCACTCGTTCCCGATCTGCTTGACGTCGGGCTCGACGTCTTGCAGCCACTCGAAACCAAAGCAGGCATGGACCTAGTCGAGATTAAGAAGGAATTCGGTAAGGACCTGGCCTTCATGGGCGGCATCGATGTGCGTACGATCACCGACTCTGACCCCACCGCTCTCGAGATCGAAATTCGCACCAAGATTCCGGCGGCCAAGGCTGGCGGCGGTTACATCTACCACTCCGATCACTCCATTCCCAACAACGTCTCGTTCCAGCAGTATTGCCGCCTGCTCGATCTGGTCAAAACATACGGGCAGTTCTAGAAACAAGGGGGCCTTCGATGACGAAAGAACGCGTTCTGATCATGGGCGCCGCCGGGCGCGATTTCCACAATTTCAACATGTGCTTCCGCGACAATCCAGCCTACGCCGTTGTCGCTTTCACCGCCACGCAGATACCCGACATTGCCGGCCGCCGCTACCCGCCAGAACTGGCCGGCGCTCTCTATCCCCACGGCATCGCCATCGAGCCAGAAGAGAAGCTGACCGAACTCATCGTGTCGCACAAGGTGAACCAGGTCGTTTTCGCCTACAGCGACGTCTCGCACGAGTACGTCATGCACAAGGCCAGCGCCGTGCTGGCCGCCGGCGCCGATTTTCGCCTGCTTGGGCCAGACGCCACCATGTTGCAGTCGACCGTTCCGGTTGTCGCCATCACCGCCGTGCGCACGGGCAGCGGCAAGAGCCAGACCACGCGCCGGGTCGCCCACATCTTGAACGAGATGGGCAAAAAAGTCGTCATCGTGCGCCACCCCATGCCCTATGGCGACCTGACGAAACAGATCTGCGAGCGCTTCGCCTCCTACGACGACCTGGATCGTTACCAGTGTACGATCGAGGAGCGCGAGGAGTACGAGCCACACCTGAACAACGGCAACATCGTCTATGCCGGCGTCGACTATGGCGTCATCCTCAAGCAAGCCCAGGCAGAGGCCGACATTGTGCTCTGGGACGGCGGCAATAACGATATGTCGTTCTACCGTCCTGACTTGCAGATCGTTGTTACCGACCCGCTCCGCCCCGGCCACGAGTTGTCCTACTATCCGGGCGAAACGAACCTGCGCCGCGCCGACGTCGTCATCATCAACAAGACGGATACGGCCAATGCTGACGGTGTTGCCACCGTGCGCCGCAATATCGAGACCGTCAACCCGGACGCCGTCATCATCGAGGCGGCGTCGCCGCTCTACGTCGAGGGCAGAGAACAGATACGCGGCAAGCGTGTGCTGGTGATCGAAGACGGACCAACTGTGACGCATGGCGGTATGAGCTATGGCGCGGGCGCGGTGGCAGCGCGTAAGTTCGGCGCCGCCGAGATCATCGATCCCCATCCCTACGCGGTGGCGTCGATCGCCGACACGTATCGCAAGTATCCCGGCACCGGGCCGGTCTTGCCGGCCATGGGCTATGGGCCGAAACAGATCGCCGATCTGGAAGCCACTATCCGCGCTGCCGATTGCGATCTCGTCATTATCGCCACGCCCATCGACCTGCGCCGCTTGATCGGGATCGACAAACCCAGTGTGCGCGTGCGCTACGAGCTGCAAGAGATCGGCAAGCCCGACCTGGACGACGTGTTGCGCGCGCACCTGGCATAGCAAGCGGTCAACAGCAACACGCGCACCGGAAAGAACACACGCCGGTCTGCGTCGCCTGCAAGAATCGGCGCAGCACGGCACGAGCAATTATCGCAGTTTTCCAAACTGCGCCCCCATACTACTTGACAGACAGCGCCTGGCGGAATACAATACCCCAGAACTATAGACAACACGAAAGGAGGTGGTGAGCGTGGACGCCGGTCCCAGTCACAGTAGCTGGCAGAGTGCAACAACACACCCAGGTGAGGACAATGACCTTTCGGACAATCAACCGGAAAACATGAGGGACGGGCAGGACACGTGTAGCCACGCCTCCTCTCGTCCCATCCTCACGCTGCAACCACACTAACACGTCTCCCGCTTTTTGGCAGCCCATCCCGCCATGGTGACACACGACCACCAGCGACCCTGTACTCGCCATCCAACCCTCATCCGAGGTGGTCTCAATGGTCTTTTTGAGCGATATTCTGAATCTAGCCGTGCGCGACAACCAGGGGCAAACTGTCGGCGCTGTGGCTGACCTCATCGTGAACATGCGCGAGGCATTCCCCGTTGTCGCCGCGCTCGTCGTGACGCCGGCGTCCGGCGCGCGCGTCTCTTTGCCTACCCGGCCCGCGCCGATCACGATTCCCTGGCGCCAGGTGGTCAGCATCGAAGAGCCACACATGCGCCTCAATGTTGGCCGCGGCCAGATTGGGACGTATACGCCGCACCCTGGCGAAATATATCTTGCCCGCGATGTCCTGGACAAACAAATTGTCGATACACAGGGCCGGCGCGTCGTTAAGGTCAATGACCTCAAGCTCGCTCAGGTGCGCGGCGTGGCGCGCCTGCTCGGCGCGGACATCAGCTTCTGGGCCTTCTTCCGCCGCCTGCTCCCCTTCCGTTTCAGCGAACGACTGGTGACCTGGAACTACGTGCAGCAGGTTGACCAGGATCCAGGCGATGTCCATCTGCGCGTGCCGGGCACGACACTGAGCGACCTCCATCCGGCCGACCTGGCCGACCTGATCGAAGCCATGCATCCCGACGCCGGCGTGGCCTTGCTCAATAGCCTGGATGTCGAGACTGCCGCCGATGCGCTGCAAGAAATGGAAGACTCGTACCAGGCGCCCATGGTCGAGAGCATGACCACCGAGCACGCCTCTGACCTGTTGGAAGCGATGCCCCCCGAGGAAGCCGCCGACATCATCGGCGACCTGCCCGAAGAAAAGGCAGAGGAGATTCTGGCCAGCATGCAGCCGGAACCAGCGCAAGAGGTCAAGGCTCTGCTGCGCTACGAGGAAAACACTGCCGGCGGGCGTATGACGCCTGACGTATTTACGCTCAGCCCGGACATGACGGCACAGCAGGCCATCGATGCCGTGCGCAGCGCCGGTCCGCCGCCCGAAACAACCTATTACCTCTTCGTTGTCACGGCGACCGAACAGCTTGTCGGCGTCGTTTCCCTGCGCGCCTTGATTTCCGCCCAACCCGGCACCAGCATTGCCCATATCATGCAGAAAGACGTGACCGCTGTCCACGTCAGCGACGACCAATCAGCGGTCGCCAAAGTCATACGCAAGTACAACCTCCTTGGCGTACCCGTTGTGGATGATCAGCGGCGACTGCTGGGCATGGTGACCATCGACAATGTGCTGGACGTGATGCAGGAAGAACGCGCCGAGGACATGTCGCGCACCGTCGGTACGGTCAAAGAGGATATGACCCACACGGCCGCCCCGCTGGAAGTGGTGCGCGGGCGCATCACCTGGCTCGGCACGAGCCTGATCGGTGGTCTCGTGGCTGGCCTCATCCTGAGCTTCTTCGCCTCGACGCTGAGCACGTCGTTCTCTCTGATCTACTTCGTCCCGCTCATCGTGGCTATCGGGCACGTGGTAGGCGCTCAGTCTTTCGTCGTCACCGAGCACGCTGACCCGGCTGACGTCTGGCACGAGGTATGGAGGCAGACGATCATCGGCGTCATCGTCGGCGCACTCGCTGGCCTGGCGGTTGGCGTCATCGCCTATCTCTGGCTGGGCACGCCCGCGTTCGGCATGGCCGTCGGGGTGAGTCTTACCTTGACGATGATCCTTGCCGCGCTTTTGGGTGCGCTTTCGCCCATACTCCTGCAGCGTTTCGGCCTGCCGCTCAGCTTTGCCGGCGGCCCCATGGTTGATGCCTTGATCAGTATCATCAGCGTTCTGCTCTATCTCGTCATGGCGACATCACTCCTGGCTCATCTGAGCTAAGATGAAAATGGCCGTGCCAGAGTTCCGCTCTCTTCGGAGAGAGGGTCTGCTCCGCAGTATCGGGCATCGGAGCTCCGGGTCGCTTTCATCCCGGAATCATGCGCCATTCCCTTCCAGTGTGAGAGGTGGTCAATGATCTTCGTCAGTGACTTGATCGGTAAGCCAGTCGTAGATGCTGATGGCGAGCGGCTTGGCCGGGTGCAGGATATCATTGCAACCGTGCACGGCTTGCTGCCTCACCCACAGGTTGTCGCCGTGGTTATCAAGCAGGCATCCAACGACACCCTCGCCGTATCGACGTCTGACATCACCTTACTTGTCGGTCCGGCGGTTGTCCTGTCACATGCGATCGCAGACATCGTCCCATTTGAGCCATCCGACGCGGTGTGGTTGGCCCGCGATGTGCTCGACAAAGAGGTGATCGACACAGACGACGCTCGTGTCGTCCGTGTCAACGACCTCGAGCTGGAGCGCAGCAACGGCCAGTTCTACCTGGCCAATGTCCACATCGGAGGTCTGGCCATCCTGCGCCGCCTCGGACTTGCGCACTTTGCCGAGCGCGTCCTGGCGGTGCTGGGCCGGACACCTATCGTGGGAACAATCGCCTGGGACAACGTGGAGCTTCTGCCGGGGGCAAAGCCGGCGCGCGCTAAACAAGCCGGTAGCACGACCGACGAGCTGCCGCCGGCCGACCTGGCCGACATTATCAGCGATCTGAATCCCGTTCAGAGCAGCAAAATGGTGGAATCGCTGGATGTCGAGCGTCTCGCGGACACGCTGGAAGAGGTCGAGCCCGATTTCCAGGCCAGTCTTGTGGAATCGCTGTCCGACGAGAAAGTGGCTGATCTCCTCGAAGAAATGGCGCCGGATGAGGCCGCCGATCTGCTGGCCGAGTTGCCGGAAGGCCGCAGCGAGAGCCTGCTGAAACTGATGGCCAGCGACGAGGCGGAGGATGTACGCAAACTGCTGACCTACCCGGAAGAAAGCGCAGGCGGCATGATGACCACGGATTTCGTGACGGTGCGCCCGACGCTCACCGCTGAGCAGGCGATCGCTGTCTTGCGCGAAACGGCGCGCGAGTCTGAGACCATCTATTACGTCTATGTAACAGACGATGACAATCATCTACTCGGCGTCTGCTCGCTGCAAAGCCTTGTCCTGGCAAAACCGGACGCAGTGATCACCGAGATCATGCACGATCGGGTCGTCAGCTTCACCCCCCTGGACAGCCAGGATGATCTGGCGCAGGCTGTCGCCAAGTACAACCTGCTGGCCGTCCCCATTGTGGATGAAGAGAACCGCCTGCAAGGCATCGTCACCGCTGACGACGCCATCGACAAGATCATCCCCACGGCGTGGAAGAAGCGCCTGCCGCGACTCTACCACGGAACGTAACGCCCCAACGATGGAGAGTTCGTCGCGCAAGTTCTGTGAGCGCCCACACTGACCCCGGGAGAACACGCCCATGACACTGAAACAACGCTTCAAGGGCTGGCGCGTCCGACTGGCATTGCTCTTCGCCGTCTTGGGCCCCGGCATTATCACCGCCAACGTGGACAACGACGCGGGAGGCATCGCAACCTACTCTGTCGCCGGCGCCCACTATGGCTACACCCTCCTCTGGATAATGCCGCTTGTCGGCCTGGCTCTGGTCATTATCCAGGAGATGAGCGCGCGCCTGGGTGTAGTGACGGGCAAAGGTCTGGGCGACCTCATTCGTGAGAGTATGGGCGTACGCGCGACCGTCATCATTCTGGGCCTATTGATGATCGCCAACCTCGCTAACACGGTCAGCGAGTTCGCCGGCGTCGCCGCCAGCATGGAGATCTTCGGCGTCAGCAAGTACATATCGGTGCCAATCGCTGCGCTCGGTGTGTGGCTACTGATCGTCAAGGGCAATTACAGATCGGTTGAGCGTGTTTTCCTTCTCGCCAGTGCCATTTACCTGACCTATGTTGTTTCCGGATTCATGGCGCGCCCGGTCTGGGCTGAAGTACTCACGGCAACGGTCTCACCGAACTTCCGCTTTGAAGCCGGCTACGTCACAATGGCCGTGACCATCATCGGAACAACGATTGCTCCGTGGATGCAGTTCTACCAGCAGGCGTCGATCGCCGACAAGGGGATCAAGCCAGCCGACTTCAGGTACGAGCAGTTCGACGTCATTGTCGGCTCGCTCTTTGCGGTGTTGGTTGCAGTCTTCATCACCGTGGCCTGCGCCGCGACGCTCTATGCCAACGGGCTGCGCATCGATGGCGCCAAAGATGCAGCCATCGCTCTGGGGCCGCTGGCTGGCAAGTATGCCTCGGCGCTCTTCGCCATCGGGCTGCTTAACGCATCGATATTCTCAGCGGCCATCCTTCCCTTGTCCACCGCCTACGTCGTTTGCGAAGCGTTTGGGCTCGACCTGGGCGTCAGCCGGAGCTTCCAAGAGGCGCCTGCCTTCTTCAGCATCTACACGGCCTTTATCGTGCTCGGCGCAGGCATCATCATGCTGCCCATCAAATCGCTCATCGAGACAATGATGGCCAGCCAGACGCTCAACGGCGTCCTGCTGCCAGTTATCCTGATCGTGATGCTGCGTTTGATCAACGACAAGCGGCTAATGGGTAAGTATGTCAACGGACGTAAGGCCAATATCCTATCGTGGGCAATGGTCATCACCCTCATTGCTCTGACCGGCATCCTGATCGTGGTGACGGTCGCGCCGGGGCTGTTGGGCTAAGACGTCATGAATGCGAAGATGCCGCTCCGATTGCGCGGAGCGGCATCTTCGCATGTCACCTTACAGCACACTGATGTGGTTCGATGCTTCCACCGTATAAGCTTTCAGTTCCACTGTTCCCGCCACGGGCTTTCCCCCGCGCCGCCACAGCAGCAGCGAGAGAACGTTGTCGCCGTGCTGGTTGAGAATCCCTTCGGGCAGATAGAAGGTGCGCTGCTTGCTGATGCTCCAGTCGCGCGCCACGAGCACACCATTGAGATAGATGTGCGCCTTGTCGGCCACGCTATCCATGTGTAGACCCAGCGGCGCAAACGCATCCTCAGGCACGTCGAGTGCAAAGTGCGTGCGTGCCCACAGGAGGTCGTCAGCCGGCGCCCGGCCGAGATCGGCCACACTGGCCCAGGCGCCATCGTCATAGGTGAGGATGGGGACATTCCCCTCCCCCGCCACGCCTGCCCGCACGCTCCATGCCAGAGGGCGGTCTGCCTCGACAGCAAGTATGCCGCGCGGCAAACGCTCGTTGCCGAGGAAGCCCTTGTTGTGCCCCAGGCTCTCGACCAGAATTGTCATCACATTGTCGCCGTCGGTCTGCAACGCTGCCGGAAGCTGCACCTGCGCCGGCGGCAGCGTCTCACTCTCGGCTTCGCCATCCGCCGCCTCGTTGTGATAGTCGTCCAACGCCGTCACAAAGCGCCCATTGAGATAGACTGCCGCGTTATGTCGAATTGCCAGGCCCAGACTCGCCATCTTGCCGCTGTAGGCCGCGCGATACCAGACGAATCCCTTGCTGACGCCCAGCTTGTCCATCTCCAGAGACTGGCCATCCGCCAAAACACGCCAATCTGAGCCTGCCTGCGGCTGCCCGCTCTCCATCGCCCGCTGCACACGCCAGGGACCCAGAGCGGGCAGGCGGACTGGCGGAGGCTGCGGCAAATCGAAGCGTAGATAGCCGGCCATGCTATCGGATGAACCGGTAATCATTTGGTCATTTATTTCGGGCCGGCTCATGTAGACCGTGGAATAGATACGCACTTGCTTCGCTTGCGGCGCGGCCGACTGCATGCGCATC
>CAYOEZ010000156.1:0-11744 GCA_964402955.1 uncultured Ktedonobacterales bacterium | reverse complement strand
GATCAGTTGTTAAGGTTCGCACCCAAAGTGCAGTATACAAGGGCGGGTTTCTTACTCGCCGATCGCTAATGTTGACGATTGCGCTTAGGTTTGGTAGAATGCACACAGGACATCGGGGCGAGGGGGAAAGAACTGCATGCAAGATGAACTGCTGGGCGCCAGGCCACGTGATATCTTCGACCTGACCATTATCGGCGGCGGGCCTGCCGGGTTGTTTGCCACATTCTATGCCGGGTTTCGCGAGATGCGCACCAAGCTCATCGAGACCATGCCTGAACTTGGTGGGCAGTTGGTGACGCTTTACCCGGACAAGTGCGTCTTCGATGTTGCCGGACACCCGGGCATCGTTGCCAAAGACCTGGCAAAGCTTTTGATCGAACAGGCGATGAGCGCCAATCCGGCGCTGTGCTTGCGGGAACAGGTGCAGAGCGTCGACCGGGTCGAGGGCAACATCATCCGGCTGGGAACAAGCAAGGGCGAGCACTACACTCGCGCCGTCCTCATCTGCGCCGGCGTCGGCTCTTTCTCACCCAACCGGCTGCCGGCCAAGAACGCCGCCACGTTCGAAGACCACGGCGTCTACTATTTTGTGCACGACAAGAATGCCCTGCAAGGCAAGCGACTCCTGATCGTTGGCGGGGGCGACTCAGCCCTGGACTGGGTGCTTAATCTGCACGACATCGCGGCGAGTATAACACTGGTGCACCGGCGCGACGCTTTCCGTGCCCATGAATCCAGCGTCAAACAGGTGCTGGAGTTGGGCGTCCCGATCTATCTGTGGACGGAGCTGACCGAGGTTCTGGGCACGGACAAGGTCGAGGGCGCCGTGATCGTCAACACGCAGACGAAAGAGGAACGCAGGCTCGAAGTGGACGCGATTCTGGGCAACATCGGTTACAAGGCAGAGCTTGGCCCGCTCAAGGAATGGCCGGTGGAATACGCCGGCCGCGACATCAAGGTGGATGGCGGAATGTCAACCACGTTTCCCGGCATGTTTGCCGCCGGCGATGTGGCTATGCCAAGCGGCGGAGTGAAACTCAGCCTGATCTCCGTCGGCTTTGCGCAGGCCGCGGTCGCAGTCTGCAGCGCCAAGGTCTACGTTGACCCCACATCCAGGCTGTTCCCCGGTCATAGCAGCGAAAAGATGGGGTGAGATGATTGGTGTCCATACACTGTGCTCCTTCGTCAACGCCTGGCAACTGCCGCGGCGGCGCGTAGCTCACGTATCGCGTCAGCGAAGCTCTTGCCGGGCAGGAACAGCCCGCTGGAGCCGCCAATGAACATCTGCGCGCCGGCTGCCGCGAGAGGAGGAACCGTTGTCACATTGATGTTGCCATCGACGCTGATAACAACGTCGCTGCGACCGTGCCTGGCAAGGAGATCATGGACAAGCTCGACTTTGCGCACCATCGCCGCAATGAAGGGCTGGCCGGCAAAGCCCGGGTTGACGGTCATGATCAGCACAAGCTCGACCTGGTCGACGACCCATTCCAGAAGCGACGGGTCAGTCGCCGGATTGAGCGCCACGCCCGCACGCGATCCCCGCTTGCGGATGTCGTCGAGCAGCCAGCGCAAGTGCTGTGGATCAGACTCAGCGTGAACGATGATCCACTCCGCCCCGTCATAAAGGGGAATGACAGTGGCAGGCCGGCTGACCATGAGGTGAACGTCGCAGGGCAGGGATGTGTGCTGGCGCACGGACTGGTAGACCTGTGGGCCGACGGCCAGGTTGGGGACAAAGATGCTGTCCATCACGTCGAAGTGCAGCGCGTCGACGCCCGCCGACTGCAGCGCGCCGATCTGCGTCCCCAGATTCCAAAAGTCCGCGCACATCACTGAGGCGGCAAGAATCACGACAACCCCCCAACTTCATCAGCGCCCGGCGCTGAGCGACAGACGAAAATGCTGGTCGCGAGACCCGTTGCCGCCTGATACTGCTCTGCAACGGAGCGTTCGATTCTCAGATCAGAATCGTGCGCCAGCGCCACGATGCAGCCTCCCCAACCGGCGCCAGTCACGCGTGCGCCGAGCACGCCAGGCGTGCAGCGTGCGATATTGGCCAGAGCATCGACCTCGGGGCAGCTCGCATCGTAGTCCACACTCATGCTTTCGTGCGCCTCGTTCATCAGACGGCCGACAGCCGCGGCGTCGCCGAGACGCAGAGCCTGAACTGCCTCGAGCACGCGCGCGTTTTCGCTCACGACGTGGCGCGCACGCGCACGAACGACAAAGACTTCATCAGCGGCAAACTGGCTATTCAGCGTTTGCAGGGCTGCGGCGAGCGCCGGCTGGCGCAGTACATCACCCATCTCGATGCGCTCCGGCAGCGACTCGACGAGCGCCATGACCTCCGTGTGCCCGATATGCAAGCCAGCAGCCGATACATCGCGCAGATGGGTAATGTGCCGATAGGTGGACGTGAGTAAGGTCACAGCCAGGCGGCACTCTGCCACACGCACATTATACTTCGAGCGCGTCTTCTGGCGCTCAATGCCGCTGTTGCAAATCAGCACACGATACCCGCCTGGAATACTCACATGCTCCATCGTGTAGTGCATGTGGCCCGTCTTGATATCCGTTTGTGGCCGGCAATCAAGCAGGAGCGCATGGCCGCGCCGGGCAAGAATCGATATGAAGTGGTCCATGATGCCGCCGCGTGTGCCGACGTACCATTCCGCCTCACTGCACATGCGCGCAAAGGAAACCTTCTCGATCTCGATCTGATTGAGCGATGCCAGCGCCAGAGCTGCCGCGACCAGCAGGGCTGACGAAGAGCTGAGGCCGGCAGCACGCGGCGTGCCCCACGGGGCGGCGCCCACGATCAAAGCATCCATGCCCCGCAGTTGGCCGTGATTGCGGAGGTAGAGCGCCTGCGCCGCCGCCTTGATGTAATTGCCCCAGTCACCGAGCGGCCAGGCAGCAATGGCGCTGCTGATCTCGAAACTGCGCTCGCCGAAGGTTTCGGCTTCGATGTTCCACAGGCGCACAACCCCATCGGAGCGTCGTCGCGCCACAAGCGCCGTGTCCTTGTCCAATGCCATAGGCAAGACGTAGCCCTGGTTGTAGTCGGTATGCTCGCCGATGAGATTCACGCGACCGGGGGCGCGGAAGACGGATACTGGCCCCGCGCCCGCCAGGGCAGTGAACGTTGTGACCGCGTCAGTATAGCGCGCCGTCTGACCTTCAAGATGGCGCTTGCTATGCCCATATATGCTGCTGAGGGACGTCCGGATAGGGGAATCGACTGTCGGCATGAATCAACTCCTGTGCGAGAAGATGCGAACGATACGTTGGCAGCGCTGGCCTTCGCCATCAAACGGACTCACCAAGCTTAACCGCGTCAGCGATGCGCATTCTCATGAGCAGCCAGACGAGACCGGCGACCGTCACCAGAAGCATAGCGCCAAATATGACGTATACCTTGGCGATATCGCCCCACGCCATCTGCACAACAAACGGAGGCACCTGGGCATGGGGACCAGCGCGGACTTGCAGGAAGGGAATGAACAGAACACTCGCCAGCACGCCGAAACCTGTGCCTGCGCCAACACCGGACGCGATGAGCACAAATTGCTCGCAACCCAGCGAGAGCACCATCTGCGGTATCGACAGGCCGATGGCGCGTAGAATGCCGAGCTCGATGAAGCGGCGGCGGAAAGAGACGAGTGAGTAGAACGACAGCCCGAGCACGGTCAGGAAACTGGCCGACAGTGTGCCGACGGACAACAGGCCCAGGATACCCTGACGCTCGGGGCGTCGCCTCTCGTTTTCGATCATGAGACGGGTGTCCTGGGTGCGGATAATGCGCAGACTGAGGTCGGCGAGGCCAGAGATGATTGTCTCGGTCTTGCTGCCCGGTGCGACCTTGAGCAGCACATCATAAGGCTGTGGGCCGCCCATCTGCTCGTGAATGTACTCAAGATTGGCAACCATATAAGTTCCATCGCTGGGAAACATGGTTGGGAAAAGGTCGATCACACCCTCAATGGTAAAGGGCATGCTGGTGAAGGTCATGTTCTGGTTGAGCTCGGCGACGAAGGTATCGCCAACACTCAGCCCGAACTTGCCCAGAAACGAGCGCGGGACAAGGACGGCGCTCTCGTCCCTGGCCAGGTAGTTGACCAGTGCGCCCAGCGACGCAGGGGCAAAGTCACGCCGAAAGAACCCGGCCCGCGGATAGTCGAGACGATCGATGCCGACGAGTTTCCCGTTTAGCGAGCTCTGGCCAAGTCGTACGCTGACGCTGAATGTGGCAAAGCGCGCCGCGGCCTGGACGCCGTCCACTTTCAGGTGCTCCGCTACCGGCATGAAGTACCAGTAAACTTTCGGCTTGGCCGCGGCCGCTCCCGGCGCCGCCTGCGTCGTATTGCTTGCGGAATCGTTGCTCTCTTCGCTTGCGTCGCCAAGCTCGACGAGGCGCAGATCGGCGCCAACGTCATAGTAGGTCTGGTCAATCAGTGCTGCATCGAGGGTGCGCGCCATGGAGGCGGTGAAGCATGCCAGCCCCATCGTCAGAATGATCAGGAGGAGCGGACCCGTGTAATAGCCCCACGAACGGGCCAGTTGGCGCACGGCCAGCAACAAGGATGTGCCTGGCAGGAACTCGAAAAGGCGCGCCACGATGGACATCACAACAGGGAAAACGCGCAAGAACAGCAACGCCAGTCCAAAAACGAACAGCGTTGGCACCAGAAACAACAGTGGATTGCTGAACGGGTCGCCCTCAGAGGCCGATACGGTTTGGCCAAGAATAGACAACGTGCCGCGCTGGCGGAGCAGGTAGTAGCCGTAGAGGGGGACAGCAAGCAGCAGGATATCCAGGTAGAGCTTCTGCCACCAGGGCTGGTCGAGGGAGCGAGCGATGTCCTGCTTATACGTCACGATGGTGTGGCGCGCCGCCCCCAGCGCAGGAAGCATCGTCGAGACGAGAGCAACGACCACGGCGACAAAGCCGAGACGCAGGCTCTGCTGCGAAATACTGACCGTCAGCGAGTTGTCCAGCGTGAAGGAAAGGAAGGAGCGCGACGTTCCCATAATATAGGCGATCAACTGGCCGATGAGTGGTCCAACTGCGATGGCGACCGCGCCGAGAATCAGCCCTTCGAGTAGATAGAGACGGACCACCTGCAACGCCGACATGCCGCGGCTGCGCAGGACTGCGATCTCGTTGCGCTGGCGCTGCACGACGAGATTTGTCGTCAGAATCATAAAGTAGAGCACGAGGCCAACGATGGGGATGGCGAAGACGAAGAGGAGAATCGTCAGGAGCAGGGTGGACTCGACATAAGCAGCGAGAGCGTTGACCGGCGAAATGTCCAGAGACGTCTTGGCCAGGCTCTTGTCGGCCATGGTCGTCGCAACGGTGACGCGGCTGAGAAATCCTGACACGTCTTCCGTATGTACACCGCGGCCGTCGAAGATCAAGTACCATAGCGCCAGGTACACTGGCTTCTTGGCCGCGGGCACGACGCGGCTGGCGAAGGATGCTTCTGTGGTGAGGAAAACGCCATCGAAGCTCGCCGGCTGGTAGAACCAGTAGACGTCGTCATATGAACGTGCACGCCAGATACCGACAACCTTGGCTGGAATCTGAGAAAGGGTTGCAGCCGGGTCGCTGCCCTCGCCCAGTAAGACAAAATCCTCGCCGGTGACAATGCCGAGCTCGTTGGCTTTGTCTTCGGTGACGAGCACCTCAAGAGGCCCACCGCCACCGGCAGTCTGCGCAACGGGGAACCGCCCTTCGACAAGGCGGATGTGGTCGTTGAGGCGATCGATAAACCCGACGCCAATACGATCAAGGATCAGTTTGGGGTCACTGTAGCCGCTCAGCCCGGCAGGATAGACACGCAGATTGTCCGTTTTGACATAACGAACACTCTGTTCGAGAGGCAGCCCCAGGATGGAAGGGCACTGATCGACAAAGTAGCGGTCGGCGTTCTGATAGGATGCCCAATCAACCGCTCCGTACCAGCTACCGATGTAGCGGAACATGAAGGCGTAGGGAGGCCTCGGAGAAACCTCGTTTACGTTTTCGTCGGCCAGCGCACGGGCCATGAGGCGGTAGTTGACGCTGTCGGCGTAGATGGGCACGCTCATGACGAAAGCCACAGCGACGATGAGTCCCAGCGCGGTGCCGATCATCAGGCCAAGATTGTGCCACAGGCGACGCGCAGCGAAGACAAAGACCGAGAGGATGTTGTAGATGATTCGCATATATTGTGCCCTATGGGCCCACCACAACCTGGCCAGGCGTCAGGCCATTGGTGATTTCTACCTTGTCCTCGGTGCGCACGCCCACTGTGACAGGGACGCGTCGCTGCACCTCGCCTTCGAGCACCAGCACAAAGTCTTTGCCCTGGAAGCTGCGCAGCGCCGGCAGGGGAATCCACAACACATTGTCCTTCTTCTGCAAGATCACGGACACCCGCACCAGCGCCCCTATCTCCAACGTCACATCGGCGTCGCTGAGCTTCACACGGGTGCTGCGGTCCTGGTCGAGTGAAGCTGTGCCGATTGCAACAGACGGGATGCGCCGGATCGTCCCATGAAAGACGCGGCTCGGGTAGTTCGACATCGTAATGAGGCAGGTCTGGCCAACGCTCAGGCTCTGCACCGTAGTGCTAAGCAGGTCGGCGCTGACTTCGAGCTCGCTGGGAGCAGCAATGGTCACAATAGACTGGTAGGCCTGGACAGTTCGTCCAGCAGTGGCGGTAACGGCGGTGACATTCCCATCCATCGTGGCAACGACGCGACCGTTGGCAACCTGGTTCTTCAGCCGGTCAACAACCAATTGCGACTTGGCAACATCCTGAGCCAGGGCGGGATCGATAGATGCGGTCAGCTTCTGCAGATTGGCTTCTGCGACACTGACAGATTCTTGCAGCAACTGCACATCGTATTCCCAACTCTTCTGACCTTGAACGGCAAGATCGTATTGCGCCCTGGCAATATCATAGTCAATCGTCGCCTTCTGCAGGTTGAGGGACTCGGGCAGAGCAGCAATATCGGGGCGGCTCTTCTTGGCGTCGTATGAGGATTGAGCCTGAGCCAACGCGGCCAGTGCCTTGTCGCGATTGCCCGCTGCGATGGTGATGTTTGGAGCGGGATCCTTGATCTTGGTCTGCGCCAGCTTGAGGCGCGCGACGCGCAATGCACTCTCGGCCTGGCTGCGTTGCTCGGTGACATTCTGTTCGGCTGACTTGAGCTTCAGTTGAGCGGTTTGCAGCGTGATCTCGGCCTGCGCCTGCTGATTGAGCACATCAGTCACGTCGAGCTCTGCCAGGATGTCGCCTTTCTTCACCTTGCTGCCCACCTGCACAGGCAGCTTGGACAGGCGACCATCGGTGCGGAAGAAGAGAGTCTCCTCGAGAACGGGCGCGATGCGCCCGGAGAACTTCACTTCGTCGACAATTGTACCGGTTTCCACGAGGTAGGTGGGCTTCGATGTGACCGAAGCCTGGACGATGGGAGTCGGAGTCGGCTCCTCTTTGGGAGAAGCGCCACCGCAGCCAGCGACAATACTGGCTACGAGCATGACTGACACAAGGATGTTTGACCCTTTTGCGCTCATACCTACACGTCTCCCTGCGAACGCAGTTGATGAGTGTTCGTGTGGCCTGCTCATTGCGGTCACACCTATACAAAGGAACTAACTGGCTGGGGGAAGCTTGACACTCGAGGCCGTTGTTTCCGCCCTGCGCTGCCACCAGACAAGGCGGCAAGCCGCCAGAGTATAGCACGCACGCTGGCTGCTGTCAAACGAAAGCCCTGTCTAGCCAGCGATTCCAGATATGAACGAGCAGACCGTTGGCTCGTCATTGCGAGTGCTGTTTACGAAGCAATCTCAGCGTTGCGCAGGGGGATTGCTTCGCAAAGAACGCTCGCAATGACGGGCGTTCCGCCATATTTGGAAGTGCTGTTGTCTAGCATCTTTTCATTCTGCCCCGCTTGTGGTATGCTGAAGTAGGCCCTTACGCAAAAGGAGGCACGCGCATGACGAGCAGCAAATTAGTCTCGTGGGGTATTCTGGGAACCGGGGGCATCGCCCGCAAATTCGCCACGGCACTGGCTGTGTGCAAGACAGGGAAGCTGGTGGGAGTCGGAAGTCGCACAATACAATCTGCCACCGCCTTTGCCGATGAGTTCGCTGCGCCGAGGCGCTATGGCAGCTATGCCGAGCTCCTGGCAGACCCGACCATCGATGCGGTCTACATCTCCCTACCCAATCATCTTCACGCCGAGTGGACGATGCGCTGCGCGGAGGCAGGCAAACACATCCTGTGTGAGAAGCCGCTGGCCGTCAACCACGCCCAGGCAGAGCGTATGATCGAGTCGGTGCGCAAACACGACGTGTTTCTGATGGAAGCGTTCATGTATCGCTGCCATCCTCAGACGGCCCGCCTGGTGCAACTGATCCGCGGCGGAGCAATCGGCCAGGTACGGGTGATCGAGGCGCGCTTTTCCTACAACATGCACGGGCCGCAGAACAACATTCGCCAGCAAAACACCGCAGCCGGCGGCAGCGTGATGGACGTGGGCTGCTACGTCATGTCGATGGCCCGGCTTGTTGCCGGCGCTGCTGCCGGACAGGATTTTGCCGAGCCAGTGCAGATCAGAGGTTGTGCTCACGTCGGCGCGCACAGCCGCGTTGACGAATGGGCAACGGCGTCGGTCAAGTTCCCCGGAGACATTATTGCCAGCCTCGTCTGTGGCCTTCAGGTGGCAGTTAGCCGCGATCTCAGTATTTGGGGATCGGAGGGGCACATCGTGTTGCCCAATCCCTGGACTCCGGGCGACGTTCGCTACGGGGGAGACACGGGCAACAAGATCGTGGTCTATCGGGATGACGCCACCGAACCGGTCGAGGAAACTGTCCCCGGCGGCCAGCCGCTCTACACCATCGAAGCCGACGTGGTCGCACAGCATATCAAAAATCGTCAGGCGCCGCCGCCGTACATGACATGGGCCGACAGCCTCGGCAACATGCGCGCCATCGATGCCTGGCGCAATGAAATCGGCTTAGGCTTTGATTGCGAAGGGCCGCGCGACCTGGCGAGGTAGAGTGGTGAGTTCCGATCTCTGCAAGAGAGATCGGAACTCACGCAATCGCCAGATTGAAACCGCCCTCTTGCACAGCGCGTGCAAAGATGATCTCGTCAAGGTACAAGCCGAAGCCGGGTGCGTCGGGGACGGTCACCAGGCCGTCATCGATGTGGTAGCCGGGGGCGGAAAGGCCGGGGGTCGTCGCCTCGTCCCATTCAGCGAAGGCGAAGCTGCTGCCTGCGGCGCCCAGGTGGCAGGAGACATAGTTGCCGTAGGCGGTGCCGTAGTGGTGCGGCGCCAGGAGCGAACCCCATTCCGCCAATTGCTTCGCCATCATCAGCAATTGGGAGAAACCCGGGTAAACGACGTCGCGCTGGACAACGTCGATTATATGCTCGCGCGCCCAGTCCATGAGGCGTGGCGACGCGTCGCCCTCGCCATCCGCAATCAGGATCTTGAGTCCCTGCTGGTTCATCCACTCGCGCAGATCACGGTAGAGCACAGCATCTTCGTGGAATGGCTCTTCGAGCCAGTACAGATTGCAGTCGGCGGTCTCGCTGAGGAAGTGTTTGGTCAAGTTGAGATTGAAGCCATTGTTGGCGTCGACCATGATCGGCGCAGCGGGGCCGACCGCCTGGCGCACGGCGCACACAACGGCGATGTCGCGGCGCATCCCTTCATCGACGGGCATGTGCCTGGCACCGCGGCCGACTTTGATCTTGAAAGCGCGATGACCTCGGGCATAGCCCTCGCGAGCTTCATCGGCAATCAACGCAGCCGCTGCATTTGTGTCGGCCAGGTGCAGGTCATCGAAGTAGAGCGACGTATCGTAGCAACGAACGCGCAAGGGCATCGCTGGAGGCTGGCTGCCAGTTGCCTGCGCCGCCGCCACGCAGGCAGGCACGCCCGCCCGCTTGCAGGCCAGGTCCCACAGGGGGTACTCGACGGACCACCAGGCGGCCGCGACGCCGCTCCATGAGGCGAAGACGTCGTGGAGGTGGAGGCCCAGTAGCCTCGCGGCTTCCTCCTGCCTCACGCGTGAGCGCCCGAAGCCAGTCGAGCCATCCTCGGCCGTCAAGCGCGTAATCGGTACATCCACGGTCGGCCCGTGCTCACCGAGGCGGGCGTTGCTGCCTGCGCTGCGTGGGCGCATACCTTGCAGCAGGCCCTGCTCGATGCGTACAATGCGTGGGTTATCCATTCTTGCTTCCTTCTGGTCATCGTCCAGGTTAACTGCCGGACTGCGCCCAATCGTGCGCAGTTTCCAGGTTGCACCGTTATCGTGTGACGTCGCCTCCCCGCTGCTTCGCTATCTGGTCGCCGTTGCTGCTCTTCGGTGTCGGGCAGTGCCGTCCACTGCAAGCCATCGTGAGAGAAGAGCAGGCCAAATGCGGTGCGATCGGCGGCGTCTGTGCCCATCAGAATCACCATCATCTGTCGCCATCGCGCCACACAAACGGCGCACCATGCTTGGGCTCCATTCATTTCTGCGCCGGGATCGTCAAATGGCAGGATTACGCAGGTTATCTGACCGCTGCCAGACCGGATTGTGCAGGGAGCGTAGATCGAGCATGGCTATTCCTTGCCCTGGCCCTCATTTTGCTGCCTGATCCACTGGCTGACAACCGTGAAATTCTCATCGCCGTGGCCCTGATTCATCATCGCCTGGAAGATCTCGCCGACCAGCGTCAGGACGGGTAGGGAAATCCCCTGCTCTCTGGCCCGGTTCAACGACAGCCCGATATCCTTGCGCATGAGCTCCAGCCGGAAACCGGGCTGGAAGCTCTGCGGAACCATTGATTGCAGCACCGCATTGGCAAAGATCCACGATCCGCCAGAGCTCTGATTGACCACTTTCACCAGCATCTCCATGTCCACACCCATTTGCTGCGCCAGATAGACGGCCTCAGACGCAACTAGCGTGTTGCCGGCGTTGAGAATCTGATTGATCATCTTGACGGCCTTGCCGCTGCCCACCTCACCGGTGTGGTAGATGGTCTTGCCCATCGTCTCCAAGACGGGCAGGCAGCGCTGAAAGACCTCCTGCGTTCCGCCCGCCATGATCGTGAGTGTGCCCTCGATTGCGCCCTTGATGCCGCCGCTGACCGGCGCGTCGAGCACATCGATGCCGCGCTCGTTCGCTTCGCCGGCCACCTGCCTGATCGTCTCCGGCAGCGCCGAGGTCATCTCGATGGCGACTCCTCCTCGCCGCAGACCGTCCAGCAAGCCGCCGCGGAAGACCTCATAGATATCGCGATCCCTGGGCACAATCGTGATCACCACATCGGACGCCGCAGCGACCGATGTGACGTCGGCGGCCACCGTGGCACCGGCCTGCGCCAACTCATCGGCTGGAGCGCGGTTGCGGTGATAGGCGACAGTGACAGGAAACCCGGCCTTGACGAGATTGAGCGCCATAGGTTTGCCCATCGCCCCCAGGCCAATGAAACCGATTCTCTCTTTCATATCTTTCTCCCCATATGCGCGTGGCCACGGACATTTGTACGGCAGCCGACAGTAACACTTCGCCACGCCGCGGCTGCCCCGGTCGCCATTATAGCCGCGTTGCGGTGTTCTGTCCAGCCAGAATGAGGAGGGGAGGCCAGGCCGGCGCCTGACCTCCCCCTGGTGGTATGCCAGGCATGTTATGTAACCAAGGGGTGAAAGACCTCTGCGGGCCGTGATGACCGGAACCGCTAGGC
>CAYOEZ010000155.1:0-11777 GCA_964402955.1 uncultured Ktedonobacterales bacterium | reverse complement strand
GGTTCGGCTTGTAGGGCTTCTGTGATCCGCCCGGGGAACAGCTCCTGAGCCGTTTTCTGGTTGGATGGCTGGACGTGCTGCATGAGGCGGGAGACAAGAGCATCAGCCGGGAGTAGCTCCTCCCTACTGCCGATGTCTGCCTGCAGCAGGGCACGCGCCACGGTGGAACGGCTCTGACCACAGGTGAGCAGCCCTGTAACTAACGGCCGGTACTGATCCGGCAGGCCCTCAGCATACTCACGGCAGAAGGGATAGGCGGCCTGAGGGAGGATGACTGTCGCGCGTATGATTGCGGCAAGAATCGCACCGGTTGGTCCGACAGGCAACGCCTCGCCCAACAGCATGCTCAAGATGGCCTGGGGCAGATCTGGCCGCGTGATGGATTTCCCCTGCATGGCAGCCAGCCGGCTGGGGTCGTGCAGAAGGGCTTCGGCCAGCGGATCGAGCCGGGAATCATCGGGAAGCTGGATGCGCTGAAGCGCGTGCAACAGGTGGGCCGTACCGGCAGGAACGCGCGCCGCGCTCGACGTGACGTCGCGCAGACCGGCCAGCGATGCATTGGGCGCGACGACCAGAGCGACGTGCTGCGGCTTGTTCTGCCAGCGTTGGCGGCGCACCTCGACCAGGGAGCCGGCGGGAATGATAAACCAGGGCCGCTTGCCGATCTCCAGAGCGAGTCCCGCGTGCAGGCCCTGCCCAAGCAGGCCCGTGCGGTCTTCGATGACAACTGTAGCGCTCCTGCTGTGGGGAGCAATAAGCTCTTGCAGACACGTGCGCAACTGCTCAGGACTCAGCATCCGTTCTAACCTCAACCGCCACGTCGGTGTTGTCGGGAAGCCCGGCGACAGCGTCCCAACCCTCCTGCGGCGACAGCTTGAGCTGGACCAGCGCTTGCCTTAATTGGCCCAGTCTGGCCGTGAAGTGCAGGAGCTGTCCTTGGCGCGTGACCTGCACGACGGTCTCGCCCAGCTTCTTCAGCTCGGTGACGACTCTAGCCTTTTCCTGGGGATCAGTGACGTAGGCGGCCACCAGGTCTTTGGCGGCGGCGCGCGTCTCGTTGGTTGTCAACTGTACATAGAGATTGTGGATCTCAACATCGCCCAGGCGGCGCGCCATGGCCTGCATGTCGGCGATCATGGTCGGCAACGTGCGCACTGGCGGCGTCGTCTTGGTCAGCGCGAGGATGCCTGCCTCGGATGTATTCTCCAGCAGCGCCACGGCAACGGTGTCCACGAACTGCTTGATGGTGTCCATCAGTCCTACAAGCTGCTGAGGCGCCCCACCGACGATCTTGCTTGAGCTGACCACCTGCTGGTGAATTGTGGCATAGCGGTTCTTCTGATCGTCGCAGAACTTGCGGAAGGCAGCCCAACTGGCGTCTTGCTGGCGCACGCTCTGCTCATTGGGCACATCAGGGGCGCCGATCTTCTTGCAGTAGTCATCGAAAGCGGCCCAGGCGCCGTGCTCGACGCGGCTGCCACGCATCAGTACATCGTTGGACTGAATCTCCAGAAGCTCGGGTTCGTCAATGGCCAGCACCTTATGCTCACGCTCCACACGGTGATCGCGGAAAATGACTGCCATGCGGGCGAGGAAGCGTGTGACGAAAGGTTGCAGACCGAACTCGCCGGCCAACGTGCGTTCCATCTCGACAACGCGCACACCCTCTTTGCTGCGCAACGCCTGCTCGATCTCCTGAACGTAGCGGGAGTTGCCCAGATCGAGTGCATAGGCAGCGCCGGACAGCTTGACAATGCCCAGCGGCTGCGCAAGCGCCAGCGCGTAGTCGTGCACCTGGCCCATATCGGGAGTGATCGTCTGCTGGCCCTTGATAAATCCCCTGTAAAGAGAATCAAGCGCCTGTGAGGTGACCTCTCGCTGGAATTGCGGGTGCTGACGGAAACGAGCGTCAAGCAGGCGCATGGCCAGGTCCTTGAGCGCATCCTCCGGCGTCAGGTTCGCCGGAATGTGCTCGCTGATGGTGGACACAGAGTGCGGTGTGCCCTGCGTGTAGAGGGCAGCAATCTTGCCGGTGAGTGTTTCGCGCACCTGGATGACGGCGGTCGCCCAACTCTGGCTGAGGCGGCGGCCTTCTTCGCCGCTGTACTTGTCTGCGATGTAGGCTTTGCCTGGATCGCTGCCGGTGAGCCAGAGTAGGCGAGCCAGGTTGCCTAAGGCCTGGCGTGTCTCGTCGTCCGCTTCCTGCGGCTGCCAGAGCGCACTGGGGATTCCGTTTTTGCCCGGGGTCGGTGGGCAGGCGTCGCCGGCGAAGAGCGGCAGGCACAACCAGACGGCGAACTCGGCTCGCTGCTCGGGCGGCGGCAGGACGGAGGTTCCCGGCTCAACCGCCTGGACTGTGCCCTCGCGGCTGGTGCCCCGCCACTTGACGTTAAGCCTGCGCTTGCCCTGCGCTGTGTCAGTGCTGAAAATGCTGTGCAGAATCTCACGCACGGCTGTGCGCTCCCACTCCTTCGCCTCGGGCGGGTTGACCTTGGCCAATTCCTCCATGGGATCGGAGCCGAGCGCCAGCTCAACGACAATGGCGTCGCCCTCGCGCTTGAAGGTGCCAAGCAAGTGCTCGCACAGCAGGTTGATTGCTTCGTCCAACTGCTTCTTACTGAGAATGGCGACCTTGCCGTTGAGCACTTCGGTGTTGAGGGCAGCGATGACGGTGGGCGTCATGCGCCCGCGCAAGGCCACGCCCTTGTCGGTCAATTGGCCCAGGATAACGCTGCCGGCGACGGCCTGCCCCCGGGCGACACGCTCTGGGCTGCCAACGAAAGCATCCTCAAGCTGCGGCGTCACCTTGTCACGCATGATCGCCTTGGCCGCTTGGAGCTGGGGGTGATCTCTAAACTCGCCGTCCGACGCCTGCTCGATCAGATAGCGGAAGGCCTCGTGGTAGGGGATGAGTGTGCCCAGCGGCTGGTCGGCCAGGTCGAACAGCATGTCGTACATGACACTGATGGCCGTGCGCTCGCGGCTGAGCAGATGGGTGACGGAGACAAGCGTGTCCACAATGGCTGGGTGAAAAGGATAAAGCGAACGCACTGCCTCCTGGAAGCGCTTGGCGCCGTAAAGGTTCTTCAAGACGTCAATCTGGTCCGGTGGGATTTTGTCCAGGCTATCCTGCACAGCGGCATCGAGCGCCTTCTCCTGCCCTGGCACAGGCCGTAGCACGCGCTGGCCGAGCACCTGGTAGAGATCCACGTCGGCGATATCGATTTCCTTCGCTGCCATGCGGCCCTTGAGGTTGTCGAGCGCGTCTTTGCCTACCTCACGCACCACGTCCTCAAGTGGTTGGTGGCGAACGACCAGCGCCCACACTGGCAAGGTCGCGCCTTCAGCCTCAAGCAGGTTCTTGAGATCGGTCACGGGCCGCCCGCGCTCGCCCTTCCCCAGGTTCATGAGCAAGAGCGTCAACTCGTCGACCAGGAAGACAACGGCTGCGAAACCATTGGCTTTCAGATGCTGTGTCAGGCGGCGCATCGCTTCGGGCACCGGCGCAGCATAGGCAGCCTCGGTCGCCGCCGACGGCGCGGCAATGCCGCAGCTCGTCAGCTCTCGGGCAAGCGTTTCCTGGCCCTGGGCGGTTTGTCGGTGCTTATCATAGTCGGCACGCGACGTGATGACCAGGCTACGCCTGAAGAGGGTATCGTACACACCCGGCGTGTCGGCGGCCAGGTTCTCGAACCATTGGATGATGCGCTCGAAGTGAGTCAACTCGAGGGGCGGCAACGGCTGGCGACGCAGCTCGCGGGCAATGGCGTCGTAGAGGCCCAATTGGAACGACTCGGGCCGATCCACGCTATTGAAGGGGACGACGAAGACACGTCGCTGCTTGAGAACTGCGAGCGGAGAATCCGGCCCCTCAGCCGGCAGACCGGGAATCTCGCGTTGCCAGGCCGCCGGTTCGCCGCGCAGCAACATGCCGGCAAAGCTGAGGAAGTGGGACTTGCCAGTGCCGAAGGAGCCGCTCACCCAGATGCCCTGGCCGGGAAATCCCTTGTCCGCCGATTCGGCAACGTTTCTGACCACGCTGCGCAGCCCATCAGCCACGGTCTTGGTAATGACGTACTCCCGCGCATGAAATGCCTTGCGCTTGTCGTCGTTGATCTCGCCGACCTTGATGACGAGGGATGGCTTCGTTTCTGGGATTTGGATGACGTCGTAAATTCGTAGGTCATGTTCGTCTTGCCTCCAACACTCTCAGCAGGTTATCCAGTGTGAGGATGGCGGGGTCAACGTTTGGCTCCAAAAAGGGCGCCACATCGGACGCCATGTCCCGCCAGGAAAGCTGGGCCAGGCGAGCGGCAATTACAGCGCGCCATGATTCGGCTGGCAGCAGCTCGCCAGGCCAGCCCGTCTGGCGTAGGGCGTTGTTGAGCAACACAAGATTGGGCGGCGGCCAGCCAGGATCGCTCAGATACCACAGCAAGTCGTAGAGATCGCGCCCCTTGGCATAGGGACGCTGTAAGATGGCGTGCAGTTTACCAGCCAGCAGCGAGGCCCGATCGTGATGCTGGAGCTGCAGCGTCAGGTGACGGCGAACGACCGTCGTGGCAAGCACGGCGCCGCCCTGCGGGTTCGTATCCACCTCGATCTTGACGGATAGCGCTTCGTCGCGGTGCGGCGACAGGCCAAGCTCGCTGAGCAGGCCGGGGAAGCGCACGAAAGCGCTATGCACGGTCTTCTTGTCGCTCACCTTCAGCGTCACTGCATAGCCTTCGCCGCCCAGCTCGGACTGAATGGCCTGCAGGTAGGCTCGGAAATCGTACTGCCCCTGCGATCGTTCGAGGGCGAAGTCCAGGTCCTCGGAATAGCGGGGGATGGCGTAGAGAAAGCGCAAGGCGGTGCCGCCGTGAAAGGCCAGCGGGATCATGGCGCCAGCGCGTTGCAACGCGCCCAGGATGCGCGCCTGCAGATACTCGCGCACGATATTGCCTCCCTGGGCGGGTGAGGGGGCAGAACGCGTTAGCTGGGCCAGGTGATCCTTCATAGCGTTTCGTACTCCTGCGCTTCGGCATTGGCCAGGTCTGCCACGATGGCCGCTGCCCGTCTGAGCTTGGGGCTGGCGGCTCGCTGGGCCTGGCGCTGTAGCTCGTCGAGGTCGAGCCGATCCAGATTCTGTAGACGCAGCTCCTGCAGGTAGGCGCGACTATCGGCGCCCGGCTGCAGGTGAATCAGGTCGAGCAGCGCCTTCTCGGGCGTAGCCACGAATGCCTGTTGCCCGGCGCCCATATCCAGCGCCCGATAGCCCCAGAAGAGAGCAGGCTTGATGTGATGGTATCTGTAGCTGCCCAGGGAAGTGTCCCAGGCGCCAGGACGTTCCGATGTCATGCTCGTGACGACTGGCGTGTATTCGGGAATCAGGCCATAGTGGGCCAGGGCCGACTGGCAACTGACATAGGAGCTGCGCACAAGGCGGTTGGCCAGAACAAACGGGTGCGCCTTCACCTTTTGGAAGGGTGGGGCCAGGGCATAGACGCCGCGCCGCAATTGGTGGATACGCCCGGCGTCCGTCCAGCGCGACAATTGCCGCCGCACGTCGCGCGCGTCCACATCTCCGGCCAGGAGCAGCCCCGTCTCAAAGACCGGCTCGTCGCCCACAATCCGCACAAGCTGTTGGTAGTCCATACGCATAGTATGCCACAAATGGCATGTTATTGCAATAGATTCGCACTGTCCGCTGATCCCGCCCTGCATCCACCGTTGATCTCGCCGTTTCTGACGACAAGCGGTGGCTTCACTTCTTGAACGATGATGACATCACGGATCTCCAGAGTCATGGCAACATCTCCCCCGACTCTCGCCCTCGGGGCAGGTGTCCATAGCAGAAGAGCCGGAATCTCGTCATGAATCTCATCAGGTCTGGCCTAATCTCATCACCTGGAAGCTATAATACGCTCCCGGGCGTGGAGGGCCTTGCGCTGCTCGTCGTTGATCTCGCCTACTTTGACGACGAGCGATGGCTTCGTTTCTGGGATAGCAATGACGTCGCGAATACGCAGGGTCATGGCAACATCTCCCTCTACCCTCGCTCTCGAGGCTGGTGTCTACGGCAGCAGCGCCGGAATCTCATCATGAATCTCATCAGATCTGGTCCAATCTCATCACCTGGACTTAATTCGCACTCCCGGGCATGGTAAGTCTTGCGCTGCTCGTCGTTGATCTCGCCGACTTTGACGACGTGCGGGGACCTACAAAGTTGATCGCCAGACGCTACTCCATCACCACATACGGCCACGGCTTCGCATCGCCGATGATCTCGCGCAACCCGGCGCGCACGTCGGGATCGCTGATGTCCGGCGACTCTTCCGGCAGGTCAATCAGCCGCGCCACCCAGCGATAGTAGGGCGCCTTGTCTGGCGCGCGCTCGGCCAGGGTGAGGAAGACGCTGGCCTGCGCCTCGGCGCTCCAGCCCGTCCAGCCGTATGAATTGCGGTTGACGCTGTCGAAGCGGAAGAAGCGCTCGTGCAGCACGTCCACCCGCTTGGGCTTGCGCCCCACCAGCACAGACTCCTGGTCGAAGGGGATGGGCCGGCAGTCCCAGTCCATGCACTCGCGCACGAACTGCTCGGCGCCGACCGGCTTGCCGCCGTAGTAGACAGCGCGCAGCGGCTCGAACTTCGGGTTGCTCGCCAGCACGGCAGCAATCTCTGCAGGGGCCAGCGGTCTTTCCTGGCCCGCCCGCTGGGCAGCAAATTGCTCTTCGATCAAATCAGAGATGTAGTCAAGGCTCTCGAATAGGAAATCATCTTCAAAACGGGGATAAGTCCACGGTCGGCGATACGGCTCCGAGATCAGTTCTGCGACCGCATCTTCGTCCGAGATAGCATAAAGTAGGGCCACCGCACGATCGAGTTGCTGCTGCGCCCCAGGAAGCAACCTAAGCGCGGCCGCACGCTGTCTGGAAGCCTCGCCGACCAGTGACCGAAGACGCTGCAGAGACTCGAACTTGGCTTGTCTGATGACATTGAACGCAGAACATCCTTGCATTCCTCTGACCAACTGCTTTACTTGGTCAGCACCGATGGATACATTCTCCCACGCTTGGGTGTCGCTCGACAGCATTGGCACACGAGCTAAGGACTTTTCCACAAACTCCATGTACTTATTCTGGAGACGTGATGCTGACCTAGACACAATGAAGTTCACAACAGAGGAGTTCAGGACCCCCTCCAAGTGGGGACCAGGCAGCTCCGCATCCTGGCACAGGTACATGTCCTGTGCGGGATGCTTTAGGATGAACATACCCGTCGAGTCCAACCAGAAGTGTCCATGAGTCACGACACTGGCGAACACGATCTTCGGCACGCCCATGCGAAAGGTCGCTTGCGTGAGTTCGTACCAGCGGATACCCATTTCGGCCATGCTTGAGGAATGGATTCGCCGTTCATCGAGGTGGCGGCGGTACCTTTGGAGGAACCGGAGAGCATTTGGATACTTGGCCATTTGGTCATCCGAGAGGCGGCTGCCATCTCTTCCGTGCAGAGCAATGACATAGGCCTGCTGGTGCTTCCTGTTCCCGTGCCAGGTGGCCGTCCAGTTGCGGATGTTCTCGCCGCGTAGGCAAGGCAGGCAGATCTCGCGCTCCAACCGCTGGCGGCGGATGAAGCTCTCGGTGATGTAGTCACAGAAGATGGGGTCGGCACATGTCTGGAAGTCATAGCCGATGCGCTCCACACACTCGGCCAGCGTCTTGTCCGATGCGACTTTGATGCGGGCCAGCAGGTCGCGCTGGCTGCGACGCAGGGTCCAGGGATGAGAGCGAAAATGGCCCTGCCGCTCCTGGTAATGCCCGGCGTAGTCCCTGAAGACGTCGCCCGTCTCGCTGATTAGCCGCATCAGTGCATCTCATGTCTCCTCGCGCGTCGTGGCCGGGGGCTGGTAGGTAGCCAACACCTCCACCGGCACATCGGGCGCGACCTGCGCGCCGTCCGCGGGCCGCTGCAGAACAATGAGCGCAGGGTACGTGCCAGCCTCGAATACCTGCGCGTCGGTCAGGTCGGCAAAGACGAGCAGGCGGCAGGTCTCGCCCGCAAGCAGGCGGGCCAGTTTGGCGCCATAGACCTGCTTGCAGAACTTACTGCTGGTAATGTAGCCCAGGTAGCCGCCGGCAACAAGCAGGCCCAGGCCGCGCTCCGTGAACGGAACAGACAGGTCAAACTGGCTATGCGTTGTCTCATACTCCCGGCGCAGGTAGCCCACAAAGTCCACCGTCTCCCAGTGGCCGTCGACCGGCGCCACCACCTGCGCTCCCTGGGTGTGGATGCGCACATAGGGTGGGTTGGCGTTGATGACGTGGAAGTGCTTGAGCAGGGCATCCTTCAGGTCGACGCGCAGGTGGGTTAGCTCACGCTGGTACCAGCGGGCGATGCGGTCACCCTCGCGGCGGGGCGGCTGGCCGTCCTCGAACAGCGGCGCATCTATCTGCTCTTGCGGCAGCTTGATCAGGCTGTTGGCCGTGTAGACGTTGAAGGTGATGTCCACGCCCCAGGCGGCGGGGTCTCTGCCCTCTTTCTGCGCCAGGCGCACGCCCTCCAGGAACAGGCGGAAAAGGGTGATGCGGGTAGCAAACTCGGAGACGTCAATGCCGAAGAGGTTGTTCTCGACAATGCGCTCAAAGCGCTGCAAGGGCGAGAGATCGGGATCCTCGCGCGCAAGGTACTTGTCCAGGACGCGATAGGCGCGCACCAGGAAGTGGCCGGTGCCGGTAGCGAGGTCCAGGTAGCGCAGCTCGTGCACGCCAAACTCCCTGATAGCAGGCTCAAGCGTGCGTTCAAGCAGGAAATCAATGATGAAATCGGGCGTCGTGTAGTAGCCCAGGCGCTTGCGCTCGTCCTCGTCCATCAGGTGCTCATAGAGGTCGCCCAGGGCGCGTGTGTCCATGTCATGCAGCAAGGGCAGAGAGGCTACGGCGTCGAGCAGGTCATGGGCAAGATCGCTCGATGGCGCAATCAGCTCGTAGCCGGTCTCCTTGAACAGGTCGTAGGCCACGGGTAGATAGGCCATGTCGCGCACAGCGTATTCCAGGTAGTCAGCCCAGGTCAGGCGCGGGGTGAGGTTGCGCAGTTTGGAAGATGTCGCCGCGCTTGGCGATTTTGCAGGCCTGGGTGGGGAAGAGGCCGAAGTCCTCGGCTACGCGCAGGAAGAGCGCCTGCAAGGTGTAGACAACGGCAGCGGTGCGCACGTACTGCTTCTGGCTAACAGCCACGCCCTCACGCTGCGACAAATCGCGGCACTGCGCGACTACCTGCTGTTGAATGACAGGTTCGGCGGCCAGCGTGCGCGTTAGGTCGTCCTCCAGCCGCTTGTGTAGGGGCTTGAGGCGGCCCACCAGGTCGCCCAGCTCAGCGCCGGCGGAGCGCAGGGCAAGCTGGCGCGGCGAGCGCGCCAGCTTGGCGGCCGGCTGGGCGTCGGGCGACGTCTTGCCGCGGCGTGGTTTCTTGTCCGGGATGGGTTCGCCGAAAAGGTCACGTAGCATGGGCGTTTGGCCTTGGTCGAACATGATTCAACGCTGAAGGGGCGCTGATCTTTGGTTGTAGAAAGGTATTCTACAATGTCGAATAGAGATGGGAGCGCCGTTCATAACTTATGGGCCGTGTCCATAACTTCTTCTTTCATGGCCCATAACTTATGTGCCATGTCCGTATCGTTATGGGACGTCTCCACAAAAGAGCGACGATACCGTGGCGTCCAATTGCAGCGTCCAATCTTGCAGTGCAAGGAAGACTATCTTGCATGCAAGATTATTCGTTGCACTGCAAGATAGCGTCATCTCATCGAATGTCATTAGCGATATCCAAGACCGTACACATGTCCACGGGATAGATGGGGCCGTCGCCCAACAGGCGCAGGCCAGCGGCAACCCGGTCGGCCTTCAACGAAACGACAATCACATGGTCAGTACTCAGGGGATAGAGAAAGGCAGACGGGTTCAGCGCAGGGAAGGCGCAGAGGACATCGGTGTCGCAGATAACGCTGCATGGAGTGGATTGGACACGGGCGAGCAAATCCTGTTTCAGTTGGTCGCCAACAGAAGCCATCTGTCCGCGTTTCTCAGCCGTCAGCAAGCGCTCCCAGTGTGGGCCGAAGCGATCCACAAGCAGTCCCATGACCGATATGGGCTCAATGCCGAGTTCGCGTGCCATGTCCGCAGCCGGATCATCTGGCGCGAAGCCGACCGGAAAGCGCAGGTAGATCAGGTTGGTATTCTTGGGCCGCTGCATTCGCCCCCGTAGCTCCTTGACAGCCTGTGCAAGCTCCATCTCACACGCCTCCCGGCTTGCTCAGGGCGCGTATCAAGCCGGCAACGTCGGGGTGCACCAATCGCACATAGCGCTCACCGGCAAATGTCTCGTACTCCAGTGCGCCGCGCCGCACTGCCTCGACCACCAGATTTGTTGCGTCGCTCGTCTTGAGCAGCAAGCGTCGTGTCAGGAGCGACTCATGGACGACGTAGTGTTCAGACCGCTTACGATTGCCTGTGTCTTCGAGCTCGCGATACAGGCCGTAGAGCCACCCCTGCCACGTGGTGTGATAGTGCGTGCAGCGCCATCCTTCGCGGTCGCTCTCCTTGCGCTGCAATATCCCGGCACCGATCAGCAGATACGAAAGCTTCATGCGCGTGGCTTGCTGGGCTGATCGCGCCACGGTGGGCAGACGCCCGGCAACGTAGGCGTCTACATCAGCGATACTCAAGTCGCAGGCATTGTCAGTCTGCAAACAGGGATGGAGGAAGGCGCGCACGAAGTCATCCACAAGACCGAGGTGGCGGCACCGCTCAAGGTGAACAATCTCTCGTCGGATCGTGGGATCAGGGAAGGCGTGCCATGCCAGCACAACCGGCGCAGCGCTCGGCACTGTGCCATCCAGATGCCACTGTGCGAACATCCGGCACACCGTCTTCCGGCTGAATGACGACGGCGCGGCCAGTCGATCCTGCACGCTGGCCCACAGCGCGGGCAGATCCGAGGCGCTCCTCGCCGTGTCCATCAAGACGGCGAGATCGGCTTCCGATATGAGTTTGGTGATGCTCTGGTAGATAGGTGTCATAGAATGATCGCTTCAGGCGTCGCTTTACGCTGGGCCAGCCACGGCACGGGGCGATAGACCAACACAGCGTCGAACGGTTGCGCAGGAATGTCCTCAGGCGCCGATGCTGGGACGATACAGCCCGACGGCGGCTCCAGTTGCCTGGTCAGCAACAGCATCGCCCAGGCGGCAAGCATTGTGGCTTCAGGGCCGTCGACAAAGATACGCAGGTTGTGCAAGGGGTCAATGACGGTGTGCGCCTGGCAGAGCAGAAGGCTGGGATAGCCGCAGCCGTTGGGCATCTCGGCAATCAGCGACGAGCGGTCGAGCGTCCGTCTGCGCAGCAGCGCCGCGTCCATCGGAGGGAGATCAACGCCCAACGCTTCTACACACTGAAGATAGGCCTGCTCGGCTGGCATGTGAGGCAAATCGAGCTCCTGGACACGTTTCAGTTCCGGATTCCAGACAAGATCGGACAGAGCGCGTAGCTCATTGCGTGCCGATGGATCAGTGAAGATAGACAACAGGAGAGGATTGGCGCGCACGGTATCACGCACAGCCAGCTCAAAGAGGTCGACATCACGCAGACGAGGCATGACGCCACGCCACTTTGAGCGCGCTGATGGGCCAAACCGTTGCGGTTCCAGCCCGGTTTCTTCAAGGTAGACGAGCACCAGCAAGGCAAAACGAGCGGAGGGCAGAAGGTGTTGTGTGCCAGGGGGCATGGTCGCCTCTCGTCA
>CAYOEZ010000154.1:0-11931 GCA_964402955.1 uncultured Ktedonobacterales bacterium | reverse complement strand
ACCGCAACGAGCGTTGCAATTCATCGGAGCGCTTGCAACTTGAAAAGACCCTGGTGCAGCGCCCCTACGTGAATGCCCTACTCGAGGGCGAGCATCTGCTCCAGCAAACGGCGTGTCTCGATGGGGCTGAGCCACTGGCCCAGGTAGCCATTGCCGACGCGTATCTCGAAGTGCAGGTGTATGCCGCTGTCGGAGCCGGCGGCCGCCTCGGACGTGCCGGAATTGCCCGCATAACCGATGATCGCGCCCGCCTTGACTGTACTGCCGGCCTGGATGCCCGGCGCAATGCCGCTGAGGTGCAGATAGCGTGTGCCTAAGCCATCACCATGATCGAGCCAGACCTGCCGTCCACCCAGTTTGTTCTGAATGGCCGGCGGCGTCATGTGTTTGTCCAGCGCCTCGTTCAGCCAGGCGTCAACCTGGGCGGTGCTGGCCTCTTTGTAGTCCACATCGGCGCGCAGCACCACGCCATCGGCGGCAGCCCGTACAGGCGTACCTTTGATCACATTGACCCCGACCGTGCCGGCATACATGTCAATGCCTTCGTGGATGCCGAAGCGATAGGGGCGCGGAGCGCCGGGGAGCGAGCGATCGATATCGGGCAGGTGTGCGCCGGCGATGGGCATGCGCAGTTGTTGCAGCTTGTCCAACAGCGCCGGATTGTTGGGCAGCGTTGTCTGCAGTGGTGGTGGTGTCGGGCGGAGGACAAGCTGGTCCGGCAGTTGGCCGCGCACCGTAATCAGCCAATCGCTGCCAAGCAGAACGGCGTTGTCTCCATTCGTTGCCAGCGCCAGTACATCGACGTCGCTGCCGGCCAGGATCTCACGGCTGCTGCCGGCCTGCGTATCGAGCAGGCGTACACGACGAAAGCCACGGTCGACCAGGAGCAGGGCGTTGCCCGGCCCGGCGGCGATGAGCGATGGCTGCTCCATGCCGCCGCTAACCTTGACCTCGCTGAGTGCTGTCCCGCGCAGGCGCAGCAATCGCGCAACGTGGTCCGGCCGCTCGCCGACGAGAATGTAGAGGTCGCCTGCCGCTGCCAATCGTATGCCGCCTTTCAGTTGCTGGCTCGTGACGAGCGCAACCCAGTCTTTCTCTGTCCGCTTCCAGATGCGCCCATTGTTGGTGTCCAGAAGATAAACCGCCTGGGCGTCGGCGGCCAGGTCGACCGGGTATTCCTGGCTGAAATCGCTGTTGCCCCCGGGCTTGCGCTCCAGCCACCAGCGCGCTGCCAGGTCCCAGCCGTAGATCGCCCCTGAGCGGTCGAGCAGGTAGAGTGTTTTGGCCGTGTCGGAATAGGCCAGGGCGGCGAGGTCCTGGATGGGGTGCTTGTCGACAATGCCGTCGGGCGGCGCGACTGTGCGGGGCGCTCCCGACGGCATGTCCATGGCCTTGAGTTTCCCGCTGTCGATGGCGTAGACAGTCTGGCTGATGACCACGGTATCGAGTGGGTGCATCAGGGCGCCGGGCTGGAACTGGCTCAGGCGCAGCGGCGGGATTGGCGTCGCCGTGGGCGCAACCGTGGCGGTGGCCGTGGCAGTGGGCGGTACGGTCGCCGTCGGCGGTCTCGTTGCCGTGGGGCTGGGCGGCGGCAGGGTTGCTGTTGGCGTTGGCGCGGCCTGGAGCGAGCAGGCGATGGTCATGAGCGCCAGAATAATCAAGAGAGCAAGTTGACGCAAAGAACGCTCCTCAGACAGTGTGCCTTCATCGATGGCGATTCGTTGGGTATGGACGCCCGGCCGACGGGTGCGAGCCTTTCGCTACGGAAGCCAGGCCGGGGCGACGTAGGCGCCCGGACCGCTGCTGACAACGCTGACGCTGCTACCGTCGACGTTCATGGTATAGATCTGGTAACTGCCGCTGCGGTCGGAGGCAAAGGCAATGCGCTTACCATCGGGCGACCAGGCCGGATGAATATCGGCGGCCTGGTTGTCGGTGATGCGCTTCGCCGCTCCTCCGCTGGCCGGCATGACCATGATCTCATAATCGCGGTCCTGCACTGAATCGTCACCCTGAGCGAACGATTCATCCTGGTATGACTGGTAGACGATGCGGGTCCCGTCGGGCGACCACGCCGGGAAGGCGTTGAAGTTGGGGTGGTTGGTCAGTTGCTTGCGATTGCCGCCATCGACAGCTATGGTATAGATCTGGAATGTGCCCACGCGATCAGAGGCAAAGGCGATCTGCTTGCCATCGGGCGACCATGCCGGTGTCGTGTCCCAGTCGTCGCCGTCGGTCAGCCGGCGTACGTTGCTGCCGTCGGTGTTCATGATGTAGATGTGGAACGGCCCCTCGCGGTTGCTGCTGAAGGCAATCATCTTGCCGTCGGGCGACCACGACGGGTAGTCGTCCCATGCGGCATTGCGGGTAAGGTTGGCAGCGCCGCTGCCGTCGGCTGCGGCAACGAAGATGTCCACGCTGCCGTCTCTGGCTGAGCTATAGGCGATCATTCTGCCGGAGGGCGACCAGGCTGGCGCATCATTGAGCGCTCCCGACGTCGTGAGTTGTGTCTGCGTTGCGCCGCTCCCTGATGCAACGATGTCGGCGCGCTGTCCGTTCAATGCCACGAACGACAGGCTGGCCGCTGGGGGCGCGCTTTGGGCCAGTATGGCCGCGGCAGGCGCACCGGCAGCCTGCTCGGTGGACGGCGGCAGTCCCTTGTAGGTGCGCGTGGCGTCGAAGATGCGCGCCATCATGAATTTCGCCTCAACGGGTGAGATGACGTAGGGCTGGGCATGATCGATGTAGATAGGGATCATCTGCACCTGTTTGAGCGTTTGCCCCTCGATGACTGCACGCAGCAGGATTGCTTCACCGGTGGCCGGGCGGGTCGGCTGGCTGTAGACAAAGTCGCCGATGCTGTAGTCGACGAAGGTAGAGCCGATGAAGCCCACGCCCTGTACCACGTGAGGATGGGTACCGACGATCAGGCCGGCTCCCGATTCGGCGGCGCGCCGGGCTATCTCCTGCTGGCGGGCATTGGGGAAGGCAGTGTACTCGACACCCCAGTGGAAAGACGCTATGACGAAATCGGCCTGGGTTTTGGCCTTCTTGATCTCGGCATAGACGTTCTCCGGCTCAATCCAGGCGGAACCGGCGCGCGCATCGGTAGCGGCGAAGAAGCCCGGCTCGATCTCGTTGTAGCCGAGCATAGCGATCTTGACGCCTTTGGTCGTCGTGATCCAGGGCGAGCGCGCCTCAGCGCGGTTCTTGCCCGCGCCGATGTAACCGACGTTGTTCTGGCGCAAGATGTCCAGAGTGTCGAGGACGGCCTGCGGGCCATAGTCACCGATATGGTTATTGGCCAGGTTCACCACGTCAATGCCCGCATAGACCAGACCTTTGACAACGTCGGGAGAGGCGCGGAACATCAGCCCCTTGTTTTCCATGGCGCCGCGGCTGGACATCGGGTTCTCGAAGTTGCCGAAGGCGATGTCGGCAGAGCGGGTCAGGTCTTTGATACGCTGGAAGAGGTATTCTGGCCCCCTGGTCTTGACATAAATGTCGTTGACGAACCAGCCCAAGAGCATGTCGCCGCCAGCCAGGAATGTGACGGGCTCCTTGATCGGGCAGGAGAAGCGGGCGACGATGTCATCGCTGATCGATGTCTTGGCAGTGCTGGCCGTGCTCAACCACCAGGCGTCGCCGATAGCGTAGCCCCGCATGCCGTTGACAGCGATCGAGCGGCCTTCGATGGCCAGGGTCTTGACGCGCGCGTCAACCTCGCTCCAGGGGGCGAAGGCCAGCGCCGTGCGATCGCCGGCCACGCGCTCGACGACTGCCTTCCATGTCGGCAGTTGTGTGACCTGCGGGCCAAAGCTCTCGACGCCGATGATGCGGCGCAGCAACGCGGCGTCGCCGCTGTAGAAGACCGGTCCTGTCCAGTCTTTGCCCTGGAAGATGGCGCGCAGACGGTCGGCACTCAATTCGTCCAGGGGTGAGCTGAAGTGTGCGATTGCGACATAGGGGGTCAGGCAGAGTAGGCGGGCTGCAGGCGATGGCTGGAAACCTGTGCTGATGGCCCAGTTAGCCTGTTTGGACGCAAGCCGTGCCAGCGCGGTTGCGCCATCGGCGACACGATCAAGGCGTACGCCCGGCTGGGCTTGTTGCATCTGCGCCAGCGCGGATGTGCGGGTGTCCATGAACTCGGCAGGAACAGCCAGAGCGGGCAGGGCGGGCGTCGCTGACGGCTTGGGTGTTGCGCTCGCTCGCAACGTTGCCGTCGCTGCGGGCGCGGGCGGCGGCCCCGGCGTGGCCGTCGGGCCGGGCGTGCTCAGGCAGGCCGCGAGCGCAACAGCCAGCAGGATGAGCAGAACCGTATGTGGTGCGTGTTTCATGCTGACCTCTTTGATGTTGTCACGTCAGGGCGTCCAGCGTGGAGCGACGAATGCGCCCGCGCCAGCGCTGACGGCAACCACATCTTTGCCGTCGATGTCCATGCTGTAGATCTGGAAGCGACCGCTGCGGTCTGAGGCGAAGGCGACGCGCTTGCCGTCGGGCGACCACGCCGGCTGGATGTCAGCAAAACGGTTGCTGGTGAGCTGGCGCAGGCCGCTGCCATCGGTGTTAGCAATGAACAGTTCGTAGTCACGATCCTGGTTGGAGTCGTCGTCCTGGAATACGGACTGGTCCTGAAAGGTGTGGAAGGCGAGCATGCTGCCATCGGGCGACCATGACGGGAAATAGCTGGAGTGGGGATGGACCGTCAGGCCGCGCAGGCCCGTGCCGTCGCTATTGATCGTGAAGATCTGGAAGCGCCAGGAGCGGTCCGAGGCGAAGGCGATGCGCTTGCCGTCGGGCGACCACGCCGGCGTCGTGTCCCACGCCGTGCCATCGGTCAGGCGGCGCACGCCTGTTCCATCCACGTTGATGACGTATATCTTGAAAGGACCGTCTCGATTTGAGGAAAAGGCGAGCTTGCTGCCGTCCGGCGACCAGGTGGGGTAATCGTCCCAGGCCGGGTTGTTGCTGATGTTGGCCGCGCCTGACCCATCGGCGGCAGCAACATAGATATCGACGTTGCCGCTTCTGGCCGAGCTATAGGCGATGTAGCGTCCGTCGGGTGACCACACGGGAGCGTCGTTCAGCATGCCGTCCATCGTGATCTTGGAGGGCAGCGACCCCGCAACCGTGGCGCCCGGCGCACTCCAGACCGCGATGTCTGCGTTTGCGCCGTCCAGTGCAACGGCGGCGATCATACCATGCGTTGCGGTGGCGGGAGCAGGTAGGACGACCAGTGCAGGTGTGGCTGCGGGCTGCTCACTGCTGGCGGTGAGTGATCCAATCAGACGGGCGGCGTCGAAAATGCGCGCCATCATCAGCTTGGCCTCGATGGCAGAAATGACGGCCGGCTGGGCGCGATCGATGTAGACCGGCATCAGATCGATCTGTTTGACGGACGTTCCGTCGATGACGGCTCTTAGAATGAGGGCTTCACCCGTAGCAGGGCTGCCGGGCTGGGAATACACAAAGTCGCCCAAGCTGTAGGTGACGAACGATGACCCGATGAAGCCCACGGCCTGCACCACGTGAGGATGGTCGCCGATAATCAGGGCGGCGCCGGCTTCGGCGGCGCGGTGGGCGATGTCCTGCTGGCGGGGCGTTGGATGGACGGTGTATTCCGTGCCCCAGTGGAATGAGGCAATGACGAGACCGTAGCGCGCCTTTGCGGCCTTGATTTCGGCCAGGACATTGTCGATTTCAATCCACGCCGTACCGGGCTGGCTGTCGCTGGCGACGTAGGCATCGGGGAAGATTTCGTTGTAGCCAAGAAGTGCAATGGTGATGCCTTTGGTTGTGGTGATCCATGGTGAGCGCGCCTCAGCGCGGTTGCGGCCGGCGCCGACATAGCCGATACCGCCGCGGCGCAGGATGGAGAGCGTATCCGAGATGGCCGTCGGGCCGTAATCGCCCATATGGTTATTGGCCAGGTTCACAACGTCGATGCCGGCGTCAACGAGACCCTTGACGGCATCGGTGGAGGCGCGGAAGGCGAAGCCGGTGATGTCCATCGACCCGGTCGTAGGCATGGGGTTCTCGAAGTCGGCGAAGGTGATGTCGGCAGAGCGCAGAACGTCGCGCACGCGGCGGAAGGGGTAGAGCGGCCCCTCGATCTTGAGGTATGCTTCGTGGACATACCAGCCCATCAGGATGTCGCCGGTGGCCATGAACGTCACCGGCTCGGACACCGGACAGGAGAGCTTCTGGGCGATTGCGGCCTGTAATGCAGCCGGCGCTGCCGGGCTGCTGGCCAGCCGCCAGGCGTCGCCATAGCTATAGCCGTTCATCCCGTCGCTGGCGATGGACTTGCCGTCGAGCGGGAGCGTCTTGACGCGTGCATCAACCTCGGCCCAGGGAACAAGCGCAAGCGCGCTGCGGTCGCCGGCAACGCGCTCGACAACCGCCTGCCAGGACGGCAGGGCCACTGCCCAACGGCCAAGAACATTCACGCCCAGTACTCGTTGCAGGATGGCGGGGTCGCCGCTGTAGTAAACCGGCCCTTGCCAGTCGTTGCCTTGATAGATGGTACGCAGACGCGCATTGCTCATGCGGTCGAGCGGTGAGCCAAAATGAACGATGGGGACATAGGGCGTCAGGCACAGCGGCAGCGACGCGGCGGGGGCGTTGTGGGTGACGGCCCAGGTCGCAAGCCCGTCCTGCGTGCGGGCCAGCGCCGCTTCCGCCCCTGCCACGTGCTCGATACGTAGATCGGGCTGCGCTTGCTGCAAAGCTGCCAGGCGCGCCGCATTGCCGGCGGCGAAGGCGGCGGGGATTGCCAGAGTTGGCGGAAATGGAGTAGGAGTGGCCGGCGGCGGCGTGGGCGTGGCGCTCGGCGAGAGAGTGGGCGACGCTGTGGCCGTGGCTGTATGCAGCGCTTTGGCCGGCAGCGGGGGCGTGGCAAGGCAGGAACAGAGCGCGGTCGTTACAACAGCCATAATCAAAACGGGCCAGATGTGTGTTGCGACAGACCGGCTAGCTGCCATACAACCCCCTTGCCTGCGATTATAGCATAGGAGAGGAGGCGTCGCAAGCCAGACGACGTTGTTGCGTAGGGGCAGGTCTGAGACCTGCCCGCCCCGTGCGGTCATGGAAAGGCAGGTCTCAGACCTGCCCCTACGCACCGCCGCGCCTGTCACGGGCCTGGCGCAGGGATTGGACCTCAGCGCGGTTGACGCACACCGCATGTGTGCTATAATCACGCCAACATGTTTCAGTGCGGCCATCGTAACGCCCGGCGGCTTTCGACTTCGATAAGGAGGATAGGCAGAGGATGAGCAAGACGCATATTGCCCACTATATTGCTGGCACACACTGGGATCGAGAGTGGTACCAGACCTTCCAGGATTACCGCATGCGGCTGGTGCAGGTCATGGACGGCGTGCTCGACCTGCTGGAGAAGGACACGCGTTTTGCTGCCTTCCACAGCGACGGGCAAATGTCCATGATCCAGGACTACCTTGAGATTCGCCCGCTGAACCGGGAGCGCGTGGCTCGCCTGGCGCAGGCTGGCCGGCTGGCGCTCGGTCCCTGGTTCGTGCTCCCCGACGAAATGCTTGTCTCTGGCGAGGCCATGCTGCGCAACCTTATGCTGGGCCACCGCCTGGCGCAGAGCTTTGGCGTGCAGCCCATGAAGTTTGGCTACCTGTGCGACGAGTTTGGCCACATCTCACAAATGCCGCAGATTCTCGCCAACTTCGGCATCGACGCGGCGCTGGTGGGCCGGGGCACCAACGAGCACGTCCAGCCGGCTCATTTCATCTGGGAGTCGCCCGACGGCAGCCGCGTGCTGACCTACAAGCTGCAGGATGCGGGCGGTTACGGCGCTTTCACGTTTAGCACGCGTGCCCTCGCCGGCAAGGGCAGCCATCGGCGCGACGAAGACGGGCAGATTGCCGATCATCTCGATGATCCCGATCTCGACAACCGCCTGCGCACGTTTATCGACGGCGAGAAAAGCCGTACTGAAGCCGGGCTGATTATGCTGATCGATGCGCTTGACCACTATCCCGCGTTTGCCCAGGCGCCTGAGCTGCTTGAGCGCATGCGCAGCCTGTTCCCCGAGGTCGACTTTGTGCATTCCACGCTGCCGCAGTATGCCGATGCGATGCGCAAGAGGGTGGACAAGATGCCGATCTTCCGCGGCGAGTTGCGTGACACGGCGCGCGGCCTGGGCCCCTATGTCTACGTGATCTCCAACTGCTTGTCCAGCCGCTACCCGATCAAGCAGGCCAACGACGCCAATCAAACACTGCTCGAGCGCTGGGCCGAGCCATACCTGTTGTGGGCCAACCTGGCCGGAGCACGCCATCTGCCGGCGACCTATCTCGATGCAGCCTGGGATTTCACCCTGCTCAATCACGCGCATGATTCGATGTGCGGTTGCTCAATTGACCAGGTACACAAGGACATGGAGTACCGCTTTGATCAGGCGCGCCTGATCGGCGAGGGTGTCTTTCGCAGCGCGCTGCAGACATTGGTGCGCGATCAGCGGCAAGAACTGCCCGAGAAGGGAGCGTTCCACGTGGCGCTCGCCCAGGCCGAGCCATATCCGCGGCGCGAAGTGGTGACATTCGATATTAGCTTCCCGCAGGATTGGGATAAGCGCTTCCACGAGGGCTTCATCGGCGAGCCAAAGAACAGCTTCCGCCTGTTCGATGCCAAGGGAGGAGAGACGCCGTATCAGCTTCTCTCTGTGCAGCGTGGTCGCACGATGACATACTCAAACCCGGACAGCCTGGTCAACATCATCAAGCGCGATGTGCACACTGTAGCCGCCGAGGTCAGCCTTCCCGCTCTGGGATATACGACGCTCGAGGTGCGCTCTGCCGTTGGCCCGACGCGCATTGCTGGCACGCTGCGCACGGGCGCGCTCAGCGCGGAGAACGAGCATCTAGCCGTTAGTATCAACAGCAATGGCTCGCTCAGGCTGGCCGACAAGGTGACCGGGCACGTCTTTGACCAGCTTCTGACATTCGCCGATGACGGCGAAACCGGCGACGGTTGGTTCCACGTCGCTCCCATCTGTGACGAGCTTGTCGCCTCAACGGCGTCGCCCTGCGATGTGGGCGTCGCGGCCGACGGTCCGTTGATGGTCACGTTCCGCTTGCGCACGCGCATGCAGGTTCCGCTGTCGTTCGACTGGGCTGCGGCGCACCGCTCGCTAGAGCGGTGCGATCTGGTCATCACCACTGATGTCACGCTGAAGAAGGGCGCACGCTGCCTGTACGTCAAGACGACCGTCGACAACTGCGTGAAAGACCACCGTTTGCGGCTGTTGCTGCCGACAGGCCTGCGCACTGATAGCTGGTGGGTAGATTTGCCGTTTGACCTGGTGGAGCGGCGCATCGCACTTGACCCTGCCAGCGTCAACGACAAAGAGCTATCCGTGCCCGAGAAGAATATGCTGGCGGTCGCTGCACTGTCCGACGAGCAAGCAGGGCTGGCTTTCGTCTCTGCGGGCGGATTGCACGAGGCTGCTGCCCACGATGACCAGGCGCGCACGCTGGCGATCACGCTGCTGCGTGGCTTCCAGCGACCAATTGCGACCGATGGACAGCCGGGCGGGCAGATCCTGGGCCAGCACACGTTCACGTACGCAATTGCTCCGCTTACCGCCGCCGCTGATCTCGGCCGCATTCTGGCCCTGCGCGATCAGTTGGCGACCGGCGTGCGCGCCAGCCAGAGCGACGACGGCTTCGGCGTGGCGCAGCGCGCGGCCAGTTTGTTGCACGTGGCGGCAGAAGGCGTCCGCTTGAGCGCCCTCAAGCCGGCTGCCGACGGTCGCGGGGTGATCCTGCGTCTCTACAATCCGCTCAAGGCGGCGACGACGGCAGTCGTCACACCCGGTTTCCCGTTCAAGAGTGTGACGGCGGTCAACGGCAACGAAGAAGATGGCCAGCCCACCCCCATCAAAGGACAGCGCTTTGAGGTGGCTGTGCCGGGCAAACGTATCGTCAGTGTGAGGCTGCAATCATAGCGCCCATTGCAAAGCGTCCCGCCTTTTGTCTGTAACCTGTACGGCGCACACAGCATGCCTCAGAACGACGGCAACACTGCACCATCATGGAGGAGTACATGAAATTGGGCCTCGATGCCATATTGCACCCGCGCAAGAAGGACGCACTGGCGGCGCCTGCGCAGCACATCGCGTTTGACCAGCACAGTATGATCATCGATGGCAAGCGCACGGTCATCCGCAGCGGCGCCTTTCACTACTTTCGCTTGCCAGCGCCCGAGCTGTGGAAGGATCGCCTGTGCAAGATCAAGCAGGCCAGCTATAACACCGTTGACCTGTATTTCAACTGGGGCTACCATTCAGCGGCTCCGGGCGAGTACGACTTCGGCGGTGTGCGTGATGTCGATCGTTTGCTGGACCTCTGCGAAGAAACGGGTCTATATGTCATCGCTCGCCCCGGTCCCTTCATCAATGCTGAGGTGGATGGAGGCGGACACCCGGCATGGGTGCTCGACGACGCCCGCGCCAACCTGCGGTGCCTGGAGCGCGGCGCCTATGTCGACTCGCCAACCTACCTTGAGTACGTCCGCCAGTGGTACGGGCAGATTGTGCCGCGTATCGTACGCCATCCCAATGTTATTCTCTTCCAGATTGAGAACGAGTATGCCAATGACGACCTGAACCCGAGCTACATGGACTTTTTGCGCGACCTGGCGCGGGAATTGGGCGTCAAAGCGCCCTTGATTCACAATGATCTCTGGAAACTGGGCTGCTGGGCTGATCTGGTCGACATCTACGGCGTCGATGACTATCCCGTCAGCTCGTTCAAGGAAGACTGGCGCGGCAAGGACGAGCTCCTGGCCGGGTTGGACAGCCTGGATGAGGTCAAACGCCAGTATTGCACGCGGTCGCCGCTCGCCATCTACGAGTTGCAGGGTGGCTGGTTTGATCCCTGGAACGGCATTGGCTACGACGAGGTGCGCCGCCGCCTGGGGCGCGAGAGCATGGATCTCGTCACCTGGACAGCGCTTGCCCAGGGCACAACGATCTACAACCACTACATGTTCGTCGGCGGAACGAACTGGGATCACGTGGGAGCGCCGGTTGTCCACAGCTCCTATGACTATGGCGCGCCTGTCAGCGAGTGGGGCGGCACGTCAGAGCGCTACCACGCGGCGCGGGCGATCGCCATGCTGGTCGGCGCGTTTGAGGACGTCTTTGCCCTCAGCGAGCCGTGCAGCGACGTGCAGGCCAGCGAGCCAGCGCTGCTCTACAAGGCCCGGCAGCAGGGCGCTACGCGTATCGCCTTCCTGCGCAACTTGAGTGGGGAGACGCGCTCGACGACGCTGCGCGTGGGCGACACCGAGACGGGAACCGTCAGCGTCGCGCCGTGGAGTATGCGCATGGCGCTGCTCAATGCGCCTTTCGTCGACGGCTGCTTCACGGCAAGCTGCAATGTGCTCACGGCGCTACATCATGGCAATCAGCACATTATCGTCTTCTACGGACCAGGCAAGGTCACGTGGACGCTGCCGGCGTCATTGCGCATGCTGCGCGACGATCTTAGTTCACAGATCGAGAGCCAGGCTATCACGACCACGTACGATGGGCAGGACTGGAAGGATGTGGTGTTCTCCTCGGGCGGGCATCGCTATCGCTGCGTTTATGCCTCCCAAGCCGATGAGGTGTGGGTCAGCGGCGACTATCTGGTGCTGGGGCCGAGCTATGTGGGCGAGGGGCGCGTGAAGGGCGGCAAGGTTGACCTGCCGCGCTATGAGATGCGCATGCAGTCGGCCGCGCCGCAAGCGAAGCAAGTGCGTATCTATTCCACTGTCTACATGAGCCGGCCGGAAATCAATGATCAAATGATTATCGGTTCATCTGATAGCATGGCGGGCTATCTACGCTTCGATTTGCCACAGCCTCCGCCAGTCCGCCTGCCCGCTCTGGGTCCCTGGCGTGTGCAGCAGGCGATG
>CAYOEZ010000153.1:4339-11960 GCA_964402955.1 uncultured Ktedonobacterales bacterium | reverse complement strand
AGTGCGCCAGTCGCTGGGCTACCATACGCCAGCGGAAATCTACTATCAGAAAGGGGAGGACTCTATCTTAAACATGCCCCAATAACTGTCTTGACAAAGGGGTCCACCATAAACTCCCTGCCAGCGCTTATAACGGCATGCGTTTGCGGGTCCCTGACAGTCGTGCCCACCTGCGGCATCTTCGGTTCTCCCACATCTGCGTCCATCTGCGCCATCTGCGGATTCGGCCATCCCCGATGGCGTGCTTCTCCACCGTCAAAGAACACTCCCCGAGAGCCTGCTAGCCTCCGGCGGCAAGCCATGAGCGCATGCGCGGGTAGCTGTGTTCCGCATCGAGCAACGGGAGCAACGGGCGGCCGCGGCAATCGAGAATCACGCCCAGCTCGCAATTGGCGATGGTCATCACCAGTGGCTTGTCCTCCGCTTGCCCGGGAATATAGACGTTGCGCACAGGGCGTATGGTCACAGTGACCACACCAAGGCCGGCCGTGTGGACGACGTGAACTGATCCCCAGGCAGCCAGCGTACGCCGGGTCGAGCCGTCCTCCAGGCGCAGCTCGATGTCTGCCGCTTTGCTCCCTGCATCGGTCGAGCCAGACAGGCAGACGGCAAGGCCAAGCCTGTCGAGCGCCTCGTTCTTCAGGATTGACAGTGCTGCATCGCGGTTGATGGCAGCGAGCGCGCCGATCTGCGGCAGAATGCCGGCCCGGTCGATCCACAGATTGGCGAGGCCTGCCGGCTCGGCCGAATCCAGCATCATGAGCGCAATCCGCCACAGACTGGGCGAGTGCGAGACGACGCCTCCGCTGGCAACGATATTGAGCGGGACGGGCGATGGCGACAGGGTGAGCAGTGCATCGGCGGATGCGGGACGGAGCGCCATGCGCCAGGCCTCGCGCACGAGCGCCTCCTGGAAGAGCAAGGCGTCGGGGCTTTGTGGGATAGCGAGCGGATTGCGCTGTGCCGCCAGACGTGTCTGAATCTCTATCCTGCTCTGCGGAACAGGCAGCCAACGTGCCAGCGCCGGCGTCTCGATGAGATGCAACGGGTTGTCCCAGCCCACGTTGACGCCAAGATCGGACTGGACGCGTACGCGCCCCGCAGGCGTGCCTGCCATCGCTGCGATCGTGGTCGTTGCGCCAATGTCCACGCCCAGCACTGGCTGTTGCCACAATCCGGCCAGCATGTTCCACACGATACTGAGCGCGCGCGCTGAGGAAAGGACAGGCGCCGCCAGCAAGCTAGAAACGGCGCCGAACCCGGTCAGTGCGCCCAGTTTGCGCTCGCAGTAGAGCTCGTCAAGCGCCTCGCCCGCCGCGGCAGGTCGGGCTACGTCTGCCTGCGGCAGGACGTTATCGACTACACGCAGGTCGGCGCGGCCGGCCAGTAGTCTCACCAAATGAGGGACGGCGGCCTGGTTGCCGGCAAAGACGACTGTGAGCGGGGGGCTGCCCGGCGCACGCAGACCGGCCAGCGCCTGGACGATCTCGATCACGGGCGCCACTGCGCCGCCATCGTATCCGCCGGTCAGCAGAACTGCATCTGGCGCCAGCAGACGAATCTTGGCGGCTACATCGTCCCAGCCGTAGTGGTGCGACGCATCCGTCCAGCGCCGTTGCTGGCCGTCATCGTTGCCCGCGTCGAGAACAGCGCGGTCAATGACCTGCGTGATCGACCAATGGCTGGCAACATCTGCCCACAGGCCGGAGCGTTGCGCGGTGGTCGCCAGGGTAATCAGTCGCAAGGGCAGCGCGGCGCTGCTGCTGGCAACCAGCGCGTCGGCGCCACGGCGCGGCTCATCGCCGATCAGCAGTCCGCCAGTCTTGGCGATGATGCGCCGGCAGGTGTTGATCTCCAACTCATGAGCGGCCGTGTTGAGGCCGCCCATGACGCCCTCACGCGGCGCCTGGGTTGTGGTGAGCGCCTCGGCGGAACCGCGACGTTTCCATCCGCTCTCCGGCGTGCTGCTAAAGAGAGAGACCTTGGTGCGTGCGCTGCCGATATCCGCTGTCAGGACAACGGTCGGGTCAGCGGCGGGTGGCGTTCCAGGAGATGATGTCATCCAGTTGCGCCTCCAGGTGTCCCTGTGGCACGTAATTGAGAATCGTGCGTGCCCTGGTGATGTCGGCGACAGAATTGCGCAGCTCGCCGGGCTGGACGGCTTGATATTCGGGCGTGATCTGCGGATCGATGCGCTGGCACAGCATCGCAGCCAACTCGTTGACCGTCGTTCCGCGGCCCGACCCAACGTTGATGACCTGGCCGCGCGTTGAGGCGTCCATGGCGAGCAGATTGGCCGCAACAATGTCGCCGACGTAGGTGAAGTCGCGGCACTGCTCACCGTCGCCGAAAATGACAGGCGATTGGCCATTCAAGAGACGGTTGATGAAGATGGTCATCACGCCCACATAGGGAGTCAGGCTCTGGCCGGGGCCGTAGGTGTTGAAGAAGCGCAGACTAACCTGTTCTACGCCGGCTGCGGAGCAAATGAGCCGCGCGTACTTCTCGCTCGCCAGCTTGCTGACGCCATAGGGTGAGATCGGCTCCGTGGCGTAGGTTTCGGCAAGCGGAGCAGGCGACGTGGCGTCGCTGTAGACAGCCATGGATGACGCCAGCACAAACTTGCGCACAGAACTACGGGCGGACGCCTGTAGGACCGAGAGCGTGCCCATGACGTTGCTCTGCGCATCTTCGATAAAGCGATCCATCGAGCCGCGAATGCTCACGCGTGCGGCCAGGTGGTAGACAATGTCGACCGCGGCCAGGGATTTGCGAACGAGATCGCCGTCGAGAATACTTCCTTCCACGAATTGGGCGTCGGCAGGGACGTTTTCCCGGCGACCCATCGATAGATCATCGAGCACGACCACAACCATCCCGCGTGCCAGCAGGGCGCGCACAAGATGGCTGCCGATGAATCCGGCTCCGCCGGTGACGAGCGCTGTTCTGCATTCCATATCGATATACCTTTCCGCCTGTGCGGCGTTGGCTCACAACGAATTGATCACACGCCAGCGGAAGAGCGTGACTTTGAGCTTCAGATAGAGCAAGAACAGCACAAAGTGCCAGCCGGTGCGGACAACCTTGAGCTTGGACTGACCAGCCAGGCGCGGGTAGTGCGTTATGCCCAGCTCACCGATCCTGTAGCCCAGCCCGCGCGCCTTGACAAGCATTTCCGTTGGCGTCGGGAAACCGCGCGCTTCGATGGGCAGAGCACGCGCAACGTCGCCGCGCAGCAGCTTGAGCGCACAGTTCGTATCGCGCAACGACAGGCCAAACATGAGACGGACAAGCAGATTGAGCGCACGGTCAGCAATGACACGGGCCGGCTTATCTTGCTTGCGCAGGCGATAGCCGGTGACAACATCGTAGCCTTCGTTCAGTTTGGCCAGGAGGCGCGGGTACTCTCCCGGATCAAACTGGCCGTCGGAGTCGAGCGTCAGAACCTGCTGGCCGCGCGCATGGGCAATGGCATTGGCCATGGCCCGCCCGTAGCCCGCATTAGGCTGCTGATCAATCACAACCAGGTTGGCATACTGCTGCTGTAACTGCCGCAGAATTCGCAGTGTGTCGTCGGTCGAGCCATCGTTCGTGATAACGATCTCTGCCGCCACACCCAGGCGCGTGAGAGTGTCTTGCCACGCCGTGATGACACGGGCAAGCCCTTCGGCTTCATTGTAGGCCGGCGCGCAGAGCGACAAAAGTGGCTCAGATATCGTCATCTAACCCGTCCTGGCGATGATGTAGACGCCGGCGCAGACAACCGCAATGCCCAGCAGACGCGTGAGCGACACGTTTTCGTGGAACGCGGCCCAAGCGACCATGGTGGCAAAGACATAGCCCATCCCAACCATTGGGTAGGCGTAGCTGACGTCGACGCGCGAGAGAACAATGAGCCACACCGCCACGCTGACCACGTACGAGAGTAGCCCGCCCCACACCCACGGATTGACGGCGATGCGGGGCGCAATGGCCGACAGCGTCGCCGTGTCGAGAGCGAAGCTGCCGATGCGCAGCATGCCCTGTTTGAGCAGCAGTTGTGCGGCTGCGTTGAGCAGTACGCTGAGCAAGATCAACGGTAGCTGGCGCATGACGCTCCTGGTGTGTCGCCCCTGTGGGTAGTGAGCGACAAGTTCAGCGGTATCTGTTCAGAGTTGTCTTGTATCTAGACGCCATCTACGTAGGGGCGCTGCTTGCTGCGCCCGTTTGTGGCGTCTAGATAACGCAGGTTTGGCGCAGCAAGCAGCGCCCCTACGTCCGCATCATAACCGTGAACCGTTTCGTTCAGTGCAATAGATTTTCGATGATGCGCGTGCTCTCGGTTGTGAGAGCGAAAGCGGCGAAATAGACGGGAACGAGCAAAACGGCCAGGGCTATATGCGCTGCGGACAGCCGCACAGGCGCGTCCCACAGGCGACGGGCAACCGGCATGGCAAAGAGCAAAGAAATGGCGAGCACCGCCAGCAGAAGAGTGGTCTGGGCAAGAGGGGCGTAGTCGCCCCAGGGTTGCACCAGACACGACGCAATCATACCGACAGTGACGATGCAGATAGACAAGACGACGGCGCTACCGTCAGCCAACCTTGCGCTGACGTCGAGCGAACCGATACGCAGCGATGGCCTCCGCCTCCACACATGGACGAAGAGCCATAACCAGAACAGCGTGTTCGGTGTAGCGATGGCGGCGTACAAGGGCAGGCGGCCCGGGCTGGCCCAGGGCGCAAAATAGGGCGAGACGATGATCCAGCTTGCCGCCAACATGGCCAGACCGATCAGGTCGAAGCGTCGACCAGGGATTGCATACAGGAGCAAGAATGGGAGGAGCAACACGTAATGATAGCCCATGACCTTCTTGGATGTCAAGAAGAAGAGCAACGCCACAAGCAGCCCCACGCGCACCATGTCGCGATCGCGTTGCAATGCGAAGAACGACATGGCGATCGCCAGGAGCAATACGATCGTTGTGTTACTCTTGAGCAGGAAAAAAGTGCTGTTGGTCTGATCAATGAGATAGCGGCTGAGTCCAAGCAGCCAGACCAGAGCCGATTGCGTCTGCACCGGCATGTTGGAGACGTCGACATAGACCAAATAGAAGTAGTCCGGCGAGTGCAAGAAATAGGGCAGCGACAACCCGCCGAAGACAAGGCCAAACAGGACGCCGGCCACAGCTAGCCTGGTCCAGCGTAACTTAGCATCGAGCAGGACATACATGACATAAGGAATGTAGAACAAGATCGCGCTCTGCTTGAAAGTGACGGCGTAGGCCATGAGTAGAGCGGGCAGAAACAGACCGGCTCTGAGCCATGCCGCAATCCCCGCCTGGCGTGGGCGCGCTTGCCGGCCCGATTCGATCAGCGCGTAGGCCGCAACCACGCAGACCAGCCATGTCGACTCCTGATGAGCCTGGATGGCGGTCTGGTACAGGGTCAACGGGTTAAACAGCCAGAGCGCAGCAGCCAAACGGGCCAGAGCATCGTCGTGCTTGCGGCGCATAATCAGCACATAGAGCAAGACTGCCAACGCCAGATCGAACAGCACGGGAACGACGCGCACCATGATCCAGTCTGGCACAGGAGGGAACAGCACCGAGATGGCGACAAACGGGGCCAGCAAGTGCGGATAGAGCGGTGGGTAAGGGAAGCCCCAGTCGCCCCAGACCTGGCGTGACGCCTGGTACAGGTCAAAAGGGCTGCCGCTGATAACGGCGCGACCAACGCCGGCGAAAATCTGTGCATCCCAGCCCACGCTGAAATAGGGGCCGATAGCCAGTACAATGAGCACAACGACAACGCAATACGCTACGCCCAATCGCACCAGGAAGCGCCTGGATGTCACTTGATCAGCCCCAGCCAGTCGCCCAGGAGGAATTGGGCGCGGCCGACAAGCAGCGCCAGGCGCGCCGTCACGGTTGTGGCGAAAACGGCGCCAAAGGCCAGGATCATCGTCCATTTGCCAATCGTCGAGGCGATGCGCAGGCCGGCTCCGGGCAGGCTCTTCTGCTTTGCCGTGAAGAAGAAATAAAGGATCGTGCTCACGACGCCGACGATAATGATCAGATTGTTAATGAACACGCTGCGCGGCTGCCCCGGGTCGAGCGACAGCATGGTCGCGCTGACTTGCGGCAGAAGTGAGCCTGCGACGGCTCCGGCGACGGCCAGGGCAGCGCCCACACCCACGATGACGGCCAGCGGCAACGACGCCAGGGCGCGCAGTGGGGCGATTGGCCGTAGTAGCAGCAGCACGGCCAGGAGCGCAGGAATTAGCAGCACGAGATTGCTCTGGGGATCGTTGGCCAGGGGGCGAATCAGCTTTGGCCACAAGACGTTATAGTAGGCCAACACGACGGCGTACCCCACTGCCGTCCCGACAAAGAGGTGCTCGGCGAGACGCGAGAGGGGATTGTCTTTGACCAGATGGCTATAGACCATCAGGGTTAGAATGGCTGCAACCCACAGGCCAACCAGCTTGACGTTTGGGGCCAGAGATGCCACTTGGCCGCTGTCCATGGGGCAGACCTCCATGAGGTGTCACTTAACTCAGCCACAACGGCATGATACACCATCGATCTGGTGTTGTCAACACGCAGGGCCTGTGGTATAATAGGAGAGCGTTGGGGGATCGTCTAGCGGTAGGACCCAAGACTTTGGATCTTGTTGCGGAGGTTCGAATCCTCCTCCCCCAGCCACAATGAATCGGATCAAGGAAGAACGAATTGGCCCGCAGTCTTAGCTGACTGCGGGCCTTCGCAATTCGGTATAGCGTAGGGGTCAGCTTTGCGCCAATGGTCAGAATTGCGGCTGCTCGTTTGGGACTACGTAGTTTGGCCGCTCGTCGTGCAGGGCGGGCGCCGCTTGCCGTTCGGCGCCCCCGGCGGGTACTGCTTGCAGTGGCCACCCGGCGCGATCTGCCGGCCCCTCGTCGTCCTCGGTGCACGTTTCTAGCCAGGCAACCGCCGTGTGATTGCGGTGGTGCTCCTTCTGGCGCCTCACGTAGGCGTCGGCGTCGGGCCGCTGGCGCTGGCCGATGGTTAGCACGCCATACCCGCGCTGCCAGGCGAAGTGCTCGTCTGGCTGTTCCTGATTCAGGTCGTGTGACGATGCCCCTTTGAGGTGCTTGACCAACTGTGCCACCGATACGCTGGGGGGAATGGCGATGATCATATGCACGTGGTCATTCCATCCGTTGACGGCATAGGTGTAGGCGCCAAGCTCAGCGGCTTTGTGGATCAGGTAGGCATACAGGCGCGGCTCGATGGTAGGACCGATCAGCGGCGCGCGGTTTTTGGTTGTCCACACTAAATGGTAGAAGGTGCGCCAGAAAGGCATTCGTCTCCTCCCACGGGCCGCCGGCGTGGCTGCCGGATGCTCCCCCCCGCCGGATGAATCCCGGCGTCTGCTATGACCAAACGTGCTCGAGCACGTTTCCCCGTTGCCGCGCGCTGTGCGCAACATGCCTCGGCATGTTTTCCATGTCAGACCGTGAATTCATTCACGGGAACATGCGCGGGGACATGTACGCCCGCCCGCCGGATGCCCGCCCGCCGGATGACCGTCCGCCGGATGCCCGCCCGCCGGATGAATCCCGGCGTCTGCTATGACCAAACGTGCTCGAGCACGTTTCC
>CAYOEZ010000153.1:0-4239 GCA_964402955.1 uncultured Ktedonobacterales bacterium | reverse complement strand
AACATGCCTCGGCATGTTTTCCATGTCAGACCGTGAATTCATTCACGGGAACATGTGCGGGGACATTCACGGGGACCTTGTGGCATTCTAGTACCGGCCGTACTCCTCGACCAAATCCCGCATGAGCGTTATTCGTCGTTCCTCGGCGCCGGGCGGCACCTGGTCGCCGGCGTTGGCGATGAGGCGCGGGCTGATCTTCTTGAGATCGAGCCACTCGATCACGGCGCGCTCGAAGGCCTTGATGTCCACGTTGGGAAGCCAGAGCGCAGGCGCAATGCCTCCCGACAGGATGAACTCCGACCCTGCTTCAGCGCGGCACTGCGCCGGCGTCAGATCGCCGGTGGGGATGGGGGTAACCGCATCGGCGGCGTCGGCGCCGCTGTCGCGGATCATCGTGATCGCGCCGCGCAGGCGCCCGTCGATGTGCACGGCAGTGTACTTACCAGCGGCGTGCAGGCGACGGATGGCCTCGGTGTAGTACGGGCGCGACCAGATGTTGTAGAAGGACGGCGGCTGCAAGTCGCTGGAGAAGTTGTCTCCCATGCAGATGATCTCAGCAGGCGATTCGGCCACCAGATCGATCAGCTTCAGACAGTTGTTGTTGATGGCGTCAACGACTTCGTGCATGGTATCGGGCCAATCGACGCAGGCGTAGACGGCCGCCTGATTGCCCATCCAATAGTTGAGGATATAGCCCATAGCGCTGTAGCCCACGAGCATGTAGGTAATGCCCATGTCGCCGATGTAGTCGTTCCAGTCGTTGTAGTGGGACCAGATGGGAGCATAGGTACGGCTGGCGAGAGCATAGGCCAGGATGCGCAGGTCGTTCTCGGTTTTGAGCGACCAATTGTGGATGGCCCAGGAATAGGAGCCGGGCTCCCAGACGCGCGTGCGCTCGATGCTGCCCAGCGGTGTCGTATAGCGCCAGGTAATGGCCGGCGAGCCGTTGACACTCGTCTTGACGCACTCCGACGTCACGTCGTCGCCGTAGCGCGCCGAATAGAACGATCCCAGGTTGGGCACATAGAAGCCAACCCCGTGCTTCTTGTGATAGTCGATCAGGTCGTATTCCGGCTTGTCGTAGGAGATACTCAGGTCCCAGGGTAGCTGGTTTTTCTGGTAGTACCAGTGAGAGAGGTCGAGCATGTAGGGGACGACGTCAGGTTGCTTGCCCTGATAGACGGCAAGAATGCGCTCGCGCATGGTCATTGTCATGATGTTCTGCTCTACGCTCCTTTTTTCATGATGGTGACGGGACCGCGCACAAGCTTCTGGAAGCGCTCGGCGTCGCTGTCGTTGCCGACGATCGAGCCGATGTGCATGGGAACGGTCATCCTTGCTTTGATCACGTTGGCCGCCTGTGCAGCTTCTTCGGCGGTCATCGTGTACGTGCCACTGACCGGCAGCAGCGCGATGTCGCAGGTGATGTGGCTCATCTCGGGGATGAAATCGGTGTCGCCTGCATGGTAGATGCGCACGCCGCCGACCGTGACGATGAAGCCCACCTTGCCGTCTAGCTGGGGGTGGAAGGGCACGCCGGGCGAGCGGAACTTGTTGGTATTGTAGGCGGGGATGGCTTCGATGGCGATGCCTTTGACGGTTACTTTGTCTCCCGGTTTCACGATGTGGAGTGTGCGACCGGGCAATTTGGCGGCGCATTCAGCAGGAGCGACAAACTCCGTGTCGGGCGTGCTGACCCTGGCAATGTCGTCGGGCGAGAGATGGTCGTTGTGGCTGTGTGTGATCAAAACAATATCGGCGCGATCACTCTGATCGATCCGGTAGGGGTCAATGAAGATCACCTGCTCGCCACTGATTTTGAAAGAATCGTGGCCCAGCCAGACGATGTCGGGGCCGGTCTCAAGTAGCTTCATGTTTTCCTCCTCGTTTTACCGAGGCGATTATCTCACAACTGGCGGAAGTTGACAAGCTCGATGCCGGATTCGCTGACGGCGGCTCTGACCCTGGGATCGCACAACGCGGTCAATTCGGCGGCGCGCTGTGCGGCTTTGTCGCGCAGGTAGCGGCGCGAGCCGCGCGCGAAGGCGGGGTGCGTGAGGAACTCGGTCACGCCCTCTGGCAGGCTGCGGATAAGGTCGGCCAGGGCGACCGGGTCAGAATTATGCGCCGGAAACGCTTCGACGAAGCGGTCGGGATGCTTCACGCCCCGCTCGGCGACGATGCGCCGGTAGTTGTCGATCAAGGCATGCACCTGAGCTGGTGGGATGCCTGCCGCCGCGGCGACGCCAGCGACCATCTCCTGCGCCGCGTCGCCAAGAGGGTAGCGCATGGCCAAGCCGTACTGGGCTGCCAGGTCGACCGTGAGCGCGAAGACATCGGGCAGCATATAGCCGATGGATGTATGCAGGTCGAGATGGCTGGCGTTGATCTGCGTGACAAGCACGCCCTCGATTTGCGCCTTGAACTCGACGCGCAGCTCGCCGATATCGGGCTTGCGCCCGGTCGCCAGCCACTCCTGAGCGGTCAGGAACCGCCCCTGCTCGTTGATCAGACTGGGCAGGTGCTCGGGAGAGAGGAGCGGCCAGCCTTCAGTGAAGGTCAGATGAACGCCGACATCCAATTCGGGGTGGGCGTGCGCCTGCTCGAGCGCGAGCTGCGTGGCCGGAACGGTCAGCATGATGCTTGTGCTGGTGATGATGCCGTGACGGACGCCATGCAGAATGCCGTGGACCACGCCGGAGCACATGCCGAAGTCATCAGCATTGACGATCAAGCGTCGCATGGGTTTCACCTCGTGGTGGGCTGTCTGCACATGGCAGATGGCTTGCAGGCATGGTGCATGTGTAGTGCGAGGATGCCAGAAATGAACGGTCGCTTGCTATGCCGGACTCTTTCCGCTACGCGTCTCAAGCCATTCTTTGAAGGACCGTTGGCTCTCACCAGATGGTTGGCCCAAGATGAGGTTTTCGACACTGATGTCTTCGTCGAGATCCGGCCAGTGGATGCCTTCGCCTTCACCGATGAGTCGCCAATTGCGACGTTCGGTTACCGAACCATGGAGCAGGCGTGGATACCAGGCAAGCGGCGCGGAAATGGTGCGCCCATCGGCCAGGTCGACGGTAAGGGCATCGGCGCACACGATGACTCGATTTGCTCTTGCCAGGCGAATCTCAGTCGCAGAAACAGTCATCCCAGTTGGAAACCGTCCGCAGCATGTCATGCTGCGGACGTCTGCCTGATGTGTCGCTAGAAATTCTGCTTGAAGTCGATGATCCAGTGCTGGCGACCGCCGCCGCCGGGCTTGCAGGTCGTCGGGTCACCGTCGATGTCGAAGAGGAAACGATCAGACAGTTCCTTCTGCGAACCTGCTTTGACAGCCGCTTTGGAATCGACGACCACAGCGAACCACTTGCCTGTCCTCATACCAGGGCCGATCGTGATGCTGTAGTAGCCGGGAGTTTTCTGTCCGCCGGTGGCGCCGGTATTATCATTGGTGCTCATGAAGCCATCGCGATAGTTGCCGCTGGCGTCGCTCAGCCAGATCACCGCGCCCGTTTTTTGCTGGGAGCTGGCGTCGTAGACAGTGCCGTCAATCCATGAGTTGCCGCAGTTTGGCTCTGTCCCGAAGAGGACTGCACTGAATTGTTTGCCGGGCGTCGGCGTGGGTGGCGGGAGCGGTGTGTTCGTTGGCGGCGCGGGTGGCGGCGGCGGAACCGGCGTGTTTGTCGGCGGCCGCGGCGTGTCGGTGGGCTTGGGCGTGTTCGTCGGCGCAGCCGTTGGCGTGGCCGTGACCACCGGTGTGTTGGTCACAGTGGGAGTCGGCGAGAACTTCGGCGTCGGCGTGCGCGTGGGCGCAGGCGTGAAAGTGGGGAGCGCAGTTCTGGTTGGCGAAGGAACTACCGTTGGCGTCGGGGTCGCTCCACACGCAGCTACGACGAAAACAATCAGCAACAGGCTCAACAGAACGAACATGGTGTCTCGCCTCACGATTGCTATTCCCTCCCAAGATACATAATGAGGGTAGGCAACTACCCTCCCACATGTGATTATAACAGATGTGTGACACAGCACGCAAGGGGCTTGATGTGCGAGCAGCGCCGACCCACATGCTGGCTTTGTCGGGTATGGAAACCGACCTACTCGCTGGTTTCGTCGGGCACTGAAAACCCGACCTGTACAGGCAATGCTCCCCCAGAATTGGGGGATGGGGGGCGTCGGGTATGGAAACCCGACCTTGTATACTGCACTTTGGGTGCGAACCTTAACAACTGATCATGT
>CAYOEZ010000152.1:0-11973 GCA_964402955.1 uncultured Ktedonobacterales bacterium | reverse complement strand
CGATGCCGCAGGCGATAGCCTGCACGTATTGGGCGCGCCCGATCTCCGAGCCATCGGGGCAGACGGCGGCATTGTTCGACATGTTCTGCGCCTTGAAGGGGGCGACTTTCATGCCGCGCCGGGTGAAGATGCGGCAGAGGGCTGCCGTCAGCAGGCTTTTACCGGCCGATGAGCTTGTGCCCTGGAGCATGAGCATTTTCGATGCCATTTCTTGCCTCAGTTGGTTTGCTCGACGGCCGTGTTGCCAAGAATATGGCGGTCGTTGAGCAAGGAAATCGTCGTCGTATCCCCGTAGAGGTGCAGTTCCGAGATGCTGGCCGAGCCAAGCTCGATGCGCCAGAAAGCGGCGGAGGGCAGACCGAGGGCATAGCAGATCACAGCCCGCAGGACTCCGCCGTGGGCGACGATCATGACAGTCTCGTCGTGATGCTTACGCGCGATGGCCTCGATGCCGTCTCCGGCGCGCTGCAGGAGTTGCGCCAGGCTCTCGCCGCCCGGCGGGGTGTTGGTCATCGGGTCAAGCCGCCAGGCGGTCAAGTGCTCGGCCCATTGCGTTTGCAGCTCGCTGTATGTCTTGCCTTCCCAGAGGCCAAACGATGTCTCGCGAAAACGCGGCTCGGGGACGATGGCGACGCCGGTCGTCTCGCTGATAGCTGAAGCCGTTTGTAAGGCACGCTGTAGCATGCTGCTGTAAATGGCGTCAATCTTTTGGCCGGAGAAATGGCGGCCAAGGGCTGCCGCCTGGCGCAGACCGGTATCATTGAGCGGCACATCCGTTGAACCCTGATAGCGCCGTTCGGCGCTCCAGGCGGTCTGTCCATGACGGACAAGGAGAAGTCGAATCACGTCAATACCTCTTGCAGGGCGCTGATGAGGCGCGCGTTGTCTTCCGGCTGCCGCGTGGCGATGCGCACATGGGCGGGCAGGCCAAATGAGGCGCAGTCGCGCACCAGAATGCCGCGCTGCAAGAGCTTGCGCCGCAAGACGCCGCCATTGCTGGCCCCGACCAGGAAGAAGTGTACGGTGGACGGCAGCGGCGGCAGACCGAGCTGCGCCAGCGCCTGCCGGAGGTCGGCGCAGGCGTCGCGCAGCAGCGCCAGCGTGCGCTGCAAATGGGGTTGGTCAGCCAGTGCAGCCAGTCCGGCTGCTTGCGCCAGCGCGCTGACGTTCCAGGCCGGCCGCACGCGCAGCAAGGCGTCAACGACTTGTGGGTGCCCGGCCGCGTAGCCCAGCCGCAATCCGGCGAGCGCGTAGTCCTTGGTCATGGAGCGCAGAACAAGGATGTTGGGCAGCCCGAGGGTCAGGCACGATGGTGCGCCGCCGGCGAAGGCAAGGTATGCCTCGTCGACCACAATAAGCGTCTGCGGCGAGGCGTCGGCCCATGCAGCCACCACATCGAGCGGCAGCATGGTTCCGGTCGGGTTGTTGGGCCGGCATAAGAACACGAGACGGGGTTGCGTCGATTGCAGGAGATAGGCAAGCGCTTCGCCATCGATGACGAATGCATCGTCGGCCAGGCCTTCCCAGGTGTGAACGGTTGCCCCCATCAGGCGGCAGGAGCGCGTGTACTCGCCGAAGGTCGGCCCCACCACGACGACGTGGTCGCCCGCTTGCACAAACGCCAGTGCAATCATGTGTATTAGCTCGGCGGCGCCGTTGCCGGCGACAATTTGCGCGGGCGACACGCCCAGGCGCTCAGACAATGCGGCGCGCAGAGCCAGCGCTTCGCGATCGGGGTAGCGGTCAAGCGGGACCTGCAGGAGCGCCGCTGCTACAGCCGGCGACGGGCCGTAGGGATTGCTGTTGACCGAGAAATCGAGCACCGCGTCGGGCGAGAGGCGCATCTGCGCCAGCTCGGCATAGTCGAATGCGCCGTGCTGAGCCGTCGCGGTGGCCATCACCTCTGGCCGGGCTGCCGGAACGGCAAGGTAGGTCGCAGATGTCATCGCTTCTTTCTCCCCAACCACAGTCCAGCACAGACGGACGCCCCGATCAGAGCGCCGCCGGCCAGCAGCGTGGCCGTGTTCATCACGCGCACGGCGCGGCCGATGTCCTCCGCGGCGACCCGCTGTTGGCCTTCACCCAGGCGGTACTGGCCGACCTTTTCCAGCTCAATGCTCAGCGCTCCTGCCATGACACTCATAGGATGGCCGGCGTTGGGACTCTCGGTCTTGGCGTGGTCGCGCTGCCAGATGCGGCGGGCGTTGGCGCCGTTCTCGCCCACCAGCGTCGCCGCGGCGCCCAGGAGCAGGGCGGTGAGGCGGGCGGGGATCAGATTGGCCAGGTCGTCGATACGCGCGGGGGCTTTGCCCAGCCACTCGTGCTCTGGATCGTGGTAGCCGAGCATGGCGTCGCCCGTGTTCAGGTAGCGATAGGCGAGCGCGGCGGGCAACCCGCCACTGATGTAATAGAGCATGGGCGCAACCACGCCATCGGACGTGTTCTCTGCCACCGACTCGACGGCAGCGGCGGCAACCTGGGATGCATCGAGCTGCGCCGTATCTCTGCTGACCAAATGCCAGCTCAGCAAGCGGCGCGCTTCGGGCAAATCTGTCGCCAGCGCCGTTTCAACCTCGCCGGCGGCTGTGCGCAGGCCGCGCCATGCCAACGTGCTCTTGAGCACGGCGGCTTCCAAAGGCCATGCCAGGATAGCGGGGAGGCGATCAAGAAGCGCTGTAAAGACGCGGCTGATAGCGGCGACGGCGCTCGCCCCACCAAGGGCAATGGCTGTGCCATATGCAAACGGCGCTGCTCTGCCCTGGCGTGGCGCGCGGCGTTGCGCCCTGGCGATGAATGTACCCATCCAGGCCGTCGGGTGGAAGCGGTTGGGGGGATCGCCCACGAAGAGGTCGATAAGCAGGGCCAGCAGCAGGACAACCCCGCGTTTGATGCTCATGCCAGCGCCTCCTGCATGCACGTGCGTACACATTGGCCGATCAGTTCTCCGCCGGCGGCTGGACTCAACATAAAGAGTGGTTGGTCACTCTGGACGTGCGCGAACTCGGCGGTGCAGGTGAGCGTCACGCCGGGAAATTCTAGTGTCATCGCACGGCTCCGGCGACGAAGGTTAGGAGGACGCAGACCTCGACAACCTCGCACAGCGCGCCATAAATGTCGCCGGTGAGGCCAGGGATGCGCTGTATGGTGAAACGCGCCACCGCCACGGTCGCGACCGCTGCGACGGCGCAGGCGAGTAATGCCACGTATGATGCAGAGAGCCAGGCGATGGCAAGAGCAATGATGAGTGCGATGCCCGTCGCCAGGATGAGTTGGCGGGGCTGTGCCTGATCTTTCATGTCGCGGCCCAGTCCCTTGGCGCGCGCATAGGGAAAGGCGACCACGCCCGCGGCCATGGCCCAGCGGCCAAGCACCGGCGCCAGCAGGAGGGCGGGTGCAAACCCGCCCAGGCTGGCCAACGCAGCATATTTGACAATGAACAGAAGGACGCCGCCGGAGAGGGCATAGCCGCCAACGCGCTCGTCGCGCATGATGCGCAGCCGTTCGTCGGCGGTGAAGCCGCCGAACAGGCCATCACACGCATCGAGAAAGCCATCCACGTGCAGCGATCCAGTCATGAGCACCCAGGCGACAAGCGCCAGCGCGGCGACGACGCCGGTCGGGAAGATCAGCCCCAGGCCGGCGGCAAGCCCGGCCAGCGCCAAACCCAGCAGCGCCCCGACCAGCGGGAAGTAGCCCACGGCCCGGCCCAACTCCAGCGGCTCGAAGAGACGCCGGAGGAGGGGCGGGCAGGTCGTCAGAAACTGGATGGCGACCATGAACGCGGTCACTTGCTCTCTCATGACTCGCTTTTTTCCGATACACTCGCTTCGCCGAACGTCGCCATCTCCGCCAGAATCTTGCACGATGCTTCAGCGAGGGAGATGCCCAGGGCGGCGCCGGTGCCTTCGCCGAGGCGGAGGTCGATGTCCAGCAGGGGGTCGAGGCCCAGCCATTCCAACATGACCTTGTGCCCGAGTTCCCTGGAACGGTGAGCGGCGATCAGGTATGAACGCGTCTGCGGCGCCAGGCCGACGGCAATCATGGCGGCGGCGGTGGAGATGAAGCCATCGACCATGACCGGGATGTGCCGAGCGGCGGCGCCCAGGATCAGGCCGGCCAGCCCGGCGATTTCGTAGCCGCCGACTTTGCTGAGCACATCGAGCGCGTCCCTGGGGTCGGGGTGATTGACGGACACGGCGCGATCAACGGCGGCGCGCTTGCGGGCCATGCCTGCGTCATCGACACCGGTGCCGCGCCCGACGAGGTCGAGAGCTGGTCTGCCGGTGAATACAGCGGCGATGGCTGCCGAGGGCGTGGTATTGCCAATGCCCATGTCGCCGGTGCCGACAATGTCCAATCCGGCTGCGTATACCTTTTCCAGCACGGCCTGTCCGGCCAGAAGCGCCTGAATGGCCTGCTCACGCGTCATGGCCGGGCCGCGCGCGATGTTGTTCGTGCCATGGGCGACCTTCATGTCGATGAGGTCGGGATGGGGCGCCATGTCTGCGGCAACGCCCATGTCGACCACGAACACTTTTGCGCCGACGTGGCGGGCCAGCACATTGATGGCTGCGCCGCCGGCCAGAAAGTTGGCGACCATCTGCGGCGTGACTTCTTGCGGAAATGCACTGACTCCTTCGGCAACCACGCCGTGATCGCCGGCCATGGTGACGATGGCTTTACGCGTGATATGAGGAATGGGCTGGCCTCTGATGCCGGCGATCTGAATGGACAATGCCTCTAGCCGGCCCAGGCTGCCCTGGGGCTTGGTCAGCATATCCTGGCGAGCGCGTGCCGCGCTCATTGCTTTGTCGTCGAGCGGGGTGATTGATGAAATGAGTGTGTCGAGTGTCACGGCGTTCTCCTGTGATCGGTGGTCTGCTGTTGCGAGACAGGGCCGCCACCGACGATTTTGTGTTGGGCAACGGTGACAGATGCGCCAACTCGCTGGCGCACGTAGGCCGCTGCATCTGCCACGTCTACATGGGCAGGGTCGAGCAAGATGCCGAGAATAGTACCGCTATGCGCCCGGCAGACGCCGGCGGCCGCGATATCTCTGGCTATTGCCAGCGTTTGGTCGAGGAGCGGATTGTGTAGAATGGTCTGGTGCGCCCGCGCACTCACGGTCGCTGCGTGGCCAAGCGCGGCAACGTCTGCGCTGCGAATCGCCTGGCGCAGGGTGCTAAAGGCGTCGCTATGCTCTGACGCCAGCAGGCGCAGGCTGGCGCACAGGTCTTGTTGGTTGAAAGCGACGGTGTCAACTTCGCCGCCCGGGTCAAGCACAAGCACAGTGACATCCAGCGCCGCGCCCAGCAACTCATAGAAGCTGCCCTGACGGTGGTCGAAGAGCGCGATCCCGGGAAGCATGGTGCTGTCGCTAGGCTCGATGTTGACGGCGAGATGGGCCACCTCTTGCGCTGTGAAAGGCCGCCCCAGAGCGCAGCCCAGCGCGTACAAAGCTGCGCTAATGTCGGCGGTGCTGCTGCCGTAGCCGCGGCCGCGGGGGATTGGTGAGGCGAGCCGCAACGCGCCCCCATCCTGTGCGCGGCCAAGCAGTGCAAGCCCGGCTCGCACAGCCGCGGCCGCTTTAGGCGCATCGTCGGGTGTCTGCCACGTCTCGCTCTCTGCCAGCACGACGTCTGCCCTTGCCCACAAGTCAATGGGGCATGAGACCAGGCAGGGTACACCATCGAGCGCTCCCTGCACCAACTCGCCGCACGTGGCGGGCAGCGTGGCCTGGCCGCGCGCCTGCGCCCGAGAGTGCGTTGTGGCAGGAGATCCGTTCATATGTTAAGCCCGGCTGATCATGGGAATGACCATGGGTGTGTGATAGATGGGATGGATGCTGACGGTAATGGGCACGCGGTAGGCTTCGGCGAGCAGCCCCGGCACGAGGATGGTGGCTACAGGGCCGACGCCCAGCAACTTGCCGTCGGCCAGGAGCGCCAGGCGGTCGGCGCACAGCGCGGCCTGGTTCAGGTCGTGCAACGTGATGACGACCGTCATACCGTCATGGTGGGCCAGCTCGCGCACAAGCTCGAGTGTTTCAGCCTGGTATTTCAAGTCCAGGTAGGCTGTCGGCTCGTCGAGAAGGAGGACATGCGGTTCCTGGGTCAGGGCGCGGGCCAAAACGACGCGGCGCTGTTCGCCGCCCGAAAGCTGGGCGATGGGCCGTTCGCGCAGCTCAAGCAGGCCGGTGCGTTCGAGCGCCCGGTCAACCGCAGCATGATCTTGCGCAGAGAGGGGGAGGAACCAGCCACGGTGGGGCGCTCGTCCCAGGGTGACGGCCTGCTCGACGGTGAGCGGCCAGGAACCGCTTTCCATTTGCGGCGCCAGGGCCAGGCGCTGCGCGACGCTGCGTGATGACATGTTCCATACGTTGTGACCCTGCAGCAGGATAGTTCCCTGGCGGGGGCGCATCATGCGCGCCATGGCGCGTAGGACGGTGGTCTTGCCGGCTCCATTGGGCCCGATCAAGCCCAGCACTTCGCCCTTGTTGGCCGCCAGGCACACGTCACGCACCACAGGGTGACCATTGTACGAAAGAGTGATGCTTTGGCTTTCGAGTGCTGTCATTTCCAGCCTCCAAGCTCACGCTGCCTGGTCTTCAACAGGTAAAGGAAGAATGGCCCGCCGAGCAATGCCGTCATGACGCCAACAGGAATCTCGATAGGTGCGAGCGCGATCCTGGCAACGTCATCGGCCAGAACGAGCAACAGCCCGCCGATGAGCACACTGGCGGGAATCAGGCGCGCGTGGTTGGAGCCCACGATGAGCCGCGCCACATGGGGAGCGATCAGTCCGATGAAACCGATCGTCCCGCCTGCGGCGACGGCAGCGGCCGTTGTGATGGTCGCGGCGGCCACGATCGCCGTGCGCGCTTGCGCCAAGGGGAGACCGAGCGTCTGCGCTGTTTCTTCGCCACAGGAAAGTGCATCGAGCGGGCGAGAAAGCAACCACAGCGCCAGCGAGCCAGCGATGAGATAGAGCCATACGGCCTGTAGCTGCGGCCAACCGCGTCCCGACAAGCCACCGAGAATCCAGCCGAATATCTCGTGCAGGCTGCGATCGTTGAGCGTCATGACGAGCGTGACAAGCGCGGAGAGAATGGTACTGAGCGCTGCGCCGGCGAGCAACATGGTCATGGCCGACGCCATGCCTCCCGCCTGCGCGATGAAGTACACAATGGCGACCGCGCCCAGCGCGCCCACGAAGGCGGCAAAGGGGACTGGCCCAAGCCCGGCGCCGCTGATCTTGAGACCAGCGGCGATGGCCAGGGTGGCGCCCAGCGCCGCGCCGCCTGACGCGCCCACGACATAAGGATCGGCCAGTGGGTTGCGGAAGAGTCCCTGGAAGGCAGCGCCGGCCGCAGCCAGTCCGCCGCCGACGAGCATGGCCAGGAGCAAGCGCGGCAGGCGCAGGTCCCAGACGATGGCATGCGCCGTGGCGTCCACTGCTGCCGAGCGGCTGAGCAGCACGTCCAGGACCTGCCCGGGTGCGATCTGGACAGAGCCGACCGCCAGGCTGGCGACCATTGCCAGAAGCAGCGTGGCGCAGAGAATGGCAACAAAGAGAAGATAGCGCTGTCTACTCATCATATTCCTTGCGGTATGGCGGCTTCCATTGTTGACGGTCGTGAACGGAAGCTGCCGCCCGTGTTGGCGTCCTTACTTGAACAGGTCGGGATAGAGAGCTTTGGCGATGTCTTGCAGCGCCAGGGCGAGGCGTGGCCCCGGCCGGGACGACGTGTCGCCATTGATCAGGTAGATGCGTCCCTTCTTTGCCGCATCGACGCTCTCCCATCCCGGTCGCCTGGTGATCAGGCTGGTTGTCAGCTTGTCGGCGTGCGTATCGGGCCCCATGATGACAGCAGGATTACGCTTGAGGATGTCCTCGGCGCTAACTGTCGGGTAGTCCTTGTTGACGTCGGCAAAGATGTTCTTGCCGCCGGCCAGCTCGAGGATCTGACCAGGGAAGGATGACGGGCCGGCGCTCATCAGCGGCTCGTCCCAGATTTCCCAGAAGACACTCACACGCTTGTCTTGAGGAATGGTCGCGACCTTGTCGGTCACGCTCTTGATGGTTGCCTTCATGTTGGCGACGACGGTGGTTGCCGTGTCGCTGTGGCCTGTCAGCCTACCCAGAAGCTCGAGGTTGGCATAGACGTCGCCGAGCGAGGCGCCTTTGACGGCCAGAACGGTGATGGCCAGCGGCTCGAGGGCCTTGATGACGTCGGCGTGCATGCTGCTTTCGGCCACGACCAGGTCAGGCTTAAGGCCAACGATCTTTTCGATGCTGATGGTCTTGGCGCTATAGCCGCCGATCTTTTCGCGTGATGTTGCCTCGGGCGGGTAGTTGCAGAAGGTGGTGACGCCGACAACCTGATTGCCTGCGCCCACAGCGAACAGCAACTCAGTGATTGCCGGGGAGAGTGAGACGATGCGCTGTGGCAGCGCCTTGAGCGTGACAGACCGGCCCGCTCCGTCAGTGACCGTGAGCGGGAAGGCGGCAGCAGCGGCCGGGGTGGACGTTGGCGCAGGCGCGGCGGCCCGGGCGGGAGTCGGCGTCGCTGGCAGGGTGGTGGGCGTCGGCGTCGAGCCACAGCCGGCCAGCAGAGCCAGGACGAGAGACAGCAGCACGGCCATATGCAGCAAACGATTGGACATTTGAGATGGTCTCCTTTATTATTTCCTTGTGTGCGGGCGATGGCGCTCGCGATAACCAGTACCTGGGTCCGAAAAAGACGTATCCCCTTGTCGATTGATCTGACAAGGGGATAGGATGGATTACGGATCGTGACCCATGCTCTCACCCCCTTCGTCGAGGTAGTGTGGAGAACACTATTGGTGGGCGACCTGGCTTGTCGGAGCGGATTTTATGTCGGGTATCGTACCCGACCTCCTGACCGACTCACAGTTGCGGGACAGCGCCGGACTTGCACCGGCTTCGCACTTTGTGCCCTGGCTTCCGGGCCAATGGGCACCAACAGTGTAACGCCTATTCAATTGATGGGAGTATAGCACAGTCTACTGCCTGAAGCAATAGGGGCGCCAGGCGGGTGAGCGTCATCTTTTCTGAAGACAACGCCAGCCTTCCAAATCCGTGTAGTTAGGCGCTCTCTTGCGCCGTCCAGGAGCGAAAACAGCCTCATTCTGGCGCGGTAGAGAGACCGCGCCCTACACGATCAAGAAAGATGACACTCACCCGAGCCAGGTACGATGCCCTGCCTGCGCAGCCGTCAATGACAGAAGAAAGTCCTGCTCTCTCATCGCGACAGGCCCGGCGTGCGCTCCTAGTGGTCCTTAGACTTTACGCTAGCGCTCAGGGTCAGCCCAATCCAGACAAAGGGCAGGAGCGGGCTGAGCCAGGTCGCGTCGCGATAGGGCCCCATGAGGATGCCAGTGTTGCGCGCTGCGGCGATGGCAAAGCTGAAAGAGATGACGGCAAAGGCGCCAGCAGCCAGCAGATTGATGATCAGCGTTGGCCAGTCAATTGAGATGGTCCACTGGCCGCTCGAGAAGCTCTTGAGAGCGAAGCCGATGCACAGGCCAATGCCAATGCCGAGCAGGGCCGTCTGAATCATTGGCACCATGTGCGGATTGCTCATCAAGCGGTCGCGCTGCAGGAGACCTCCGATTGACGAAAACAGGATGTACAGGTACGATGCGGCCAGGACCAGGACAATCTGCGCCAGTCGCCAGGTCAGAGATGAGCTGCTGCGCTCTTCGAGCGACGGCGGTGTCTGCAAAGGTATCTCTGAGGGCGTCTCGATTGTATTCTGCATCGCGGAACCTCCCAAATGACTAGAAAGTGTGGCCGGTCGTCAGTACTGAAAGCATAACCCAATCATCCGCAAAAGTCAATCCCCAAAAAAGAAGCGAATTGCCGGCCGGCAATTCGCTTCTGCTTAGCATGTGTACGGTTACGGTACTTTGGCATCCTTGCCCAGAACGACCCGCAGGTTGACGCCGCCTGCGCTGAGCGCCTTGATGTTCTGCGGCTGGATGTTCAGCAGCCTGACCAACGCGTCGCGGGTCGCCGGCTTTGTGCCGTCTGAGTAGAGCATGGTCTGGTTGTAGATGCCTGTGGCGTCGGCAATGCGCACCACCTGTAGGCCTTGTCCCTCGAACCAGGTCTGGGTGCGGCGGGCGAGACCGATTGTATTGGTGCCATTGAGAATCTCGATCCTGGCCTGTTCGCTGCGGTAGGCGGGCGCAACGGTGGCCGACTGGGTCGGAACTGGCGTCGCTGCTGTCGAGGCAGAGCCGGTGGCTGGCGCCGGCGTGGTCGCGACGGGCGACGGTGTCAGAGCTACGGGCGCTGCAGGCAGCAAGGCCGCCGTTACCATCGGCTTGATGCGGTCGAACTTGGGCAAGAGCACGGCCGCCCCATCGGGCGTCCACCAGCTCTGGCACATCGTTTCGTCAACCTGCGCCGTCTTGATCGTGCTGCGATCAATCTTGTAGCCCAGGCTGGCCAGGGACAGCAATTCTGGTATCGACATGTCGGAGCGGAAGGCGTCTGTGACCGTGGGCAGGATGGCAGGCAGCTTGGCCAGAATGTTGGCCTTCGCCATTCTCTCAACCGCGGCCAGAACGACTTGCTGCTGGCGACGGCCACGCGAAAAGTCGCTTGTCGAATAGCGGGAGCGGGCGTATTGCAGAGCACGCTTGCCGTCCATGTGCTGCATGCCGGCGCTGAACGAATATCCCATGTAGTTGTCTTTGATGGCTGTTGGGACATTGATGTCGATGCCGCCAATGGCATCGATCAGCTTGGAGAAGCCATCGAAGTACACCGAAACGTAATTGTGAATGGGTATGCCCAGGACCTCACCCACCGTGCGCATCTGCAGTGCCGGCCCCCCGCCAGGGTAGTTGTACAGTTCGCCCCAGACATAGGCCGTGTTGATACGGTTGCGCAGTTGGCCTTTGGGTGAGTTGATTGTGACGTAGAGGTCACGCGGGATGCCGATGAGCACGGCGCTGTTGGTGGCCGGGTCGATGCTGGCGACGATGATGCTATCGGCGCGGCGGAATCGCCCCTGACTGGCCTTGCCATCGAGCCCCATCAGTAGGATGTTGACACGTCCCTTGCGATCCCAGGCAGGGAGGACAGGCGTCGATGTCGACGTGGCGATCGGCGTTAGCGCCGTTGTGGACGTGATGACGGGAGGTTGGGTGGCGATAGTCGGTGTCAGCGCGCCGGCTGACCTGAGCCCCGAACTGTTGCCATCCTTGGTGAAGCCGAGAGCAGCCAGATCGGCGTCAACCGACGACGAGACGCTGGATATCTCACTCAGCATTGTCCTGAGGGCTACCGGATCATCGGCCGCAGCAGGGCGGACCAGACCGATGACCAATTCCGCGATGCCGATCGTGAATGCAAGTGTTACCAGGAAGACGGCGATGACGAGGAACTTGCGCCAGGGAATACGCGAGAGCCTGGATCCAGTTGCTGCAGCCAGGTTGATCTGCATACGGCACCTCTCTTTAATCAACATAAACTGATGTATTCACCATCAAAGACGAGGGCCGGGCTGGAACGTTAGGGGTGCGAGGGGATAGGGTGGAGGGTGGAGGGTACAGGGTATAGGGTATCGGGAAGACGGATTGAGCTGCGCCCTCAACCCTCTTCCCTCTACGCTCCACCCTCTACCCTGCGACTCAACACCCGCTGCAGGTAGTGGCCGGTTGACGAGGCAGGGTTGGAGGCGACGCTTTCGGGCGTGCCCTCGGCAATGATCATTCCTCCGGCGGCGCCGCCCTCTGGCCCCAGGTCAATGATCCAATCTGCGGTTTTGATCACGTCGAGATTGTGCTCGATCACCAGGATCGAGTTGCCGGCATCAACAAGCCGATTCAGCACCTGTAAGAGACGATCAATATCTGCGAAGTGCAGACCCGTCGTCGGCTCATCGAGGATGTAGAGTGTACATCCTGTCGCCCGACGCGATAGCTCGGCAGCCAGCTT